>JAPPMC010000170.1 GCA_028819235.1 Bryobacterales bacterium
GTCCGGTTTGCCCATATATAAGGAGCACGAAGGGTTTTGGCGCAAGCACGAGCTATCGAGCGACCGCGCTCTTCTATCGGAATCTGTATCGCATCAACCGATGCGTCCGGCCCCAACCGGTCGACGGGCAGCTGTCGGCCACGATCCCAGAAGGTAGCTTCAATGGCATTGAGATGGCGCGGCAGGTCAGGCGTTCCGGCAAGAAGCAGCATCACAGGAAGCTGTCTGCGCCGGCAACGTTGCGCGGCGGAGAGTAGGGCCCTGCCGAAGGGAAGTGTCAGTGTCTGAGCCTCGTCGACGGTCGCCAGCAGTGGTCCCTTGCGGGCTCTGCGTCCTAGCACGGCGGGGATCCTGTCCATCGGCATCTCGCGCCACTTGATTGCGGCCCCTAGGACGGACAAGCCACTCAGTGCTCGGAGCCAGCGGGACATCGCTGATGGCTCGCGACCATACGAGTATTCGGCTTCGGACTCACCGAGGCCGATGTCCAAGACACCGATTTTGCGTTTCTCTGCCTCGCGTAGGGCCCACTCAAGCAACGCAGTCTTGCCGTTCCCTCTCGGTCCGTAGAGAATGACGTCCGTGCCGGACGGTGTCCCGTCTGCAAGCTCGCGCAGGAGGCCGCGAACCAGCGCTTGTTCAGGCTCCCGACCAGCCAAGAAGGGTGGAAGCACGCCCCGGCCGGGAACGAACGGATTCGATGGCTCGACCGAAGCACTCTTCTTTCCGGAGGCAGGCGGCACTTCGGGGTCATGATACGTGCCCTGGAGTAATGCCGACCCTCTCCAAGCCTCCGGCAATTGCCGCCGACGCCCGTGCGCCGACGTGCGGAGCAGTAGGGGGGAGGCCAGCTGCAGCCAAGCACATCTGGTCGAACCCTCAGACGTGCCTGATGCGTCCACTTGTGCGCTAGGAGGCGAACGAGTCGCGCGCTTTTGTCGCCCATCCAACGGCACTCGTTTCGGCGGAATCGAATGATGCCCGCTGGTCAGATCTGGCCAACAGTGGGAGACGTCCGCGCTCTGACGCTCAAGGGCCAGACACAGCTAGCAGTTCCAGCAGCGCAAGGCTTCGAAGGTCGACAGTTCGCCCCCGTAGGACGGAGCTGATCTCCGGCCCACCCATCAAGAGGCTCGACCGGTCGCGCATCAGTCTGGAGCCGAACCACGCCAACAGCCGTGCAGTGTCCGCAGCTACGCCCAAACTGGTTTTTTGTGCGCAGCACACAGCCGGCCTCACCCCGAGACCCGTTGCGGCTGCGCGTCGTGCGGGCCCCTACCGAGCGCTGGTCGAGGTCTACCGATAGCGCGGTGTCGATTGCCGCGGGCCAAGCGTCGAGGTCTTCCGGCCTCGCTTTGCGTGGGGCAAAGGCGCTCAAAGCCCGTAGAGACAGCCGCAGACTCTGGACCACGAGTCAGAGCCGCAGCCGGTCAAGCGACTAGTCCCGCCGGACTACAGGCTCATGGCCAGTTCGGTCATCGTGGGCACGCCGACACCCGTGGCCCCCGGAGGCGCGTCCGTCGGTCGCTTCTCGTGCCACGCCGTTCCCGCGATGTCCAGGTGGACCCACGGCGTGTCGCCTGCGAAGTGCTGCAAGAAGGCGGCGGCAGTGCACGCCCCGCCCCAGCGGGGCCCGATGTTGGCGACATCGGCGACGGACGTTTCCAGCAGCTTCGAGTACGACTCTCCCAAGGGCATCGGCCACATGCGCTCGCCCGCGCCGCGCGAGGCCGCAAGGACTGCGTCCCCCCAGTCTTCGTCGTTCGCGAAAAGCCCCGTGTGGGTCCACCCCAGCGCGACTACAATCGCCCCCGTTAGCGTAGCCGCGTCCACCAAATGGGTGCATCCCAGCTCCGTCGCGTACGTCAGCGCGTCGGCCAGGATCAGTCTTCCCTCCGCATCCGTGTTGAGCACCTCGACTGTCTTGCCGCTGCGAGTGGTGACGATGTCCCCTGGCCGCTGCGCGCGTCCTCCCGGCATGTTCTCGACGCTCGGGACTACGGCAGTCACCGGCACTTTCGGCTGCAGGCGCGCGATCGCCAGCATGGCGCCGATCATTGCTGCCCCTCCCGCCATGTCGTGCTTCATGTAGTGCATGTCGGCGGACGGCTTGATTGAGATCCCGCCCGTGTCGAACGTGACAGCCTTGCCGACGAGCCCTAGATGCGCACCTTGTTGGCTCTCGCCCTCCGGCTGGTAGCGCAGGACGATCATCACCGGTGGCTGGCTGCTGCCCTGCGCGACGCCCAGCAGAGCTCCCATCTTCAAATCCCTCAGCTCCTGCTCGTGGAGCACTTCACAGGTCAGCGGCAGATCTTCGGCAAGCTGCACGGTCCTGGCAGCCAGTTCCTTGGGCGGTAGCAAGTTCCCGGGCTCATTCGACAGTTCGCGGGCCAGACGCTGGCCCTCCGCGATCGCCGCCGATCTCTGGACGTCCGCCTCTGCGCCGGGCGCTCCGAGCAGGAGGACCGTCTTGATCGACCGCTCCTTGCGACCGGCGCTCTTGTGCGCGTCCGGCTCGTCGGCCGCCGCCGCAACACCTTCGACGATCGCCCGCACTGCCCAGCCGGCGTCGGGTCCTGCAGGCACCTCCACGGCCAGCGTCTCGGTGCGTGCAGCGCCCAGACGCCTGACGGCCGCGCCGGCGGCCTCCTTCAGGCGGACCCGCGTCAGGTCGGACTGCTTCCCGCAGCCAGCCAGCACGAGCCGGTCTGCCGGCAGTCCCGACGGCCGGTGGATCAGCAGCGCAGAGTGGCGCTTGCCCCCAAACTCCTTCGACGATGCGATGTCCCCCGCCAGGCCGCCCGTCGCCTTGTCCCAGCGCGCGTCCCAAGAAGACCCATCGGCGCATTCGTCGTAGGCGAAGCCGATCGCCGCATCTGCGTTGACCTCATGCAGTTGGCCGGGTTGGAGCTTGAATTCCATGGTTCCTCCTGACAATCATGCCAGAGCCGTCCGGTGTGACCGCGCTACCGGAGCGCCGGTGCGGCGGGCGTCGCCTCCAGCCCGCGGTAGGCAATCGCAACCACCGCGAGATAGGCCGCCAGCACCTCGCTGTCCCCCAGCGACACGTCGAAGCAGCTCAAGACCCCCATCGCCAGCGTCGCCATGCCCCCGGCGTGCATAAGGAATCGGCGGTCGCCCGGAACCGGTGGGATCCGTCGCAGGCCCGCCCGCATGTCCCACAGGACCTGCGCGAAGAGCCACAGCACGATCAGTGCGGCCGGAATGCCGCGCTCGGCGGCGAAGTGCACGAACACGTTGTGCAGGTGCCCGTAGAAGCCGGGCGGAAGCTCCTCGATGTCTTTCGGCTGGTACTCGGAAAAGAGCGGCCCGGCACGCTCCGGGCCGACTCCCGTGAGCGGGCGTTCGGCGATCATGTTCAGGCCCGTGCGCCACATCACGATGCGGGCTTGGTTCGCCTCAGGGCGGATGGATCGGACCCTTTGTTGCAGTGCGTCCGGCGCGGCCAGGTACGCCACCACCAGCGCCACCGGGACGAGCGGCAGTGCCCTTGGCCTGAGGACAGCCAGCGCGTACAGGCCGCAGGCCACGACCGCAAGCCAGACGCTGCGGGTGAAGCTCAGGAGAAGAGCGAGGCAGACCACTCCGCCTGCCGCCGCCCAAACGGCCCGCCCCGGGCGGCGCCTCCCGAACAGCAGCCATCCACCCAGAACGGCAAGGACGAGGATTGAGGACTGGCTGAACGTCATCCAGTGACTCTGGAACCCGGTGATCCGGTCGTCGACATAGGCGCCGTAGAACTCGGCGCCCAGCGAGCCCACGGCCGCCGCCGAATTGGCGAACTGCCCCACGGCCACCAGGCAGGACGCGGACACGACTACGATCCATGCCTCCGCCGCGCGCCGGCACTGCTCCAGTCCGCGGAAGGCGGTATAGGCCAGCGGCAGCATCGCCAGCACGAAGAACTTCTTGATCTGGGGCAGCGCTGCTGAAGGAGCATCCGAAGCTGCCGTGGCCAGTAGCGTCCAAGCGACCAAGGCCAAGATCGGCCAGGCGATGTGCGGGGCGCGCACCGACTTCGGCCTTAGCAGAAGGAGCAGGATACCCGCGCCCAGGATGGAATGCGCTAGGGCAATGGAGACGAAGTTGGCGGTCGAGGCCCCGAAAGCTGCCCAGCCGATCCAGCGCCGCCAGGCCTGCTCGCTAGGGATCAGGCTCACAGATTGCTCACCAGAGTTGCCCGGACAGCCTCAGAGAAGAGAGTCCCAAGCTGCTTCGTACGGCGCGAGATCGGGCCAGGTGCCGTTGAGCGTCTCGAGGAAGGCCTTGACGTCGGCATGGTCCTGGTCGCTCAGACCGAGCGGGTCCAGCTCGGTGTGGCCAAGCGCCTCGGTTTTGGGCTCGTTGTAAAAGTCAAGCACATCGTCTATGGTCTCGAAGCGCCCGTCGTGCATGAACGGCTCTCGCCCCTTCCAGTTCCGCAGCGCCGGGGTCTTGAATGCCCCTAGGTCGTAGTCGTCGCCGCTGATGGCCGACCGGCCCGGGTCCTCGGCACTTCCCGTGCCAATGTTGTGGAACATTCCGTCCGAGAAGTTCCGCCCGAAGTGGCAGGTGGCGCATTGCCCGCGCGTGAAGAAGATCATCCGCCCGCGCTCCTGCGCCTCGTCGAACACCGATCGGTCCCCCTCCAGCCACTTGTCGTAGAGCGCGGGGCCGGTGCGCAGCCCGCGCTCGAAGGCCGCGATCGCACCCGCGACCTCCTCGATGGTGATCTCAAGAACGCCCGCCTTAGCGAACGCCGCAGCATAGGCCGGCGTCTCTCGCACACGCTCGGCGGCCTCCTCCAGCGAAAGGTCCATCTCGATCGGGTTCTCGATCGGGCCTTTCACCTGCTCTTCAAGCGATGCCGCCCTGCCGTCCCAGAAGAAGAACTGCGCCTCCGCCAGGTTCACGACCGTGGGGGCGCTCCTCGGAAGTCTGTCTCCGTAGGCTCCCTCTCCCAGCGCCACGCCGGACTCGAAGCCCTCCTCCGGGATGTGGCAGGTGGCGCAGGAGGTGTTGCGCGGCTTCGAAAGCAGCGGGTCGAAGAACAACTTCCAGCCGATGGCTTCTAGCGGACTGATCTGCCCGGTCTCAGCGAGGCCCGCTGGCGCCGCAATGACGACCAGAGCCAGTGCGCCGACCAGGAACCTAGTCATCGAGGGCCAGGCCCCACGGCATCTCTCCGGTCGGGATCGTGGCGACTTCCTTCATCGACTCCGTGTCCACGACCGACACCGTGGCGTCCGGCCCGTTGGCCGTATACAGCCGCTTGCCGTCACGCGAAAGTGCCAGACCCCACGCCCTCACGCCCACCTCGGCGGTTGCCTGAACGGCCAGCGTGTCGGGGTCCAGCGCCGCGACGGCATTGCCGCGCCCGAGCGAGATGTAGAGGCGGGAGCCGTCATGGCTGAGGAGGACCCCCTTCGGCTTTACGCGTGGGTTGATCTCCCGGCGCAGGCGGTTGTTTACAGCGACTACCTTGTTGCTGGCGCGGTCGACTTTGGACACATGCCCGGCCACCTCTGAAGTGACCCAGAAAACCGTGCCGTCGGGGCTGAACGCCACTTCCCGCGGTCTGGCACCGACAAGTATGTTGGCGACCAGCTTCTTCTCGGACACGGAGATCACGTGGACCATGTTGGAAGACTCGCTCGTGACCAGAACCTGCTTGCCGTCAGGACTCACGCCGACACCTTCCGGCTCGAGGCCGACCTTGATCTCGGCCAGGATCTCGCCGGTGCTCGGGTCTAGAGCCGAGGCCAGCCCCTCGTCCTCGTTGGAGAGGTAGATTGTGCCGTCTTGGTGCACGGCGAAGGCCTCCGGATCGGAGCCCGCCGGAATCTTGCGCTCGACCTTGAGAGTCTGGGCGTCGATCACCGCGATGGCGTTGTCGTCGCCTAGCGCCACGTATACGTACTTGCGGTCCGGGCTGAAGCCTATACCGCGCGGGCGGCCGCCAACGGTCACCGTTGCTTGGACCTCACCGCTGCGGGAGTCGATCACCGTGACGGAGTCGCCCACCTCATTGCTCACGAAGAGCCGATGTGTGGGCGCTGCGGTCGCAAGCGATGCGATCAGACCTGTCAGTAGGATGCTTCGAAACATAGTTCTCACTCGCAAGGGGAGTTGCCCAGACTGTCGAGCCCGCCCGGCGCTCCCCTGACGGGAGCCTCGCCGAGCAGATCGCCGTCCGGGCTGACGAAGACGAGGCCCTGCCGCAGCTGGCCGCTGGCCCGAAAGCTGTGCGGGTCCCCTTTCTGGCCGTCGAGGCCGTCGGCGCCCTTCAGCGCGGCTAAGAGCTCGCGCGGCCCGGCCCCGGGCTCGCGCATCAGCGTGTCGCCTACCGCCCTGGCCGCGAACCAGCCTGCCCAGGCTTGGCCGTCCATCGGCGTGCCGAAGCGGTCCAAGAAGCGCCGGTTCAGGTCACGGGCCGCGAACTTGACTGCTTTGTGGTGCCAGGCAGCGGCCGTCGCCGGGCGGTCGGGGTTTGCCCCGGACCACTGCCCGACGGCGTCGGCCAGCATGGCATCGCTGGGGATCACGTGCAGCACGTTGGGAAGGCATGCCGAGCGCAGGGCGTCGTTCGTGTCGGTGAGGTTGAAGACCGGCCGCGACCCCGCGCGGCCGGCGATCTCGCGCACTTTCCCGGGCGCGTCCGCCAAGACGGCGATCGCCCCCTCCGGGACCTCCCCGCCAGCGGGCACTAGGGTGAGCTTGACCCCGAGAAACTCGCCCTGCACGTTGGACTCGTCCACTCCCAGCCGCAGGCCGTTCACCGTCGCGCCCCCGGACGGGCCAACGTACGCCAGCGTGAACTCGGCCGCAACACACGGCCCTGCCGCGAGCGCGACAACGACCGCCGTCGCAAAGCACATGCGCATAAGGCTTAAGCCCACCTTTCCGCGCGTGAAGGACCGCGCGTTGGTGTGATTTTACAGCAGCCCGGCCGGACCGCGCCCACGGTCGCTGACTACAGCCCGAAGCGCGGTCGCCGTCCGTCCAGCCACGGCCCCAGCTCCGAGGGCGCCAGGCGGAGCGAGATGTAGAACGGCCCAAATGCGGCATAGACAGCGCTGGCCTCGTCAAACCGCATCTCGTAGATGAGCTGCTTGAACACCAGCGGATCGTCGGCGAACAGGTCTACGCCCCACTCCCAGTCGTCGAATCCGATCGAGCCTGAGATCACCTGCTTGACGCGCCCTGCAAATCGTCGCCCGATGAGACCGTGCTCGCGCATCATCCGCAACCGCTCGCGGATGGGGCGCGTATACCAGTTGATGGCCTCACCGCGCTTCTTATCCATCGGATAGAAGCAGAGGTACTTGTGCCCGGGCATCTCGCCCGCGAGCCTAGGGGCCATCGCTGCGTATTGCTCCCCGAGGCGCTTCCGGACGCGAGCGTTCCACTGCTCCGAGTGGGCCGCGATGCCCTGCTCTTCAAGCTCGTCGTAGAGCTTCACCGATGAGTCGTACAGGCCCAGTTCGACCACCGACACGTACGAGCCGGTCGGCTCGAGCAGGCGGGATAGGCGAAGGGCCCCAAACTCGATCTCGGCCCGGTGGACCTCCTCCAGATCCGGCCGGAAGTGCACGGCCATCAGGTCGGCCTTGTGGCCCAGCATCGAGAACAGGCCCGTGCCCGCCGGGTGCCGTCGCTCCATCTCGGCCAGGCATTCCTCTGCCTCTGCTAGCACTGCCTCGCGTTCTGAGGCCCGCATGTCCTGCCAGGCCGTCCGACGTACCCGGAACATCTGGTGCAGGAGGGCTGCCCCGTCCAACGTTTGGGGATGGGGCGGAATGCCGGCCGCGCCCCGACCGGGCGGATTGTGCGGGCCGGGCGGCCCGGGCCGCTGGCGTTCCCCAGCCATCAATCTCCAAATCTACCAGAAGGCGTCGGTCGGGAGACCGAGCCTACAACAGGGCCACCAGCGGCGCTATCACCAGGGCGACGATCGACATCAGCTTGATTAGGATGTTCATCGCCGGGCCGGCCGTGTCCTTGAACGGGTCACCGACGGTGTCCCCCACCACGGACGCCTTGTGCCCTTGCGAGCCCTTCGACTCACCTTCGATGTTGCCCTGCTCGATCTCCTTTTTGGCGTTGTCCCAGGCGCCTCCGGAATTTGCCATGAATAGCGCCAGCAGGACGCCCGTGGCAGTCGCGCCCGCGAGCGTTCCGCCCAGGGCCTCCGGTCCAAGGGCGAAACCGACCGTCACGGGCGCCACGACTGCGATCAGCCCGGGCAGCACCATCTCCTTCAGTGCTGCCGCCGTGGCGATGTCCACGCACGTCGCCGCGTCCGGGGCCACGCCCGGCCGTCCCTCGAGAAGCCCGGCGATTTCCCGGAACTGGCGCCGGATTTCCTCGATGATCTTTCTGGCGGCCCGTCCCACGGCCTCGATGGTCAGCGATGCGATCAGGAACGGCAGAGTCGCGCCCAAGAGCAGCCCGATCACCACTTCGGCGGAAGTCAGCTGGATCGAGACGGGTCCAAGCCCAGCCTCAGCGCGCGCGCTGCTGAGCGCTTGCGTGTAGGCCGAGAACAGCGCCAGCGCCGCCAGCGCGGCTGAACCGATGGCGAAGCCCTTTCCCATCGCGGCTGTTGTGTTGCCTATCGAGTCGAGCCGGTCGGTGATCGCGCGGACCCGCTCGGGAAGCTTGCACATTTCCGAGATGCCTCCCGCGTTGTCCGCGATCGGTCCGTAGGCGTCCACGCTCATGGTGATGCCCACCGTGGCGAGCATGCCCACGGCGGCGATTCCGATTCCGTACAACCCTGCAGAGTGGTGTGCGACGTAGATCGCCACGCAGATGACCGCAACGGGCACGGCGCAACTTCGGAAGCCCACCGCCAGCCCCTCGATGATGTTGGTCGCCGTACCCATTCGGGAAGCCAGCGCGATCTGCCGAACTGGCTTCATGGATGTGTAGTACTCCGTCACATACCCGATGACGGCTCCGGCGAGACAGCCGGACAGCACGGCCCAGAACGCCCCGGCCGCGATCCCCATGGACCGCACAGTGCCGAGCGCTCCGGCCAGGAATAGCACTGCGCTGAGCCACGCGGAGTATCGAAGCGCGGCTGCAGGCCCTAGCGACTTTAGGAACCGCATCGCCAAGATTCCGACCAGCGACGCCGCCATGCCCACCGCGGCGAGCACTACGGGAAGCGCCATGAGGGCTCCCCGCAGGTCGTCTCCGGACAGCGAGCCGGCCAGTTCCGCAAGTCCCGGTCCGGACATGGTTGCCGCGATGGCTAGCGTGGCGATCATCGAGCCGACGAAGGACTCGAAGATGTCGGCGCCCATGCCCGCCACGTCTCCTACGTTGTCTCCTACGTTGTCTGCAATCACGCCCGGATTACGCGGGTCGTCCTCCGGAATGCCGGCCTCGACTTTGCCTACCAGGTCCGCTCCGACATCCGCGGCCTTGGTGAAGATCCCGCCTCCTACCCGGGCGAACAGGGCGATGGAGCTGGCCCCCATCGCGAATCCGTTCAGGTAGACCGCGTTCTCGGCGCCGGGCAGTACGATCGCCACAAGGCCCACTCCGACTAGGCCGAGGCCTGCCACGGCAAGGCCCATGACGCTCCCCCCGCTGAATGCCACCGTCAGCGCGGGTGCCATGCCTCCGCTCCGGGCTGCCTCGCTTGTGCGGCTGTTGGCGAGCGTCGCGGCGCCCATCCCCGCCAGCCCTGCGGTCGCCGAGCACAGCGCCCCGACAACGAAGGTGGCCGCCATCTGTGGTCCGAGCTGCCATGCCACGAGGGCCGCGACGATCACGACGAAGACGGCGAGGATCCTGTACTCGCGGAACAGGAAGGCCATCGCGCCCTCGCGGATAAGCCCGCCCACATGCTGCATCTCCGAACTGCCGGGCGAGTGCCGCCCGATGGATGCGAAAGTCAGCAGCGCGGCCGCTAGCCCGACCGCCCCGAGTGTCAGCGAGAACGCCAGATAGTTGTCCATTGCGGTCTTGGTCCAGTGGTCGGATCAACGGCCGTGAGGCAAGCCGTGGAGCTGCGGTGTCTTCTGGGGGGCCAGTGCAGCGGCGCCTCGGCGGAGCGGGCCAGGAACAGCGCCAGACCTTCCCCTTTGCGGACCGGGGTGTGCAATTCGCGGTGCCGCCCTCGCCGATCTGCCGGATATCCGGCAGATCCATTCGACACGGCGGGCTAATCCCTAGGCTAGCATGCGATCCAGTCGTGCTTCATCCGGAAACGCGTCTGGAATACCCGCGTGATTCCACCGTGAGGCGAGCCCGGGAAACGATCCTGTCGGACCCGAAATGCTTCAGATGCGACCTTGCCCGTCGCTCTGGCACGGCTGCAGACTACGCAGGAGTTTGCTCGGTTCGCCAAGCCCCGGGATCCGAACAATTGACGTGCGAGAGCGCCGCATAGCAATTACCGGGAGGAAACTCACACCCTGTGCGGCAATCGAGTTCGCGGTTCGGGTCCCGCCGCAGAGGCAGCGGTGAGGAGGGACTTGAGCGGTTTCGGTTCCTGCTTCTTGGACTGGCAGGCGGCTGGAATCCCCTCGGGTACCCGGCGGAAGACGGTCGGGAGGCGCCTCGCAGCGGCCGACAGGGTAGCTGCCGCCAGGGAATGGTCGTGTCGGTAGACGGACCAAGCTCCCGAAATCCTGTCGCCGTCTGCTCCTTCCCGTTCGTTCTTGACGGAGATTGGATGGCGGTCGCAAATCGGGCGAGACCGCGAATCCGGTACCGGGCCCCGAGTCGTGATGGACGTTGTCGAGGAGGGGGCGTGCCGGGACACCTGCCAGAATTCTGGACCCGCCAGTCGACCGAACGGGACCTCTCGCCAGGCAGCTTCTGGCAGTCCACAAGCTCCGGCCCTATTTTGGGCACTCCCGGAAGGCCAGAAGGCGATTCCGGCTTGCCGCGAGCGGACCTTGGGGAAGAAGTGCGGGTCTTCCATTTGGGAGCAATGAACACTCCTCCGATGCCCGCTGCTGCGCAGAGGATGCTTGCGACTCCCGCTGCCGATTCACCCACGGCAATGAGTCCCCCTCCAACAACTAGGGCGGGAACAATCATCCCGAGGGCCATGCACTGGCAGCGGCTCTCAAGCTTCACGTTGGCGCGGAGCCGCTCTCATTCCAGATGCTGGCGGTGCGCAAGCTGCTTGTCCGCCATGCTGATGATGCGGCCGGCGGCACCTGGAACGATGGCTTCGTAGCCTTCGATCGTCTTCGGGGGAGGCAGCGGGCCACACGAGAATTCGATTCGATGTGCGATCTCGACTTGATTCCCGACAACGTCGGGCACGGTTGGACTGTTAGACGGGCCGTCTGCTGAGGGACGATCTGCTGATTGCTGGGGATCGGGGCGAGCAAGTGGGCGTGGGTTGGGCTGGGGGCGCTTCTTTCAACCGCGGCTCCGGCGCCGCTTCACCAAAGGTGCTCCGTGCGGCCGAATCTCGTCATCGCATCTTCCAACTCCTCGCCGACTGTACGCCAGGCATCATGGATCGCATCCTCGTCGGAACGTGCAGGCTTGCGCGAATCTGAAGTCCGATTCGACGTGCCCGCGACGTCGAAGGCCCGGGCCATGCCGCGAACAAATGGGCTTTGGGCTTCCTTGTGGCCCGGCGGCCCCAAATGGCCCACGACGCTGTTGATCGCGGTTTCGGGATACCGGCGATAGATTGCCGACAGCATCCGTCGGTAGGGAGTCAATCGGACCCAGCGTGCCGCCTTCCGCATGTAAGTCTCGACGGGGTCGGGAAGGTGGTCGAGCACGCTCAATCCGCGCCGCTCGCCGGAGTCGGTGAGAAGGTAGCGATGGTAACGTCCCGAGACATTAATCCACACGTGCCCCGTCCTCTCCAATTCTCCGAGCACACGGTACACGGCAGCGTCGAACGGACCGTAGCGGTACGGCCGGAAATCAAAGTAGGGGCCCCCGATTCGCCCAGAAACCTCCCTGTCCACCAAGAACAGGAGTTTCTGTACTCGAATCGGGTCGAACGCGACAGCCGGTCCGCCCGCCGCGAATGAGGCGGTCACGATTTCCAAGCGATTCCAAGCCATGGCTGACGGTCTCTCCGAAGCCAACTCTCTCAACGCGCTCCTAAGATAGTCGACCCGCGCTGTATACCGTATTCAGTGCCGAGGGCGTCACCCACGCTAACGTATTCGCGCCGGCATCTCTAGACGTTCGCCCAAGGGCGTGGGGCCCATTGGGAGAGTGCCAGACGCCCCGCGGCGATGCGTTCTCACTTCAGGTGCCTCCGCCGTGACAGGAGCCCAGCCTGGGCGGGACTGAGACAAGCGTTCACACGCGCGCTTCAGCCGAACATCACTGGCCTGCCCATGACAGTCTTCTCGATCTTGGCCATGTGCTTCAGGCGAACTCCCAAATGGGCGGCGACGTCTCGAAGTGTGATTCTCTCTTGGTAGTAGGACGAGAGCACCCACCTGATGAACGGGCGGCCGAGACCGCTCACAACCTTGGTGGCTGGCGGAATGAAGCCTGTCTGCCGCGAGTCCGTTCGCTGGTGCCGCGCCTTCAACATTGCGTCGATATGGGAGCGGTATCCGTCGAGAGTGATCCTTCCAGCGTCAAGGAGGCGGCGCAGTGCCACTTGCCGAGAGACGGAAAACTCCTGCGCGAGGGCCCGAATTCCGGAGGCGCTCCAGTTCATTCCCGCCGGAATGGCGCGGACTGCCCGCGAACTTGCTAGCGCATCGGTGGGAACAAGAGTCTCGCCGGCAACCGCATTGCAGAAGACCTCAATCGGATTCTGCTCGGGCACGTCCCACGCGCGGTCCCGCAGGTCACAGAACCCTCCATTTCGGAGAAGCACGTGGCAAAGCTCGTGCAGTAGTGCGAATACGCGACCGTTGGGGGCGTCGCGCACATTGAGGACTATCACGGGCAAGGGTTGCTCGGTCGCTGAGAAGCCCCGCGCCTCAGCTATGTCGATCCCGGAGGCTTGGAATACCAGCACGCCTCGCGCCTCCACTGCCCGCTGCCAACCGTTCAGGGAATCGTACGGCCTGTGCCAGTGACGCTGCTCAGATTCGGACACTCCTAAGAATGCCCGGACCCGTCGCGCCACATCGCCGACTGGCTCCCCAAGGGTCGCTGAGATGGCTAATTCAGGGATGTCCTCGTTTAGTTCCGCAGCCAGATCCAGCGCCACCTCGCGCCGCTCCAAGGCCCGCCGTACAGCGAGCCGCAATGCCGGTGAGTGGTCGTCTGCCAGAGTTCCCGGAAGACTCCGAAAATCGCTGAGCGCAGTGAAGTTCCAAGGCGGTTCGGCGAGGAAGAAGATAGCGAGAGGGCGCCCGGCGGCATTGCCGAGCAATGGGAGTTGACGGATGGTGGGCTGGCTGGTTCCAGCTTCCCAATCACGAACGGCGGATTCGCGAACTTGCGCCTTTCTCGCCGCGTCCTCGATTGAGAGATCCGCATCCTCGCGGACCCACCGGATCATTTCCGGCTTGACGCGCGCGCGCACTGTCATGCAAGGCTCCTTGCCCCTCCGAACCACGCGAGATGCGCGAAAGCGAGACTTGGCACCTCGTCTAGGCTCGGACTCCAATGTACGACGAGCGCCACTGGTTCACCGATGTGAGGACAGTCGGGTGGACCTCGCGGCATCGAACGGATGCTGGGCGGATTCACTAGGTCACTAACGTGCCCCTCTGGGCCTCTAGGCTGCGGATACCCGGCGGGGCCAGCCATCATGCCTTGTTTCGGCGGGCGGGCGGCTTTGCGTCCCGCGATAGCGCGAGAGCCGGCCGCCTACCGCCGTTTGCGCCCGATTGATCCGACCAGGCCCCGGCGTGCCCGCTGAGCTACCGCCTGCGAGGTGTTCGGTCCCTATTCCTACCGTCGAGCTGCCCCGTTCGGCCTCCTGCCGGACAGCGCTGTTGTCGAGCTTCGCGGGGCTACGATGGGTGCACGAGGCCATGATCATTGGACTTACGGGCACCAACGGCTCGGGCAAGACGGTCGCCTGCGGAATCCTTGAGCGAAAGGGCTTTCAGAAGCACTCGCTGTCAGACGTCATCCGCGAGGAATTGGCGGCTTCCGGCCGTCCGGCAAACCGCAAGAACCTGATCGCCGAAGGCAACCGGCTGCGCGCGGACTTTGGGCCGGCCGAGCTTGCGAACCGGATCTGCAGGAAACTCCAGCACGACCAGCACTACGTCATTGATTCCATCCGGAGTCCCCACGAGGTGCGCCGGCTGCGGGAGTGGGGCCAGTTTCGACTCTTGCGGATTGATGCTCCCCGAGACGTCCGCTACGAGCGAGTCAGGGCCAGGGGGGGGCACCGCATGCCGGTGTCGCTCGGGGAGTTCGCTGAGCTGGAGGACCGCGAACTGGAGAGCGCCGACCCGCACCGCCAGCAGCTGCGCGCGACTTGGGGCGAGGCCGACGCGACGCTGCACAACGGCGGGACCCTTGAGGACTTTGAGGATTCAGTAGTCGCGGTAGTCAAGCAGTGGATGGTCACGGCCGGGCGCCCAGGTTGGGACGAGTACTTCATGCAGATCGCGCGCATCGTCGCCATGCGCTCCAATTGCATGAAGCGTAAGGTCGCAGCGGTGATCGTCAAGGACCGCCGAATCATCTCGACCGGGTACAACGGCACGCCGCGCGGGGCGAGGAACTGCAATGACGGCGGGTGTCCCCGCTGCAACGCGATGGCCGACAGCGGAACTCGGCTGGGCGATTGCCTGTGCAGTCACGCCGAGGAGAACGCGATCGTGCAGGCCGCTTATCACGGCATCACCGTGAAGGGGGCCACCCTGTACTCGACGTTCTCGCCGTGCCTGATCTGCACCAAGATGATCATCAACGCTGGCATCGAGAAAGTTGTGTACAGCGTTGAGTACCCGCTCGGCGAGTCTGCCAAGGATCTGATGGCCGAGTGTGGCGTGGATCTCTCCATCTTGCCGCCGTAGCGCCGCTTCCCCGCTATCCGCCGAACGGGCCTGAGGGGCCTACCGGGTGCGCTTTAGACTTGGGCCCCGAGACCGAAGGGGCCTTGTAGCGAGATCTTGCGGAAAGTCACCACGGGACAAGGCCCGAAACACATGGATCGAATCGCTGGGGTCGTGCGCCACGTCGCTGAGAACGTGCCTGAAATGCCGCTGCAGCACACCCGCGATACCTCCGGTGGGGAAGGCGTGCTTGTCGAGTAACGCCTGCCGTGAAGGCTGATCGCGGCCCGCACGCAATCTGCTTGCTCCAGTTAACGAGGCATCGAGTCTGGTTGTGCGGCCTGCGCCTTCTCGAAGTGTCGGATCGCCCGTTCGAACTTGTCGCGGCATCCAGGGTTGCAGAACCCGACTACTTGGCCGTCGTACATGGTCAGGGAATCGGGCTGAACCGGCTTTCCGGACCACGGACAGGTGCTGTTGATGCAGTCGGCCATTCTGGGGGCGGTCATCGAGGCTTCGTCCCATTCTAGGCGTCCAGCGGTGTGTAGGAGGCTCGGGTGCGGTCCGCCTACGTGATACGCGAATACACAGTCACCCGGCAATTGGCCGCTGTTGGCGGCCGCTTGCGCCCATCACGCGCCCGAGGCGGTAATGCGTCCAAGAAACCGGAGGGGCCTGCTACTGCGACATCTGACTTCGGCAGGACTGCGCGATGCCCGCGGACAGCGCAGCGGCTCGCAGGCGTTCGCCGATCTGGCCGCTGAGGTCAGCGGATTCTCCCTAGGGGCGAGGTGCCGAGCGCTACGCATGGCGGAAGCCATGCGAGATCGGTCCAAGACGAACCGGTCGAGGCGGCCAAGGGGCTGGTCGACCGCCTAACGCGCACCAACGGGCATCGCCGCGGTCAGGTCGCCGATGCCTGCGAGGAGGCGATCGTCGCCGTTCCGGTCACTGCCGCATCGAACGGGGCGGGCGTTCCGGCCCTTTACTGGCCGTCCGTCTCACGTCCGGCAGCTGGGGCTTCGCACGCTCGCAGCAGGATCTCCGTTCCGAGCCCGTCGCGGCAAGGCAGCTGCAAGAGCGTCTGGCCAAACAGGGAAATCCACTCGGCCCCGAGCGGAGCCGTCGCTTCGTCTGGACACCAGGTGCCGCGCAGCAGCAGTCTGAGAGTGTGTTCCCTAGCTCGTTGGAAGGCAAAGTTCCGCATCGCATAGGGCAGGCCCTCGGTCAGGATGCCGCTGTCGAACTGCCATCCGATATCTGGGACGCTCGCGACCAGTCGAACATGTGCTTCCGCCCCATCCGGCGTCTGTTCCTCCGCCCGCGCGACTTCGTCCTCCGGTTCCTGCCGCTCCAGAAGCACCGTAGCGGGTTGGTTGACGGTTCGCACCAGCTGGTCTTCGGGCGTCTCGACCGCTTCGTAGAAAGCGTAGGCAGTAATGCGCTGCTGTGGGAAGTGCACGAGATGCATATTCGTCTCGTCGATCACTTGGTAGTACGCCGACGGGTCGGCCGCGACAAGCTCAAGATCCGTCATATCGGCATCGGCCGGGATGAGCACATAGCGGTAGCTGTCCCCTTCAGGCTTGATTCCGTGGTTCAGATAGGCCGTGGCAAATGCCCCCTCGGTCGGCTCGTAGTCCTCGGACAAACTCTGCTGGAGGCTCCTGGACACCACCAGTGCCGCCGTGCTGGTTTCTAGGAAGAAGCTGTTGCCTACGCTGTCCGTCATCTTTACGGCCGGACCTGTCGGGTGTTCCAGGAAGGTGTCGAGCCCGGTCAGCAGCTCGCCGTTGACAGCCGTGACTGTGTCAGGGCTCTCGAGGCGGGTCTGGAAGATTGTGGTGTGCGTCGCGTCCGCGTCCGTGCCTCCGCGAATGTGGCTTCCCAGTGCTAGGACCTGTTCGCCAACGAAGAAGTAGCTCTTCCAGCCCCTCAGGTCGGTCGGTGCCGTGAACGGCACGGCCTGCAGGTCCTGCACGAAGAAGCCGTGATCGCCCAGGCTCACTCCGCCCACGAAGGTCCGTGAGTTGTAATTGCGATGCACCGTCCGTCGCCGGATTCCCTGCTCGCGGCGCGAAACTCGCAAGGCCCACTCGGAACGCCTCTCCGGCATGTAGTGACTCGCTGTCGTCCCGGGTACGTGGTACCAGTCCCAGCCGTTGAAGGGGGCGAGGCCGGATCCTTGCTCGCTGATGGGGCTTCCCGCGGAGAAGACAATCAGTGATCCGTACGCCCAGTTCTGACCGAAGCTGTTCTCTCTCGCGTCCAAGTTGCCCTCGTAGTCCCAGAAGTACTGGCTGAAGCCCTTTGCCGTCACCAGCCAGTCCCCGCGCCGGAAGAAGCCTGCCGCGGCGTACGGCCTGATCCAGACCCCATTCGGAGGCTTGCTCGCCTCGACGGTGGCGCGCTGGAGTCCGGCGATCAGGCGGTAGATGCCCAGGCCCCGTATGGCAAGTCCGCGCGAACCCTCGAAGTACGGAGCCTGAAGCTCCTCACCGAGAAAGTGGCCCTCGTCAAAGAACTCAGCGAAGCGTGCCTTCATTTCCATGTCGTCGAAGCCATCCGCGTGAGCCAGAAAGGCCATCGCCTTGGAAACGGCGCGGGACACGCCTTCTCCGCTTCCGCCGATCAAGCGCCCTCGAAGCGCCGCGGAAATCGAGTACTTCTGCATCATGACCCGATAGACCTCAAGCGCCGTCTTGACCGTCTCTACGTTCTCGCTCCGATAGAACGTCGTTTCCTTCGCCAGATAGAGCAACTGCGCACTGGCTTCCAGAGCGAAGGGAGTATAGGCGCCGATATAGGCCGCGCCGTGGTGGAATCCCGTACCGTCCGGTTTGAAGGTGCCGTACACTCCGGGTTTGGCCGCGATGTTGGTATCGATAACCTGATACAGGATCGCGGCCATCGTGCTCCGCTCGTCGGCATCTTCGACAAGCAGGTAGTACGGCCAAAAGTAGTCGACGAATAGACGCATCCCGTCAGCATTGAGGTGGTACTGGCGCTCGACCGGCAGGGGGTTCGGATAGGCGATGCCCGCTTCGGCCCTTGCGACTAGGAAAAAGGCACCGTACATCGTCCCGCAGTTCACGACCAAATTGCGGACGACTGCTCTGTACTTGTCCAGCAGGCCCGAATCAGCGAGCGGTCCGCGCATCAGGAAGACGCTCTGGATGTAACCTCCGAGGCGCAGCGAGATTTCCGAGAAATCGCCGGACGCGCGGACCAGCCCTAGCTCCAGAGCGTCGAGGCTAGCGTTTCCCGCGTGATCGGGCAGCCATGCGTCTTCCGTGAGGCCGCGACTGTAGGCGTAGTCGAGCACGGAGAGGTACAGCTGCAGGACGTCTGGATTCTGGTAGTACGGGTTCTCGGTATCCGCCGACCCGGGCGTGTGGTACGCGTACGCCAGCGTCAGCGCGGTCTGGTTGAACAATCGATGGAATTCGCCGTCGGATTCGCCGTTCGGCGGCTCCCCGGTTGGCGAGTCCGTCTCCGGGCTGTTTGCGTAGAAGGCCAGTTCGCCTCGGCGACCATATGCGAATGACCGAGCGAATCGTACGGCCCTCCGAAACCTGCCCAGCAGATTGCCTTCCAAGGCCGCCTTGGCTGCAGGGATGCCTTCGTAGTCACTGGCTCGAAGAAGCAGGAACTCCTCGTACTTGCTGATCAAGTCATCGGTGTTGCCTGGACTTGCGCCTAACGGCCCCGCCGTCACGATCAACAGGGACGCGAGGACAGTCCCTAGGGCCAGCCGGAACGGCGATCGCAAACCCACGCTCAGTTGGGACTGGCTCGTGGAGCGCCGGAACCTTGGCGGCACGGATCGCTGGCCGTTGCAGGGCCGGCGACTCGAGCGGGTGTAGAACGGGGGCATTCGCACTGGTGACCCGCTTGGTTCATCGTAGCTGCGTCCAAGCGTGCGGACCGCACAGCCAAGCCGTGACCGAGCACGTCAGGCCTTTACAGGGAGGCCGGCGGACAGCAGGAAAGCTATCGATGGCCCTTCCGCCGACATCAGCGAATTCCCGTTCGGTACCGGAGTCGTTGGACGACGCTTCGCAGTCAGGGTGAGGGCAGCGCAAGAACAGGCTACCGTGGCCTCCGATCGTGCTGTGGGCTGCGCAGCTTCGACGGACCATCGATCGATCTCCGAATCGGACGCAGCCATGGCGATGGCGCTCTCGACGGGCTCCTATCCCGAACGTGCGACCGAACAAGTCCTCCCCGTCAGACGAGGCTTGGCGGTTAGACGCCAGCACCCGCCGGAAGCTTGAGCCACTCTCCGACCTCGGGCTGACGCTCCCGCATGGCTCGCGGCGGGCCGTGCTGAACCCTCCCTCGACCCGCTCCGCCGGCGGAACCTGCCGTTGAATGTGAACTTGGCACGCGCGGGGCACCTCTGCGTCGCGTCTCGCCCGCTGCGACCGCCAGCGGTATGTAGCGGCAAGGCAAATGAGCTGGTTGAGGATTAGCGTCGTCGCCGCACAGAAGCCGACCCTGTCCAGCCTGTCATGGCGTCGGTGGCACAGTGTAGGGCAGGGGCCACATATCCAGGGACCTTTCCGCCTATGGGCGTTGACTTGTCCAAAGGGAGGTGGCAGAAGCAAGTGGGCTGCCCCATGCGCTCTAGGTGGGCTCCGCCGAGTCACCGAGCCTGCGTCAGGCTGCCTTGGCCCCTAGGGTTGCCACCATCCGAACCTTGGCGCTGAACTCCACACCCGGCGAGTGTTCGTCAGGCCCCTGCGAGAGCCACTGGCAAACGCTAAGATCCGGCGCCGTGTCTATGGGTCTATGGGCTGGCCCCGTCCGGCAGTTCTTCGCACGGGTGCTCGTCCGACCTGCCCACCGCTCTCTGCGGGCCGAGACGCCCGTCACCGGCCGCGCCAAGCCTGCGCTTGGCCCCGCCTTGCAAGAATCCGCAGCGTTCCAGTTTCACGCGAAACAGTGTTCCACCCCGCAAGACTTGGGCGGCTTTTTTCTCGCAGAAGCCGTTTGGCCTGATCCATTGCGGCTCAATTGGCATACACTACAGCCAATCGGCCATCTTGTGCCGATCGATTGAGGGAGTTTGGAACATAAGGAGAATTGCATGCTCAAGACATTCGCCGCGGTCGCGGCATTGGCTCTGCTGACGAACCTTGCCCCGCCCATGTGGGGCCAGACCACGCAGGGTCAGATCAACGGAAGGGTCACCGACACAACCGGCGCGGTGATCCCCGGTGCGGGGATCGAAGTCGTCAATCCCGCCACCGGAGTCACTCATGATGTGGAGGCGAACGAAGTGGGGCAGTACGTGCTCTACCTCCCATTCGGAACCTATGAGGTCCACGTGTCTTCCGCGGGCTTCGGGTCGAGCGTCACAACTGGCGTCCTCGTGACGACGGCGTCCGCAACGACGCTTGACGTGGAACTCGACGTTGAGGCGGTGGCCGAGCAGGTCAGCGTCAGCGCGGCCGTGGCCCAGCTTGAGACCCGTGACACGACCGTCGGGGCGGCCATCGAGGAAAACCTGATGCGCCACGCACCGATTCCGGTGCAGGGCCAAAAGCGCCGACCGTATCAGTACATCGCCCTGTCGCCGGGCGTCAACAACACGAACGGTCGAGGGAACATCGCGGGCTCGCGGACGAACAACACCGTCATCCTGCTCGACGGCCTCTCGACCGAGACAACGAACAACGGAGTCGGCGAGGCTGCGACGGCCACCGAGCCCAGCGTCGAGGCCATCGGTGAGTACAAGATGCTGCTGAGCAACACCACTGCCGAATACGGGCGCTCCAGCGGCGGCATGATCACCTACGCGACCAAGTCCGGCACCAACGAATTCCATGGCTCGGCGTGGAACATGCACAACAACTCGTTCCTCAACGCCCGCCGCTGGCAGGCGGCCGAACGCCCCAACAGCCGCAACAACGAATTTGGGATCGCGGGCGGCGGGCCGGTTATCATCCCGAAGATCTATAACGGTCGAAACCGCACATTCTTCTGGTCGACGCTGGCCTACTATCGGCAGAGCGCCACCGGCAGCGCCACCAACTTCCTGACCCTGCCTACCTCCGCCATGCGGAGCGGCGACTTTTCGCACCCTGACCTGAACGTGCTCTACGACCGGAAGGACCAGTTCCGCGACGCTGACCAGAATGTTCGTTTTCGGCCGTTCGCGAACAGCCAGATCCCGATGAGCCGGCTCAGCCGCGTATCCGCCAACGTGATGCAGCTGCTGCCGCTGCCGAATGCCCGGGACACTCCCGAGCTCAACCACATCGGCAGCGTGTCGAGCACCTTCACGCCGTGGGACCTCACGGCCAAGGTCGACCACCACTTCACGGACAACCACCGCATTGCGGCGTTCTATATGCACGGATCTGCTCCTCGGCTCGAGAGCGACCCCGGGGGAATCCTAGACGATAGCTTCGGGCGGACGAACTTCAACACGTTCCGGCGGCTCCGGGCCGATTACTCCTGGGTGCAGAGCCCTACGGTCGTCCACCAGATCCTCGTCGGCATCAACTATCAGGAGAACGGACGCGAGCAGAACAACTTCGGGCGTAAACGTTCGAGCGGGCAGTGGCGGTGCTAGGTAGGCTGTTGAAATTCACG
>JAPPMC010000224.1 GCA_028819235.1 Bryobacterales bacterium
ACACGAGGGGTGCCGTTGTCAAGTCCCGCTTATGGGGCATGGGCAGGCCGGGGCTCCCGCAGCAGGAATTCCTGCGCCTCTGTCAGTTGTCCGGCCCGCTGGCTCGCCACAAACCCGGACCAAGTGATGGAGTTGATCGAATCGACGCTGTTCCAAAGGGGCTTCTGCCAGTAGTAGTTCCGCACGAGCAGGAATCGGCTCGTTCGGACGGCCCGGCTGAAGTGGTCGAAGTCGTGCCAGTTCGCCTCCGCAAAGACGGCTTCCCGCCCCGTGGCCTCAGGATTGCGGAACATCTCTGCAGCGCTCCTGCCTTCCGCGGTCTCCATCGACAAGCCGGCTAGGTCTAAGAGCGTTGGTGCCAAGTCCACCACGCTGAACAGGCCCTTCTGGACGGAGCCTGCAGGCACGACACGGGGCAGACGCACGATCATTGGCGTGCGGATTCCGGAATCGTAGAGCGTCGTCTTGGCCCGTGGAAAGGGCATGCCGTTGTCCGAGATGTACGTGATCGCCGTCGTGTCAAGCACGCCTTGGCGCTCCAGTTCCGCGACGATCTGTCCCACGTGCGAGTCGAACCGCGTCACCTCGCCGTAGTACAGGGCGAGGTCCCGCCGGATCAATGGGTGGTCTGGCAAGTACGGCGGCACGACCACGTCAGCCGGGTCGTGCGGGTCTTCGATGGCATCGGCGTCGAACGGGCGGTGCGGGTCTTTGGACGCTACCCAGAAGAAGAACGGCCTCTCGCTCGGGCGCTGTCCTAGGGCCTTTACTGCCTCGGCGGCGGTCTCCCGCCCGGGGCAGTCGACGACGACGTCCCAGTGCTCCTGTTCGCTGTCCCCGAGATGCCACTTTCCGACGGACATGTTGTAGTAGCCTTCGTCTCGCAGAACTCGGGCGATGGTGCGCTGGTCTGCCGGCAGGGGCACGTGCAGGTCTTCGGCCCCGGTCGAGTGCGGATAGCGGCCGGTGAGGATGCTGGCACGTGACGGGCTGCAAGACGAGATCGTCAGGAAGGCGTTGTCGAAGCGCATCCCTTCTTGCGCCAAGCGGTCGATGTTCGGAGTTCGAAGAGTCGGGTGTCCGTAGGCCGAAAGGTCGCCCTCACCTTGGTCGTCCGCAATGAAGACCAGAAGATTGAGAGGCTGAGCGGTGGCACCGCCCGTAAGGACTAGGGCAAGGATCAGTCCCAGAGGCACGCTCCGGATTATAGGCTCGCGGGAGCGCGCCCTTCGTGGAGGCAACACGAGAATGGTCCACGGCTACGCCATCGCGATGCTCTGGCATAGAATTCAACCAAATGCGAAGCCTGCCGATCCTCGCCTGTCTCGCCTGCGTTGCGACGCCACCCATCCTGGCCCAAGACTCCACAAGTGCCGGACGGTTCACCGTGGAGCACCCGACGCTCCAGAACCTCGGCTTTGAATGGTCGATCAGCGGGGATGCGAACCGCAACGCCACCGTGTCGGTCGAGTTTCGCGAAGTGGGCGCTTCGGAGTGGCGCGAAGCGCTGCCGCTGATCCGCATCGGCGGCGAGCGCGTCTTCAGGCAGCGCGAGCACCTTGAGTACACCGTTCCGGACGGATTCGCAGGAAGCATCCTCAACCTGCAGCCCGGAACGGAGTATGAGTGCCGATTCCAGCTGAGTGATCCGGACGGCAGCGACGGGGACACGTCCCACCTGGTACGCGTCCGTACGCGCAGTGAGCCCCAGCCGTTCCAGGGCGGGGAAGTCCGGCATGTGTATCCCCCGTACCACGAGGGAGAGAAGCTAGAGCCCCACTTCACAAGCCTGCTGCAGGCCTACTACGGTGCTGGGCTGGGTGACTGGAGCGTCGTCTGGGAGCGCCCGGTGCGTCCGGGCGACACGATCCTCGTCCACGCAGGTCTCTACCGCAATGACCGCCTGAATTACGTCGACCCGATGATGACTCCCTTTGATGGGACTAACTGGCTGACCATCAAGGCGACCGCGGATCGGCCCATCACCATCCGCGCGGCCGGCGACGGGGAGGTGGTCTTCGACGGCGCTGGGAACCACCGCCTATTCGACGTCACCGCTTCCGCCCACCACATCTTGGACGGCCTGACGTTCCGCGGCACGGACATTGCCATTTTCGCGGGCTTCAAGAATGTGACCGGCGCGGTCGGGCTGACCGTCCGCAACTGCCGCTTCGAGGACGTCGGGTTCGGCGTCTGGACCGAGTTCGAGGGTTCGAGCGACTTCTACATTGCCGACAACGTCTTCTTGGGCCGGGCCGAGCAGCGGAACCTGCTCGTGGGCTGGACCGGCCCGCTGTGGCGCAGCGCCGGGCCCTACGGCTCGCACGAGGTCCGCAGCTACTACGCCGTCAAGGTCTACGGGCCCGGCCACGTCATCGCCCACAACGCGGTGGCCTACTTTCACGACGGGATCGGCATCTCGACCTACGGCACTCCGTCGTCCGACCCCCACATGCGGGCGTCCTCCATCGACATCCACAACAACGACATCCACATGTCCGGGGACGACTTCATCGAGACGGACGGCGGCGTGCACAACATCCGCGTATACAACAACCGCGGGGTCAACGCGGCGCACGGCGGGTACAGCTCCCAGCCGGTCTTCGGGGGACCGGCCTACTTTATTCGCAACCTGCTCTACCACGTCCCCAGCGGAGTGGCGTTCAAGTTTTCCGCCAAGGCGGCAGGCCTCTTCGCCTACCACAACACCATCATTGGCGAGCAGGTGGCCGGCGATCTGTCGGCGAACATGCATTACCGCAACAACCTGTTCCTCGGACGCGACACACCCGAAAGGGGCGTGATGACCTGGTCGAACGCCACATCGGTACACAGTTCGGACTACAACGGCTTCCGGCCCAATTCCGGCGTGGAGCGACAGTACAGATGGCGGGCGCCGCGAGATTCCGGAACGCTCTACGACGCCGGATCCAACAACTGGCAGACCTTCTCCACATTGGCAGCCTTTCGCGAGGCGACTGGCCAGGAACAGCACGGGATCGAGGTCGACTTCGACATCTTCCGAAGGATGCAGGCGCCGGACCCGGCCAAGCGCCATGCCGTCTATCACGCTGCGGACCTCGACTTCCGCCTGCGGCCCGACAGCAGGGCGGTCGATGCCGGGGTCGTGATCCCGACCGTCAACGATGGCTTCTCGGGAGAGGCGCCTGACCTAGGCGCGCTCGAGACTGGGGCTCCCGAGCCGGTCTACGGACCAAGGTGGCTCAAGGGTCGCCCCTTCTACAAGTAAGAGCCGATCGGCGCGCGGCCAGCGTGGCCGATCCCCTCATTCCCACCAAGTCTCACCGTCCGCCAAGTGCGCCTTGACCACGTCCGGGTCCAGTTCGATCCCGAGGCCGGGTTTGTCCGGGACCTCGACAAACCCGCCTTCGGCTAGCGGCCCGTCATGGACGATCACATCGTCCATCCAGCCCCCGTCGAAGAACAGCGTCTCGCAGGCGAAGTAGTCCCTGATGGTCGAAGCCCAGTGGATGCTGGCCATTCCGTTCACAATGCTGCCGGTGTTGTGGTTCGCCATGGGCAGGAAGTAGAGGTCCGCAAGGTCCGCCATGCGCTTGTTCTCGAGGAACCCGCCGGAGTTGCGCAGGTCCGGATGGAGGATGTCGATTGCCGCGTTGACCACGAAGGGCAGCGCTTCGGCTCGGCGCATCCAGTTCTCGCCGGTGCAGATCGGCACGGGCGACATCTCGGCGAGCCGTCTCCAGCTCTCGGAATAGGCCACAGGCAGCGGATCCTCCAGGAAGCGCGGCTTGACGTCCTTGAGCGCGACAGCCATGTCGATTGCGCTGCGCAGGTCGAACTCCCAATGGCAGCCGATGAGGATGTCGTGCTCGAATCCCAGTGCCTCCCGGCAGTTCTCGAAGCCTTGGCGTAAACGCCGCAGTTCGTCGCTCGAGAGCATTCGGTTCGCGGGATCCCTGCCAGGGTCGATGCCCGGGCTGTTGCGCAGAGGGCCGAACTTGTGCATGTTGATCCCGAAGGGGCTTTCCTTGACGCGCTGCGCCCAGTCGCGCAGAACTGCCTTGTCGAAGAAGTCGTCCGGACGGGAGTGGTCGTAGAGCCTGACCCGGTCGCGGAACTTGCCACCGAGCAGTGCGTGCGTCGGGACCTCCAGCAGCTTCCCGGCTAGGTCCCACAGGGCCATCTCAATGCCGCTCATCGCCCGTTGCTGCGCGTGGGCACTGCCGTCGGTGTAGCGGTAGACGGTGTAGAGACGGTCTATCTGCAGGGGGTCCTGGCCGACGAACAGGTCCTTGAGCCCGTGGATCTCCTGCTTGATCCCAAGGCCGGGCGAGCCGTACGCCTCCGCGAAGCCGTGAACACCCGCATCCGTGTCGATGCGTACGAGCGTGTAGGACCTCGGCCCCTGCAGGATCATGGTCTTGATGTCCGTGATCTTGGCCTTGCTCCGGTTCGCAGCACTGAGTCGCCTGAAGCCCGCGAGCCAGACCGGAACGGTCGAGGAGGCGAGTGAGGCCAAGAATTTGCGACGGGTCGGCATGCGCATCAGGCCGCCATTATAGAGAGACTGTGAGGGGCTCTGCCGCAGCGCTACCGCGGCTCGGCGACCTCCAGCACCTGTCCGGCGTCCACGTCACGGAGCACCTGCACGGCTCCGCTCGGCCACCGGACTTCAATCTCCGCTGCCCGACCTTCCGGTCCCAGCCCGAAGTGGACCCGGCGGTCCGAAGAGCTGGCGTATCCCACGGCCGTGGTGGCCAAGTTGTGCTGCACCGATCCCGGTGGGGTCACCATGCGTACCCGCGCTCCGAGGCCGTCCCGATTGCTGACGCTGCCCTCGAGATCCAGAATCAGCCAGTTGCCCGCTTCTGACTCATTGAACAGCACGACCGCCGGCGTCCCGATGGCCGAGACGACGGCGTCAATGCGGCCGTCGTTGTCGAGATCGCCGAACGCCGCGCCCCGGTGCGCTGCCTCTGCCTGCATGGCTGGCCCGGCATCTGGCGCGGAATTGCGGTACGTGCCGTCCGCCAGCAATTGGAAGACGGCGTTCGGAAGACGGTACTTCACGGTGCGGTACAGCCCGACGTTTTCGCTTACGTGGGAGTTGGCAGTGAAGATGTCCCGGTCGCCGTCGTTGTCAAAGTCGAACGCGCCCACGCTCCACCCCGATAGCGTCAGCGACTCCAGCCCGATCTTGCTCTCATAGGTGGAATCGGTGAAGACATTGCCGCTTCGATTGACGAACAGTGGGAATGTCTCGTTCGCCAGCGCAGTGATCGTTAGGTCTGGCCACTCGTCGCCGTTTAGGTCGCGCACGTCCAGCCCCATGCTGGAGACCGGTATTCCGTCCGAGGTCAGAGCCATGCCAGCCTGTACGCCCACTTCTTCGAAGCGCTCCCCGCCGATGTTCCTGAACAGGAAGTTGCGTACCGAGTCGTTGGTCACGAAGATGTCCGAGAACCCATCGCCGTCATAGTCGGCCACGGCCGCGCTCATACCCTTACCGATGTGGTCGCCGATGCCGGTCCGGTCGCTCACGTCCGAGAAGGTCCCGTTGCCAAGATTGCGGTATAGGGCGTTCGGCAGGCCCCGATAATGCGCGGGGGAACAGGAGAGGCGTCGGCCCGGGTCGCCGCAGACGCGATTGTTCTCCCAGTTCCAGTCGAGGTAGTTGACCACGAACAGGTCCAGCAGGCCGTCATTGTCGTAGTCCGTCCACGCCGCCGCGACCGCCCACTTCGCGCCTTCGGCTTCGGTTGCCGGTAGTCCGGCGCGAGCCGTCACGTCCTCAAAACGACAGCCGCCCACGTTGCGGTACAGCGTGTTGACGTCCACGCCTGCTACGAAGATGTCCGGTCGACCATCGTTGTCGTAGTCGCCCGTCGCGACGCCCATGCTGTAACCGAATCCGGCCACGCCCGCATCGGCTGTGATGTCCTCGAACGACCGGCCACCCGAGTTTCGGTAGAGGCGGTTGTAGAATGACTCGTCGCTCTTGACCAAGTCCGGGAAGTGCGCACCGTTGGCGAAGTACACGTCCAGTAGCCCGTCGCCGTCACAGTCCAGCACGCTCACTCCGCCCAAGGTGGAGTCCGGCATCGGTTTGTCGTCAGTCGTGCCGTTGTTAAGAACGAAGTCGATCCCGTCAAGTGCCGAGGCGAAGCGGACTACGGGCTCCGGACTAGGCGAAGGCGGCCTGGCCGGTCGATCCTCACGCAGCAGGAACCAGGTCGCAGCGCCAAGCAAAAGGGCGGCGGCGAACAGCCAATACTTTGCGGGGCGATGGCCCTTGCTCGGGGCGGGGCTCGCCTTAACTTGAGCCCGCTTCCTATGCTTGGGCGCCCTGCGGCTGCGCTTTTTCTTGCTCACACCGAACGCCCGGACAAGACCGGCCTACTGGCGGGTGACCAATGTCGCCTATGCCGGCCGCGGGTCGCCGCGATTGCGCCGCTCAGCGGCGACGCGCCCCAGTTTATCACCGCACAAGCGACCTAGGGCCGGATATGAGCCTGACTCGTGCGGCGCGCCGCCCGGCTCCTGCCTACCGGGGCACGAACCGCTGGATGACACCGCTCAGCTGGGCGACGAAGACGCTTCCGTCAGGGGATACGGTCGTTCCGTGGCCGCCGACGTTTCCAGGCAGCGACAGGGCGATGCTGCCATCCAAGTTCCGCAGCGTCCCACCCGCCCAGATCTTCTGGCCGTCTGTCAGGTAGAGCGTTGAGACGCTCCCGACGCCCTGCCATTGGGCGAGGAACGCGCCGTCGGGATCGAAGACTTGGATCCGTTGATTGTCCCGGTCCGTTACGTACACGAGCCCTTCGGCGTCCACGACCAGATTGTGCGGCAGCCCGAATTCACCTGGGCCGGTGCCGCGCTCGCCCCATTCGAGGACGTAATCGCCGGCCTCGGAGAACTTGACGACCCTCGCGCTCCCGTAGCCGTCGCTGACATAGACTTCGCCGTTCGGACCGAAGGCGACGTCGGTCGGTAGGTGGAAGTGGTCGCGGTCCGTGCCCGGCACTCCTCTCTCACCGAGCTGCAGGGCGATGTTCCTGTCTTGGTCGAACCTGTAGACGATGTGCGCCGCGGCGTCCACAACCCACACGTTCCCATCCGGGTCCGTTCGGATCGAGTGTCCGCCGCACGCGAAGCACGCTGCCGGTCCATGGACGACCGTATACCGCGATCCGGAGGCCGTGCGTCCCGGCGGAGGGACTTGGGTCACCTTTCCGCCGCTGATGCCGCCCTCGCCCCACGAGCCAACGAAGTTGCCTTCTACGTCGAACTCTAGGATCGGATGGGCCCCTCGGTGCAGCACCAGGAGGGTTCCCTCACGCGTGGTGGCGACTGCGGCGACTTCTCCGAAGTGCCAAGGGGCGTTCGTTCCGGCCTCGGATGTGGCCGGCAGCGGCCAATCGACTTGCCGGTAGGCCTGCTGTCCCGCGCTTGGAACGGTAAGTGCAGTACACAGTACCGCGCAGCCCAGCACTGCAGGGCCGGTGCGGCGAGTGGGTCGACGGCTCGAAGCCAGATTCGCCTCCGCTGGGATTGTAGCGCGCCAACGGCCGACGCGGGTGGCGGAATCTCTGCTTTCTGGCCCGCAGCCGGGGTTATTCGAGCGTCAGTGCGGTGCTTGGCCTACCTTCCGACGGCACTGAAGCTACGCTTGTCTTCGGTCAGGACGTTCCCCAAGAGCCCCAGCAATGGCCAGTCCGACCCCGTGCAAACCGCCTTTGTCCTCCTGACAGCTCGGAAGCTCCAACCGGCCGTGGCTGCCAAGAGAGGTCAACTGATGGGACAATCCACAGGCGAACGCCGCTCGAGACTTCCCGCCAGCGAGTCCCCACAGAATCTCTAGGGTCGACGGCCATCGCCTTGTTGACCGTCTCCGCAATGCAGTGTTGATTGATCCTGTACAAGCAATGGCACAACGGAGCGCTTCGCCTGAGGCCGACGATCTGGGGAATGGCCAGGTCGCGACGCGGGATAATACGATGGCTGCAGGCCCTCGTTGCTGCGCCTTGGCCATGAACCGGCGGCTACTCCCGATCGGCATTCAGGACTTCCGGACGATCCGGGAGGACTCGTACTATTACGTTGACAAGACTCCCTTAATCCACCGGCTGGTCAGACAAGGACGCTACTACTTTCTTTCGCGACCGCGTCGCTTCGGCAAGAGCCTGTTGCTGGACACGCTGCACGAGCTGTTCGCGGCCAGCGAGCCGCTGTTCCGGGGACTGGACATCCACGACCGCTGGGACTGGTCGGAGGCCCATCCGGTGGTCCATCTGAGCTTTGGCGGGAACTACAACGAGACGGGAGCGATCGAACGGGACATCCTCGATCAGCTGCAGATTATTGAAGATGGCAACGGCATTACGCCTGTGCAGACATCGGGGACAGGTCGCCTGCGGAATCTCCTGTATCGGCTGCACAAGGCAACGGGCAGGCAGGCCGTCGTGCTCGTGGACGAGTACGACAAGCCGATCTTGGATGTGCTCGGCAGCCCTGAGCTGGCTAGGGCGAATCGCGACCACCTGTGCGGCTTCTACGGGGTCATCAAGGACAGCGCTCGCCACGTGCGGTTCGTCTTCGTGACCGGGATCAGCATGTTCTCGAAGGTGAGCCTGTTTTCCGGGCTGAACAACCTGATGGACATCAGCTTGGACCCGCGGTATTCCAGCTTGTGCGGGTACACCGACCTGGACGTGGACACGGCGTTCGCTCCCGAGCTTGCCGGCTTGGACCGGGAGAAGATTCGGGAGCGGTACAACGGCTATGGCTGGCTGGGCAAAGAGAAGGTCTACAACCCCTTCGACATCCTGCTGCTCTTCGACACCCGGAGATTCCGGTCGCACTGGTTCAAGACCGGGGCGCCCGACTTCTTGTACCGGACGATGATGAATCGAGGAGTGAGCCCGCTGGATCTGGAGAACCGGATCTCCGACATCGACTTGGTCTCCACCTTCGACGTCGATGACATCAGCATCGACGCGCTCCTGTTCCAGACGGGCTACCTGACCATCGCGTCGGAAGAGTCCGACGAGGAGGAAACCTTCTTCACGCTGGACTACCCCAACAAAGAGGTCCGTCGCAGCCTGAACAAAGGTCTCCTTGCCCACTTGGGAAGGCCGGCTATGGAAGTGAGGGCCTTGGGCAACGAACTATGCCGCCTGCTGGCGGTCAATGACTTCCAAGCGTTCGGGGACCGCCTGCGCTCGTTCTTCGCGGGGGTCCCGTACCAGTGGCGGGAGAATGCGGAGTTCGCGCGGTACGAGGCTTGGTACGCGGGCATGCTGTACGCTTGCTTTCGCACGATCGGCGCGGAGTTGCGGGTTGAGGACTCTTCGAGTCGCGGGCGGGCGGACATGGTGCTGCTGCACGGTGGGCAGGTCTTCGCAATGGAGTTCAAGATGGCCGGGGACGGCCAAGGCGCGGAGCGAGCAACGGCCCGGGCGCTCGCGCAGATCCGGGAGCTTGGCTACTGGGAAAAGTACCGCGGTCGGGGCGAGCCGATTCACCTGGTGGGCGTGGCGTTCGGCCGGCGGGAGCGGAACCTGCTGGGGGTCAGGGCCGAGCGCTGCTGAAGGGCGGCCGCCGCGACCTTGGATTGTGGACCTGCGACGTCTCCGGCGCCAGCGTTCGGGCAGGCGCCCTGCCGCTAGTGAGCCAAACAGGGCTGCTGAACGAAGGAATTGGGGGGGAGCAGCGGTGGCGGGACGAGTCATTCTGGCACACCAAGCGGAATCCTCTATCCATGTCGGCGTCAGACCAATGTGACCAGTGGCTCAGCACTCGCGCTGAGGCGCATCTCGTGCGGAGAATGTGCCGCCTATTCTACGCAACTGTAGCGTAGAATGTGGACTGCGGTCTGAGGCTGAAGTATGGAGATGGGGCAGTACATTCACCAGCATCCTGACTGGCCCCGATTCAGGTGGCGGCACCGGGCAGTCCTCGAGCGTCTGTCCGAGGTTCGCCACAGGCAGGGGCGGCTGATCGGAAAGATGGAGTCGCTAGGCTTCGATCTGCGACGAGAGGCCACGCTGAGGACGCTCACGCAGGAAGTCGTCACGAGCAGCGAGATTGAAGGGAAGCGGCTGGATGAGCGGCAGGTCCGTTCGTCGATTGCCCGCCGATTGGGACTGGAAGTAGCGGGCGTGAGCCCACCGGACCGCAATGTTGATGGCGTCGTCGAGATGATGCTCGACGCGACCTCCAATTACAGCCGGAATCTCACGATCAAGAGGATCCTCGGGTGGCAGGCGGCGCTATTTCCCACGGGGTGGAGCGGCATGAGGCGAATCGTGGTCGGCTCGTGGCGCGATGATGCCGATGGTCCGATGCAGGTGGTCTCGGGGCCGATCGGCCGCGAGCGAGTCCATTTTGAGGCGCCAGAGGCTGGACGGCTCGATTCCGAGATGTCGGCTTTCGTGCGATGGTTCAACGCTCCTCGGGAGACCGACGACGTGCTGCGCGGGGCGATCGCTCACCTGTGGTTCGTCACCGTACACCCTTTCGAAGACGGCAACGGACGGATCGCACGAGCCCTGTCCGACATGCTCTTGGCGCGGTCGGAGCAATCCTCCAGCAGGTTCTACAGCATGTCTGCCCAGATCCGACGAGAGCGGTCCGACTACTACGCCGTGCTGGAGAGGACCCAGACGGGAACGCTGGACGTCACCGGGTGGATGCGATGGTTCCTAGCTTGTCTCGGGCGCTCTATCGAACGCGCTGAGGTGACTCTGCAGGCCGTTCTGGACAAGGCGCGCTTCTGGAACCGTATGCGTGATGCGCACCTGAACGCGCGCCAGCGAAAAATGCTCAACCGGCTGTTGGATGGGTTTGTCGGAAAGTTGACCTCATCAAAATGGGCAAAGATCTGCAAGTGCTCTCACGATTCCGCGCTCCGCGACATCAATCAGCTGTGCAGGATGGGCGTCTTGACTCACAGCACCGCCGGAGGTCGAAGCACCAGCTACGACTTCGTTCGCACTCGCAAGGAGTGATTCGAGTCCGTCCCAACGTTGCCTGATCGCCCGAATGGCATCGGCCTTCCTGTAAGTCGCGACACCGCTTCTCACTCCGCTGAGCGTCCCGAATTCGCCGCCTTTCGGACGCTCGCTGCCCGATCGGAGGCCTCAAGGGAAGCGGGCTGCTTGGTTCTGAGGACAGCCTAGAATGTGAACCGCAGGACCAGGCGAATCTCGCGGGCGTGGCTGTCGTAGACCTGGTCGGGTCGGTCGAAGAGCGCGTGTCCTGGGATCAGGTTGTTCCTGGTGACATTGGACGACACCGCTCTCACGCTGTTGAGCGAGCCGGGTGCGAACTGCGGGTGGTTGAGCGCGTTGTAGAACGCGGCTCGGAACTCGACTGCCTTCACTTCACCGACTGCCACACGCTTGCTGACGCTGCAGTCGAAGTTGTTGATGCCGCGGAGGGGAAGGGTGTTCCGGCCGCCGTTCGGATGGACACCGGCGCCAGCCTTGACGTAGCGCGCGTCGGGATTGTCTGCCAGGTATCCGACGATGTCACCCGCGCTGTTCGTCAGCGGTGTCACGGAACTCCCGGTGCGGTCTCTGCCATCTGGGTTGACGACGACCCGATCCGTGGCGCCGTCTAGGTTGCGGTTCGAGTCCAGCCCGCTCTGGACTGTGGCGTACTGCGGGGACTCCGCGGTGTACATCCCAGCGAGCACCCAATTGCCGAGCACGTTCCTTCGCAGCCAGCTTCCCGAGTCTCGGTACCAGGGCACCTCGTAAACCCAGGCGAGTGTGAACCTGTGAGTGCGGTCCAAAAAAGACCGGCCGCGTTCCGCGCGCATGTCATGGAAGTCCTGCGGCCGTCGCGGTGAGAGGAGCGTCGAGAACAGGTCCGCCGTGCTGTCGTCGATGTTCTTGCTCCAGGTATAGGCGCCGATGAACTGGAGTCCGTTCGAAAACCTGCGTTTGGCCTCCGCCGCCAGACCGTGGTAGATCGAATTGCCGCGATTCAGGAACGTGTAGATCACAGGGCCGAATCCAGCATCCGTGTAGCGCGCCAGAGCGAATGGCTGCGCGTCGATCTGTCCGAGCGTCAGGTCCAATGCGTCCAGTTCCGACTGAGGGGGACGCGCGAAGAACGTGGGTAGGGACAGCCCGGGATTGGCGCGAGCGACCAACGGCAGGACCGCTTGGGTGAAGAGGCGGACACCACGCGTGCCAAGGTAGCGCGCCGAGACCGTGTAGTGTTCCGCCACGACCGTCTCGAAGCCTGCGTTCCACTGGACGGAGTAGGGGAGGTGCTGGTCTTGGGTGAAGGCGGATGTCAGGGCGCGCGCGGATGCCTGATCCAGTTCCGCAGGTCGCTGGTCCGGTCTGATTCCTCCGTTCGCTAGGTAGTTTGGCGTATCCGTCGTCGTGTCGCCGCGGAAGGTGTTCTCGAACTGGGGAGGCTTAGTGAGCGTGCCGAGGTTGGTGAAGTAGCTGTCATACGCAATCCCAAAGCCCGCGCGGAGAACTGTCTTGCCATCCGTGCCCGGCGAGTAGGCGATTCCAGCCCTAGGCGCAAAGTTCTGCAGCTGGGCCTTCGGCTCCCGGAATTCCAGCACACCGGGAACGCTCGAGATGCCATTGACACGCTGGAGCTTGTCACCGTACGGCACACCCTTGAATTCGTGGCGCAGCCCCAAACTGAGAGTGAGGTTGCGCAGGATCTTGGATTCGCTGGTGAAGTACGAGTAGAACTCTGTGTTATTGCCGTTGTACACTGTGCCACCCGTGTTGCGCTCGGCTTGGATGTCAGGGCTCAGGTCAACCAGGTATCGCTCCAGCGTGGAGTAGTTGTAGTCTCCACGCTGGCGCTGGACGAAGTGGGTCGAGGTGATGTTCCTCCGAGCATCCACGCCGAACTTGAACGTGTGGCGCCCTCGGACATAGGTCAGGTTGTGGACGATCTGATAGGTGTTTTGTGTATCAGATTGGGGGGTGGCTAGGCTTGGGCCGATTTGTATGTCGAGGTCCTGTTCGATCGAAATGTTGGGGAACGAGTCCAGGCCCGGGAACTCGAACTCCCCTGCGGGCAGGTCGCTGGCAAAGCGGGTGTAGGCCAGACGGGTCTCGCTGAACCACGCCTGGGACAGAGTGCGGAAGTACGAAAGGGATGCTAGGTTCGAGTCGTTCGAACTCGTCGCCACGAATGTGGGCAGGTCGGGCGCCGTGCTGGGGTTCACGCCTTCCGAGCTGTTACGGATGAACCGCCCGCGGAGTTGGTCCCCAGACGTGCCGGTATGGTCCGCGCTGGCGACTATCGAGGAGTTGTCCTGATAGGCCGGCACGTTTGTGGGCAACACGCCGATCGGGACGCTGGTGCCGAGCACCGTGGTGGAGTTGTCAGCGGCGGGCGCAGGGGGAACGTAGCGCTTAAGCACGTCGAGATTCGTGCCAGAAATGCCCTCGATGCGGTCCAAGACGGCAAAGCCGTCCGCAGTCGGTGCCGAGAACGGCCGCGCCGGGGAAGCTGCGATCCCGACGGGGTTGAGCTCAACCGCGCCAAAGTAGAACAGTCGGTCCCGAATCACTGGACCTCCGACCGTGCCGCCGAAGCGATTGTCGTCCAGCCGGGGGTTCTTGGTGATTCCCCGGCGCCGACTCGCCTCATCCAGGGCATTCAGGTGGCGATTGCTGAAGTACTCGTAGAGTGATCCATGCACTTCGTTCGTGCCACCCTTGACGACCGTGTTGAACTGTCCTCCCGTGGAGCGTCCGAATTCGGCGCTGTACTGGTTCTGGAGCAGGGAGAACTCGGCCACCGCCTCGTTGGGCACGTCGACAACCCTGCCGGTTGTGCCCTTGTTGTTGTTGTCGACCCCTTCGATCATGAAGTTGTTGTTGCGGGGCCGCTGGCCGCCTATCGACGGTCCTTCTCCGAGCCCAGTGCCTCCGCTGGACGCAACGCCTGCCCCTTGAAGCGCGAGGTTTAGCACGCCAAGGGCGATGTCGGCACTGGGGCTGTACAGGGCTTGGCGCGAGTTGAAGGAGCCGCTGATCGACGACGATGTGGTGTCGATCTGCGCCGTGGCGGCCGAAACCTCGATCTCCGTCTCAACCACCCCGAGGTCCAACTCGAGGTTGGCCGTGGTAGTGCGGTTCAGTGAGACTGTGATGCCTGAAAGGACCCGTGGCCTGAAGCCCTCCGAGGTAGCGGTCAACCTGTAGCGCCCGACGGGGACATTGTTGAATCGGTAGCTCCCGAGGCTGTCGCTCTGCTGAGACCATGCAGTGCCTGTGTCAATGTTCACCAATTCGAGGGTGCAGCCGGGTATCGAGGCGCCGGTCCGGTCTAGGACCGCACCGACAAGATGGCCGTCTGCCAGCTGGGACTCACCGCGGTCCGCAAACCCGGCAGCGAGCAAAACCACCACAGCAGCGGTCATAGCGCCCGCACTTCTCACTAGCGACAATCATCGCAGAGTGCGGACCGGCACCGTGCCTATCTGGTCCCTTATGTTCCAGCGCCGTGGCTTGCCCGGCGTGAATGGGTCTCGATGGTTGCGAGGCGGCCCAGTTGGAGGCCGAGTTTGCTACACGAAGCCTTGCGCGAACCTGAGCCACGCAATGTGTGCGATGGTGTCCCCGTGACGTTGGCAGTCCTCTCAAGGCAGTCGCTCGTTCGGCTCAATCTGTTCGTTGCTGCAGTCGTCGCGTGTACGAGCACGCTCGCCCAAGAACCCTTTGACGTTCTCATCCAGGGCGGCCTTGTCGTTGATGGGTCAGGGCGAGACGGATTTGTCGCGGACGTGGGCATCCGTGGCGACACCCTCGCTCGTGTAGGAGACCTTTCAGACGCGGTCGGGAAGCGCATTGTCGACGCCTCGGGTCACGTTGTCGCGCCCGGCTTCATCGACATCCACAATCACTCCGACTTCACGCTCCTCGAGGAGCCTCGTTGCGAGAGCATGATCCGCCAAGGTGTCACGACGATGGTCCTTGGGGAAGGCGGGTCGGCGGGCCCGGTGCGCCCGGGAGAGCGCGAATGGACGACGTTGGGCGGCTACTTCAGGCATGTCGAGCGGCAGGGGGTTGCCGCCAACATCTGCTCCTACGTGGGCCTGACGCAAGTCTGGAGGTACGTCAAGGGGGACGCACTCGAGCCGGCCACGGAATCTCAGGTGCGCGAGATGGCCGACCTCGTCGCCAGCGCCATGCGCGACGGCGCAATGGGTCTCTCGAACTCCCTGCTCATGCCTCCGTCGAACTTGGTGACTACGGCCCAGCTCGTCCAGTTGGCGAGCGTCGCGGCCGACAACGGCGGCATCTACTCGACGCACATCCGAGACGAGGGCCGAGGCGTGTTCGAATCTGTGTCGGAGGCTGTCAGGGTGGGCGCGGAAGCGGGCATTCGCGTGGACATCATCCACATCAAGATCGCCGATCAAACCCTCTGGGGCCGCATGGGTGAAGTCCTAGACATCATCCGGGCCGGTCGCCGGCGCGGCCTCGACATCCGCGCGAATGTGTACCCCTACACGGCGGGCCAGAACAACCTGCGCGCAATCATCCCGCCATGGGCCCATGACGGCGGCAACGAAGCAATGCTGGAACGCCTTCGGTCGCCGGCGGCTCGCGAGCGGATCAAACGCGACATCCTAGACCCGAGCCAGGACTGGTACAACCACTATCTCGCCGTCGGAGGGGACTGGGGCCGGATGCTGCTCGTGCAGATGGACCGGCCCGCGAACGCACCGTTCGTGGGCAAGCGCATGGCTGACCTCATCGATGCGCGCGGCGGCGATCCGTTCGAGGTGCTTTTCGAGGTGCTCTTGGAGGAGGGCGGGAGCGTCAGGACCGTCTACTTCCACCATCAGGAATCAGACATGCTGCTGGCCCTGAAGGCCCCCTTTGTCTCCGTGGGCTCGGACGGGGCCGCGGTCAGCCCCAGCGGGCCGTCCGGGGCGTCGCACCCGCATCCTCGCTGGTACGGCACGTTTCCGCGCGTTCTTGGCCGGTACGTGCGGCAGATCCGAGCGCTCGAACTGCCGGATGCAGTCCGAAAGATGACAGCCATGAACGCGGAGAAGCTGGGAATCTTGGACAGGGGCCTTGTGCAGGAGGGCCTTCGGGCCGATCTGGTGATCTTCGATCCGGACACCGTACGCGACCGGGCCACCTTTGAGAGTCCCCACCAGTACCCGGAGGGGATTCGGCATGTCTTCGTGAACGGTTCGGCCGTTCTGGTCGACGGCGAGCACACGGGCAGCCTCCCCGGGCGCGTCCTGCGCGGGCCCGCGAATTGATGTGGTGTGCGTGAGGCATCCGGCGCGCCGGGTGCGCAGTGACCTTTAGGCTGCGGCGGTCCACGTCCCGGCCCCGAGCCCGGGACTGCCCCACAAGCGGTCGTGGCATGGGCCCTTCCGCTGGACCACGTGATATATTGCGCCAAATGGCTACCCGCGCCGCTGCACTGGTCCTGATTGCCTGTGCCACGTCCCTCGGTTCGAGTTCTGTATGGGACCGGTTTCGCGGACCCAACGGAGCTGGCGTCTCGAGCGAGACGGACATCCCTGACCAGATCGGACCGGAAACCAACCTGGTTTGGCGGACTCCGCTGCCAGAAGGGCTCTCATCGCCTGTCTTCAGCGGCGACAGCATCTTCCTCACCGGAATCGATGGCGAGCAGCTCACCACTTTTGCGCTAGACCGGGAGAGCGGTCGGATCAAGTGGCGGAGGTCGATCGTCCGCGAGCGTTCGGGAATGCTGCGGCTGCCAAACAACTCGGCTTCCCCCAGCGCCGCAACCGATGGCGACAACGTGTTCGCATTCTTTCAGGACTACGGCCTTGTGGCCTACGGCCCGGACGGCAACGAACTGTGGAGAATCCCGCTCGGCCCGTTCAACAATCCCATGGGCATGGGTGCATCCCCGATCTATGTGGATGGAAAGATCATTCAGATCTGCGACTCAGAGACTGAATCCTTCATGCTGGCCGTCGATGCGGTCACGGGAGAGGTGGTTTGGCGGAACGAGCGTCCCTACTCGCTGCGGGGTTTCTCGACACCCGTGGTGTACCAGCCTGCGGAGGGCGGGTCCCAGATCCTGGTCGCCGGTTCCTACGAGCTGTCGGCCTACAACGTCGCCAGCGGGGACAAGGTTTGGTGGGTCGAGGGCCTGACCTGGCAGATGAAGCCGACACCGGTGCTTGACGACGAGGGCTACGCCTACGTTTTGGGATGGGCCGGAAGCGCTGACCTGGGCCAGCAGGAGGAAGTGCCGGCGTACGCAGAGGTCTTGCAGGACTTGGACGCCGACGGGGATGCGCGGCTTTCGGCCCAAGAGCTGTCCGAACTCTTCGGGAGGAAGATCCGCTCTGGGTTGGACAGCTACGACCTCGACAACTCCGGATTCATGGAGGAGCGCGACTGGGAGCATCACCGCCGCAAGCGGCGGGCCGTCAACGCGGTTCGCAAGATCCGGCTCGGTGGCGAGGGTGACATGACAGAAGGCGCCGTGCAATGGCTGCACTACAAGAGTCTGCCCAACGTCCCCTCTCCCGTTCTGTACGACGGGATCGTTTACCTCATCAAGGACGGGGGAATCTTCACCGCTTTGGATGCCGCCAACGGCAGCGTTCTCAAGCAGGGGCGGCTGCGGGAGGCCATGGGCCGCTACTTCGCATCCCCGGTCGTGGCCGACGGCAAGCTGTACATGGCAGACGAGACGGGTCAGGTCACGGTTGTAAGGCCGGGGGCCGACTGGGAAGTCATCCTCACGAATTCCATGGGCGAGGAGATCTGGGCCACCCCCGTGATCATGGACGGGCGTCTGTTCATCCGGACTCGGGCGGCCCTGTACTGCTTCGAAAACTAGTCCCGAGCCGCTGGGCTCTTCAGGGCTCCCGAAACGCCACTAGTTCGGTCTTGCCCCTGCGGAGGTGCTCGATTTGCAGAGCAGCCATTCGGCATTCCTGCAGTTCGTGCCCCATGGTTGCCAGTATTAGACCGTTGTAGCCCGCCCACATGAGCAGGCAGCTCGTGGTCGACAGGGTGGTCGTGACCGGGAAGGACCTCAACTACTTCGACGTCCGGGGGGTTGCATTCAACGATAGGCAGGCAAGGGGCTGCAGCGGTGGGAGGGCGCGACGACCCGCGTGCCCCGTATCAGATCCGCAACTACGTCGCCCTCGGCAGGGCGTGCGGCAGTTACGCGGCTTCCGCGCATTGCCGACAGCAATACTGTTTGCCCACCTCCCGGTACAGCTTTCGCAACAGCACACTAGACTGAGTACCGGATCGAATGCTGGCGGAAGGAAGCCAGAGCGCTCTGCGCGAATGGCGGGAGCAGCCCGCCGGCGTAGTGCGCTACCACGTCGACGGGAGCTAAGACTGGAGATGCGAGACCTGCGGGGCGCTGCACAAGCGGCACGGGCCGCACCGGGGTCGCCGAAAGCGATTCTGCAAGAGCTGCCAGAACAGGGCCTTCTACTTGAACAGCGGGCGGCGGACATGACAGGGAAGGATCCGGCCAAGTGGGCTCCTCTCGAGGGAATGCCCGAGGGAGCGCACGGCTGGGTGCTGCCCGGGCTCGCGGAGATGGAGCAGGAGTGGCAGGGAATCCGGAACGCCCTGGCGGGCAGGGATAGGCCCAGGCGCTTCCTCGACAACTGGCTAGAGGAGCGCGGCCGCGCGTTTGCCATCGAGAACGGTCAGATCGAGAACCTGTATACCCTGCGCAGGGGCGTTACTGAGGAGCTGATGGCTGAGGGCCTGCAGGGCGTCATCGGCGCCCACACGCTGGAGGGGCTTCCGGACAGGACGATCCAGGGCCTGCTGCAGGACCAGGCGGAAGCCCTAGAGGTGATGTTCCGGGATGTCGCCGACGGTCAGCCCCTCACGCAGTACACGATCCGCTCTTGGCATGCGATGCTGACGCGCAACCAAGAGACCGTCACGGGACTCCAGATCGCGCCGGACGGCAAGGCCATGCGGCGCGTGCAGATCCCCTTCCGGGAGAAGGGCGTGTGGAAGAGGATTCCCAACAATCCGCGCCGGACAGACGGTCGGGTCCACGAGTACTGCCCGCCCGAGCAGGTGCAGTCCGAGATGGACCGGTTCATCGAACTGCACCGAGAGATCGAGGCGAAGGGCTACCCCGTGCAGGTCGAGGCGGCCTGGATGCACCACCGGTTCGTCCGCACGCATCCGTTCCGGGACGGCAACGGGCGAGTCTCGCGAATGCTGATGGCCTACGCTTACACCAAGCGCTGGCTGCCGCCTCCCATTGTCTCCGCCAGAAGGAAGCCGGACTATATCGACGTGCTGGAAGACGCTGACAGCGGTGACCTCAAGACCTTCAGTGACTATCTCGGGGATTTGGCCAGAATCGAGCTTCGTGGATGCATCCGCGTCGGCCGGAGAGCGCTGGCCGGACACCTGGAGCGTCCCAACGGGAACGGCGGCCGGACCTACGTCGACCAGTACGTCCCACCCCTGCGAGACGGGGATCTGGTGCCCCTGCCCAGCACTCGGGATCGCGGGGGGCGCGGCCGCTAGGGCCGCCGTTCAAAACGACGGCAGGAAAATCGCTCGTACGCTGTCCTCCGCCTCCAGCATTCATCGCGCTCTTGATCCGGCCCTCACGCGCGGTCGGGTAGATGGCGCACCGGCGACGCACATGCCAATTTCCAGGGTGTCCCGGCGCAGCGCCGCGGGCAAGTGCGTCCGGGTGAAGTCGATCTTGGGCACAAGAAGCTGTCGGCAATGCCGGGCGCCGTTGCCAGATGCTGTCGGATCCGATGCTGGCGGCGGACGTCTCTAGCGCGGTCGCCTCATAGTCGGAGGAGCCCCAGCCGGCAACGCTCTGCGGCTGGGGATTGAGCTGGTTCTGGTCGTTCATAGCCCCGAGCTTGCGCTCCGCGAGGGCATCTGCCATATGGTCTGCGTACTGACAGGCTTGGTTCTTCGCAAAGCTGTTCTGGGTCAGTGTGGCGGCATTTCGCTTCGTCATGCCCGAGACCGTAGCAAGCGCCTGACATCCTCCTTGCCGGCCCGACGCTTCGTCGTGCGCAGCATTTGCGTACCATATGCGTCGCTTGCAGGGTTAGCAGACAGTCGCGGTACACAGCCCCTGCTACTTGGCTGAGCTGCGACGGGAAATGATCGCCAGGCTCATGCCCTCGGCCAACGAGCTGGGCCGGCCGGTCCGTGGCACCGCCACTACCACGACAGGCACCCCGGTGGATTCCCAACGCTGGTCGAAGACGCACAGGGCGTTCAGGTTGCCCCACAGTAGCGGGCTGCCCGGGCGATCCCGGAAGTCAAGCACCTCGAGAGCCCGTCGTTCCGAGTCGTTTCTGCTGTAGAAGCGTTCTTTCTCCAACATCGCTGCGAGCCTAGCGATGCCGTCTGGACACGGAAGCGTATGGTGGATTTGAGACTGCTTTGGCGCCACGCCCAGCAGCTTCCAGTGATCAACTTTGGATGTTCAGTTCCCCATCGACTACAGGCCGGTGCTAGGGCGCGGGCGTGATCAGGCCGCGCAGGATGGCGCGGCCGAACGGGCGCAGCCGCAATTGCGGATCCATGCCCTCCGCGAACGCCTCGGCGGTCGTCCGCAATCGCCCAACCACCTCCGGGTTCTCTCCTGATACGTCGGCGGACTCGCCGGGATCTGTGTCCAGCCTGTAGAGTAGCGGAGGCTCGAACCGCACGGAGCCTTGGGGGATGCCCCGCTTGTCCAGAGGCCGCTCGCGCAGGTGCAGCTTCCATGGGCCTTGGCGTATCGCATTCACCTTGTTCCGGTTGCTGAACACCAGGGCCCGCTCGGCTGCCGGCCGGTCGCCTCGTAGGAATGGACTGATGTCCCTTCCGTCCATCTCACGATCTTCCGGCAGTGGCACTCCCGCGAGCGCGGTCACCGTGGGGAAGAGGTCCAGTAGCGACGCGACGCCCTTCAATGCCGCACCGCTCTCAGGGAGGCCAGGGCCCTTGGCCACCAACGGGATCCGCACGCCTCCCTCCCATGTCGTGCCCTTGGTCCCCCGCAGTTCACCAGCGGAGCCGCCGGCCATATCTGCATCACCAGTCCACGGACCGTTGTCGCTCGTGACGAAGACGTAGGTTCGTTTGTCGATTCCAAGCTCGGCCAGTCGCACACTCAGGTGTCCGACGCTGGTGTCAAGCTCTTCGACCACGTCTGCGTACAGTCCTTGGCCAGAGCGCCCGTCAAACTCCGGTGACGCGGCGAGCGGGATGTGAGGCATGGTATAGGCCAGATAAAGCAAGAAGGGGCGCTCTGCACTCCGCTCGTAAGCATTCAATCAGGGGTGGTATTGGACGAGTGTACTGATTGGTCGCCAGAAG
>JAPPMC010000186.1 GCA_028819235.1 Bryobacterales bacterium
TCCGGTTTGCCCATATATAAGGAGCACGAAGGGTTTTGGCGCAAGCACTAGATCTCGTCATTGTGATCCCCACAGACTTGGGGCGCTTCGAGCGCGGACCACTGGTCGACGCACTGCTCGACGCGCTGCCAGTGGCGGTGGACGTGTTCATCTACACACCGGAGGAGTTTCAGTGTGGCGTCTCCGGGGGATACGACGTGTTCGCGGCGATCGCGATCGAGGGAAGGCAAATCTACCCATTACGCGTCCAAGCATGAATCGCCGCATGTCCACTGCCCGCGCGTGGCTTGAGACCGCATTGGCGGACCTCCACGCGGGGGAGGATCTGCTCCGCTCCGGGCATTGCGCCCACACCTGCTTCTTCGCACACCAAGCCGCGGAGAAGGCCGTCAAGGCCGTTCACTATTCCCGCGGTGCCCGGCTGGTTGTCGGTCACGGAGTCCGCACGCTGATCGAACGGCTCGAGTCTGACCAGCTTTCCGGTCTATTGTCGGCCGCCCGCGAGGTGGACCGGTTCTCCATTGCGACCCGCTATCCGAACCGCCTCAACAGCGGTACGGCGAGGGAGGCATTCGGCGTCGAACAAGCGCGACGTGCCCTGAGCCTAGGGCGCGCGATCCTACGCGAGTGCAGCACCATCGTCGAACGGGGTGATCCGGATTGGGGCCCGCCGGCTAGGTACTGACCGGTCGGCAGGTTGTCGGTGGCTCTTGCCATCTCGGGAGTGGGGCACTTCGCTGCCTTCGCGCCGGCTCACACGCCTCCCGACACCTACGCGATTGCCATCGGGGCCTTCTTTGATACAAACTAGTGGCGAGGCGCCGCACTGGGCTGCCCAATCTCCGGATCTTGTCGAAGATAGCGGTCCAGCGCCCTGGGGGCGCAGCGCGAATCTTCCTGATCACGGTGTGCTGCGTCGCCTGGGCGAGCGCAGCCCCCTCCGAGAGGGCCGCCATTGGCGGTGTTGTGCGCGTCGCGACGGGATCCTCTGCTGTAGGCGCCACGGTGGTGGTCCGACACGAAGAGAGTGCCATCGAGATCACCCTCAGGGCGGGGACCGACGGGAGTTTTGAGGCGGTCGGACTTCCCGAGGGCACGTACTCGGTTGTCGTCACGGCCGATGGTTTCGAGCCCTTCGAGATATTCGGCATTCGCCTGACGGCGGAACAAGTCCACCGCCAGGATGCCGTACTGCGCGCCCTCCATATGCTGCCGCCTGAGTCCGAGTCTTCAATCGGTCCCACCGGAAGGCCTACGCGAACAGCACAGGGTCCGCGACCTGCGGTCCGCCAGCCTCCGCCCGTTCCTGAGCCGGCGGCGTTGCCCTCCGTCAGGGAAGTGAGTCCCGTGCAGCTCAGCCAGAGGCGCTCGTCGGCACGATTCCTGCCGGCTACGGGGAGGCCCGGCTCGAGTGAGTTCCACGGCGCGTTCTACTCGTATTTCGGCAATGATGTCCTGAACGCGCGGGGCTTTTTCGGGACCAAGAGCCGCCATAGGGAGACGAGCGCCGGAGCGTTTGTCGGTGGTCCTGTCGTCAAGAACAAGACGTTCTTCACCTACCACTACGAGCGACTGGCGAGGCGCCGAGATGCGCAGCCCGGCTTCGGAAACTCGGTTCCTGTGGAAGCCTTCCGCCAGGGCGACTTCTCCCGACTGCGGACGGGGCGGCCAGTCGGGGTGGACGCCATGGGCCGCGCCATGTACGCCGGGCAGGTGTTCGATCCGGCCTCGACGCGCAGGCTGGGAGGGTACCCGGTCCGCGACGCGTTTCCCAACAATGCTGTGCCGGTCGCCCATCCGCTCCGCAGCCGGGTGGCGACCGCCGTGTTGCCGCTGATGGACCAGCCCGACCGCCCGGGTCTCGAATACAACCACCAAGGAGTGCCCTTCGGGCTTCAGGCCTGGCGCGTGGACGCTCCTAGCCACCACATTCGGCTTGATCACTCATTCAACGGCGAGGTCCGGGCCGGCCTGCTCCTTAGCCGGCTGAGCCGGCCGGCCGTGCGCAACTGCGGGGGCCCGGAAGGCTGCCGGCTCCGCGACCCGGGTGGCATCGAGGGCTACTCGGGCTCTGGAGTGTACGAGGACATCACGACGCACCATGTGCGCCAACAGCTTGACTGGGTGGCATCCAGAGGCCTGCTGAGCCAACTTAGGTTTGTATACGACGAGTTCCACATCATTGGCCATCCCCTTTCCGCAGGCGGGGACTGGCAGTCCAGGCTCTGGGGACCCGGCGGGAACGGCCTGTTCGCCGCAGACGCGGGCCTTCCTTCACTGAACTTCACAGGGATCACGCGCTACTCACCCATGGGCAGCGAATGGGGCAGCTCTGGCCGTCTCGCAAACCACCAGTACGGCATAGGCCAGGATCTGACCTGGATCCGGGGCCGTCACACGGTGAAGCTTGGCGGGGAATTCCGGTATCACAGCTATCCGCTCCGAGGCTGGGCGAGCAATGTGGCGGGTAGGTTCGACTTCCATCGGATGCAGACGGGAGGGTTTGACCGTTTCGGGCACAACTTGGCCGAGACCGGAGATCCGTTCGCCTCGTTCCTGCTCAGCCAGGTCCACGCGACAACGTTCCAGATCCCTGACTTCCCGACCATCACCGAGAGTTTCTTCGCTTGGGGCGTCCTGCACGAGTTCAGCGCCACTCGTGACCTGACCCTGACTCTCGGACTGCGGTTCGATTACCAATCCGCAATTCGCGAGCAGGACGACAACATGTCAACCTTTGACCCGGCCGTGCCCAACCCCGGGGCGGGCGGTCGGCTGGGTGCGATGGTGTTCGCCGGCCATGGACCGGGACGGATCGGGTCTCGCACGCTCGAGGATCCGCCCAGAGACGCCTTCGGGCCGCACATCGGCTTGGCGTACCGGCTTGGCGAACGGGCCGTCATCAGAGGAAGTTACGCCGTCCATTACGGAGGTGTGCCTCAAGGCCAGATCACGGCCGTGAACACTTTCGGCTTCCGATTCGACGCAACTGCGACAGATCTCAGCAATGGGCAGCGGGCCGCCTATCCTCTGGATTCCGGCTTCCCGAAGAGCGCCGTCGTCCTGCCCCCAGCGATCGATCCGGCCGTGGGCAACGGCACTTCACCCGTTGCCGTAACCAAGGATCGCGCAACCCTGCCGCGCATTCAAGACTGGTCACTGGTCCTACAACGGCAGGTGGGCAGCTCGTCCTCCCTGCGCTTGGCCTACTTCGGCAACAGGGGTAGCCGGTTGGTTGCCGACCGCCTAGTGCTCGGTCCGGCCGCGAATTCCAACGCGCCGGAAGTCCTGGCGCTCGGCGCCGACGTCCTGGGCGCGCTCGCCACTTCGGAGTCGGCTTCGGATGCCGGCATCGGTATTCCCTTCTCTGGCTTCCGGCGGTCTGCCGCGCAGTCTCTGCGTCCGTTTCCGCAGATGCTTCACATCGGCTATATGAATGTCCCGGCAGGGAACAGCTTCTATCACGCCTTTCGCGCAAGTGCCGAGCGGCGGTTTACGAAGGGGGGGCTGTTCCAGCTGCGCTACGCCTGGTCGAAGCTGACCGGCATGGGTGCCGGTCTCGCCCGCCCGCCCGATGGGCTCGATTCCGGTCCGCAGAACCCCACGGACACGCACTCGCTGGAGCGGGGCTTGAGTGCCGAGGACATCCCCCAAAGGCTGGTCGCGCTATTCACCCACGCCCTGCCCAGCCTACGCCACGGCAAGGCTGGCCTTGCGGGCAAGCTGCTGAGGGGATGGTCCGTCTCGGGGGCGATTCGCGTACAGTCGGCCACGCCCGTCAACATTGTGATGGCGAACGACCTGGAGCCGTTCCTCTTCAACGGCCAGAAGCGCCCCAACATACTCACGAATCGGGTCCGCGCACGGCTCGGAAGTGACTTTGACGCTGCGACGGACCGATTCTTCGACCGCCGGGCGTTTGCGGATCCGGGGCACCTGCGCTTCGGCGATGCCTCGCGCACGATGGACTACGTGCGCGGCTTCCGCAACCTTGCAGAGGACTTCAGCCTCTTCCGGGAGGCTTGGCTTGGCCCGAACTTCAAACTGCGCTTGGAGACGCAGGTCTCAAACGCGCTGAATCGGGTCGTGCTGTGCGATCCGAACCGGAACTGGAGTTCGGCTTCCTTCGGGATGGCCTTCGCCCAGTGCAACACGCCCCGCACCGTCAGGGTCGGACTGCGGCTCGACTTCTGACGGGATTCCGTCGGCGCAAGCCTCGGCCGGCAGCCTGCGCCGCCCGCGCAGACGCCGCCTGCAGCGGCATGCCAGTCAGACCGTGGGTGAGGGCAGCCCCGCCTGCCTCGCGGCCGCTGGCTCTGCGCTACCGTGCCACAAAGTTCACGAGTCGGTCCGGAATCTCGATGACGCGGTGCACCGTCTTTCCCGCCAAGAGCGTGCTGATCCGATCCGTCTGCCGGGCCAGTTCCGAGAGCTGGTCCTTGGGCAGGCCCTTGGGGACAGTGAGGCGGTCGCGTAGCTTGCCGTTGATCTGGACGACTACTTGGACATTGTCGTCCCGTGCTAGGTCTGCATCGTACTTCGGCCACGAGGCGTCCAATAGCGGACCGGTGCCGCTGAGAGCGTGCCAGAGTTCCTCGGTCAAGTGGGGTGCGAATGGCCCCAGCAGGCGGACCAAACCGCGAAGGCATTCCTGGATGACGCCATTGGAGAGCGCATTCTCTCTCGCGTACAGTTCGTTCGTGAGCTCCATGATGGACGCGATGGATGTGTTGAAGTGCCAGCGCGACTCAAAGTCCGCCGTAACGCGGTCGATCGTTTGGTGAAGCTTGCGAAGGGCCGCACGGTCGGCCGGCAGGGTTGGCTGGGCGCTGGCCTCGGCGCCCGTGTCGGCGTGACGGGCGACCAGTCGGTTCACGCGGGAAAGGAAGCGCCACATGCCTTCCACACTCTCGTCTTGCCAGTCGAGATCGCGGTCGGGTGGTGCCGCGAACAGGCTGAACATCCGTGCCGTGTCGGAGCCATACTTGTCTAGGAGTTCTTCGGGGCTCACCACGTTGCCCAAGTTCTTCGACATCTTGCGGCCGTCGCGGATGACCATGCCCTGCGTGAACAGCCGCTGCACGGGCTCATCCCAGTCGATCAGTCCGAGGTCTCGCATGACCTTGCTGAAGAATCGGCAATAGATCAGATGCAGGACAGCGTGCTCGACCCCGCCGATGTATTGGTCGATCGGAAACCATTTGGAAGCCGTGGCGCTGTCAAACGGCGCTAAGGAATTTCGCGCGTCAGTGTAGCGGTAAAAGTACCAGCTGGAGTCGACGAACGTGTCCATGGTGTCCGATTCGCGTTCCGCCGGCCGGCCGCATTCCGGGCAGTCCACCTGAACGAAGTCGTGCACCTCTCTGAGGGGAGACTCTCCGGTTCCGGTCAGGCTGACGTTCGTCGGCAGCAACACCGGCAGGTCGGCGTCGGGAACGGGCACGACGCCGCACTCTTGGCAGTGGACCATAGGAATCGGGGTGCCCCAGTATCGCTGCCGTGAGACGCCCCAATCTCGCAGCCGGAACGTCACGGCCGCATTGCCGAATCCAGTCGCCTCCGCATGGTCGCTCATGCGCGCAATGGCAGCAGCGCTGTCCATGCCGCTGAACTCTCCGGAGTCCTCCACGATCCCGTATCTGCAGAAGGCCTCTTCCATATCGTCGGGCCGCGCCAATGCACCGTCCGATGGCCGGATCACCGGCACTATGTCGATCCCGTGCTTGCTGCAGAATTCGAAGTCCCGCTGGTCGTGCGCCGGCACGGCCATGATGGCGCCCGTCCCGTAGGTCATGACGACAAAGTTGCCGACCCAGATCGGCACTTTGCGGCCGCTGTAAGGGTTTACGGCGTATCGACCGGTGAAGAAGCCCTCCTTCTCGAGGTCGTCCGGGCTCTTGGTGGCGGCCGCTGTTGCCATCGCCTGCCCCCGATCTCCGAAGCCGAAGCGGTCCACCAGAGGGTGCAGAGGTGCCAGAATCAGGCAGGTCGCCCCGAAAATTGTGTCGACGCGGGTCGTGAACACGCGGATGGCGTCACCGTCGCCTTCCACGGTGAAATCGACCTCCGTCCCAGTCGATCGGCCGATCCAGTTGCGTTGCATGGTGAGCACTCGGTCGGGCCAGCCATCGGACAGGTCCTCCAAAGCGTTGAGCAGTTCGTCGGCGTACGCCGTGGTCTTGAAGAACCACTGGTCGCGCTCCTGCTGCTCGACCGCCGTGCCCTCGTGCCGCCAGCAGCACCCGTCGACCACCTGCTCGTTGGCGAGGACCGTTGCACAGGCCGGGCACCAATTGACAGCAGCCTTCTTTCGGTAAGCCAATCCCCGTTCCCACATCCTAAGGAAGAACCATTGGTTCCACCTGTAGTACTCGGGCTCGCAGCTGGAGAGCTCGCAGTCCCAGTCGTAGCTGAATCCGAACGAGCGCAGCTGCCGTTTCATCTCGGCGATGTTCGACCGCGTCCAGTCGCGGGGGTCCTGGCCGTGCTTGATCGCCGCATTCTCAGCCGGCAGGCCGAACGAGTCCCAACCCATCGGGTGCAGGACGCGGAAACCGCACATACGCTTGTACCGAGCCAAGGCATCGCCGATCGTGTAGTTTCGCACGTGCCCCATGTGCAGCACGCCCGAGGGGTAGGGCAGCATTTCCAGGACGTAGTACTTGGGGCGGTCGGAGCCAGTCTCCGTCCGGTAGACGCCCTTGGCTTGCCAGTACCGCTGCCACTTCGGCTCGATCTCGTGCGGTCGGTAGCGTGTGCCCGCCATGTTCTCAGGTTAGCGACCTTCTGGCAGCCATGTCCGATGTGCCCGACGGGGCAAACGCAATTGACGGCTTCGCTCCACGCCGGTGAACCTGCGGGTTGGCCGGAACGAGAAGGCTGTCCACCGGCAGGGCGGCAAGGCCGAGGCCGTGATGCCCGACGGGAATCCTGCCCCGCTCGGTGATCTCTGACTTTGCTGTTCCGTGCCAAAGACGTGCGAACAGTTTGCTTGTTGGCACTGGTGGCGTCCTAGGCGCGAAGATGATTGAAGTTGAATGCCGCCGTCTCGCCTTTCTTGAGTGCCTCTAGATACAGGTCTAGGTCAGTCGTGATCAACGGAATCTCATTTGAAGCCAGCTGCAACAACGTAGTATCTGTCAGTCCGAGCCTGCCGAATGTCGCAGCTGTTGAGGCATCTGAACTCTTGATAAACTTTTCTTCGGCACCTTCGATGAGTTCTCTTAGTTTCTCAACTAGCTTCGATTTTTCGGGATCTCTGTGCTGCCTGAGAAGATTCGAGGCCTCAGTCAAGACGTTAGGCGTAACTACGACACGTTGCACTTGGGCCAAAGCATCTATCAAATACCGATAGTCTTGCACCGTGAAGCTCTTCGTTCGCTTATGCTTGAGGATCAGATCTTCACGAACACTGCCAACCACAAGCAGCACCAATAGGCTTGCATCAAGTATGGCAGAGACCGAACTTCGGCGAGTATCAATCACTGACGTTTGGTACCGGGCGGATCTTCATTGAGACGACTTCGCCGGTCCGAGCATCAATCTTGACAACCTTGAAGCTGCGGTTGCTCCAATCAGTGGCTGACCTGCCCGTCAGCACATTTCCGAGGCCGCCGGAACCTTGCAGTTGCCAAGTTGGGAAAAACCCAATTGTTACGTTCCATGTAATGCTAGTGTCGTCGAAGTCCACTTCTTCGAGGCCCACATGTTCAATCGCTTCGTCCGAATACGCTTCGGCGATGTACTCCTTAGCCTTCCGCACGGCGCTCCTGACATCCATACTAAACTCCAGTCGGTATGCAACCGAGTTCTCAAGAGTATACACTCACGAGGCCGGGAACAGAGCTCGAGCGCACCTGATGCGGGCAAATCCGATGTGGACGTTTGATCCAGGATGCGGTGCGCATGGCCATAGACTTGAGGCGCAGCAAGGAGGCAGTAGAGCGAATCTGCGGCGCGCTGGGCACGCAGAGAGGGATCGAGCCTGTCCGCGATCCGTGCTGCTTGGTGATGTGCGCGTTTCGTCCTAGTGGCGCTCCCGACCACTTAGAATCCGAGCGCGAGTGCTCGAACCGCTGTGGCTTGGCCCCTATCATCCGTGCTGAACCCGAGATCTGGCTCACCCCGTTCAGCGAAGAGCAGCGCGCTGGCGAGATGGGTCGCATCGCCCGTCTTGACGACTGCGGGCATTGGCTGGCCTGCTCTCCGCAAACCTCGGGGTCCAGCGAATCGTGCCGATGGCGCGCTCGGTGGCGGAGAGCGATTGATGAGCATCTGCCAGCCCCAGGTCACCGATTGCTCGCTCCAGGCGCAGGCGGTCAATTGTGCGCCGCGCCTCGATGCCCATCAGCTCGCTTGAATACGCACGATCCCATCTGCCCCACTCGGGCAACGGGTCCCCGTCGCCAATCAATGCGCAGAGCACTACGCTGGTATCGAGACAGATTGTCAAAGCTCAGCCCGGTCGGAGCGCAGCAGCGGAACAACGTCGATCCGCCTTTTCAGTCCTATGCGCTGGCCGACCGGCAAGGCTGTGGGATCGACGGCCTCACGTATGCTGACTCCTTGCACACCGCCATCGATGGGTACGATCCGGGCGATGGGAGTCTCGCGGTTGCAAACCGTGATGGTACCCCCGTTACGCACCTCCGCGAGGTAGCCACTCAACCGCGCCTTCAGTTCGGAAACTCTCGCCGTCCGGTTCATGACCTAATCAGACCATATATGGTCTCAAGGACCCAACCTATGTGTGCGTCTCTCGAGCGCAGGGCGGACCGGCCGTGGGCCCTGAGACATGTCGCGTCAGGTGGTTGGACGACACTCAAGCTTGACCCGAAAGTGAGCTCCGTCCGAAACCGTGTCCGCCGGTTGACGGTCTGGAGGGAAACGATAGCGCTACATATCTGGCGGCAGACCACGACACAGCCAAGCTTGAGCATCGGCCGCACTCGGGCGAGCAATGGGATGGATTGGGTCTCTGAGTCCGACCCAGTTCGGATTGACTTGTAGCGGCCGTCGCAAGGTGATCGAGCGCGACTTGCCGCGCGTTAGGCTGTGCGGACCTCAGGATCGAACCCATTAGTGGCCGTGGTAAGGGCACTGCACGCCAATATCCGAAACGCCTAGAATCATTGAACGGTCGGGTTGCCGAAGCGTTTCTGACTCATGGAGGCGCTTCGGGGCGGCAACTTCGGCAGTGGGCCCTGCATAGACGCGGAGAGCGGGCAGCGTTCAGATCGGCGGTCAAGAACATGGAGCATCCGGCCCACGACCAGCGTCGTGCCCATGCGCGAATAAAGCCTGTCGCCGGGTGGCCCTGCCTCGGAGCGAAAACATCATGAGACCTGACAGTCGCGATCAGTTCAACGCCGTCCTAGATGGGGCCGAGAGCGGCGTCGCCAAAGCGCAGTTCAGCGTTGGACGCTTCTACAAGAACGGCTTCGGGGTCGACAAAGACCCGTTCGAAGCCGCCGACTGGTGGCTGAGAGCCGCTCAGCAGGGACACCCAGAGGCGGAGCGTGAGCTCCGGGTCCTGCTGCGTGAAGAGCTTCAGTTTCAAGTGGACGGTCCAGCGGCCCGCTGGTGGTACGCCGTGGAACTTGCTGACGCAAGAGAAGGGGACGCGAAAGCCCAGTCGATAGTCGGCGAGATGTTCTGGCGCGGCTTCGGCACTGGCCAAGACGCGAGCGCAGCCGTGGAGTGGTGGCGCAAGGCTGCGGAACAAGGGGACCGGACTGCCCAGTTGGAGCTTCGTCGCCGCCGGGCGGAGAAGGGTGACGTGGATGAGCAGTTCGCGCTCGGGACCGAGATTCTGGAGGGTGCCTACGAGAGCGCTGACAAGACCGAAGGGCTGCACTGGCTGGGCGAAGCGGCGGCCTGTGGACACGTTGAGGCGATGTTCGAGTTAGGGAAGCTACGCCTCTCCGGGCCGTCCGGGATCCGTGAAAGCAAGCAAGGTGCCCACCTGCTCTTGGCTGCGGCCCAAGCCGGCCACGATCCGGCAGTTCTTCAAATCGGCCAGCTGTATTCGCATATTGAGCCGCTCGTGCCTGCGTCGGACGTCGATGGCGACGAGGCAATCCGCTGGCTCCGCAAGGCGGCAGAGATGGGCCAGGGAGAGGCCCAATACCGGATGGGCCGCCTCTACCTTCTGGGCCTCGCAGTGCCGCAAGATTCGACCCAAGCCCACGCTTGGATGCTGAAAGCTGCCGATGCGGGGCACGATGACGCCCAATACATACTGAGCTGCATGTACCAAGTTGGCCACGGGGTTCCGATGGACGAGGACGAGGCTCGTAGGTGGCTAGAGTTGGCCGCCAAGCAAGGAAACGGCGATGCGATGAGAAAGTGGTGGCTGGGGGCACCGCTCGATGGGGACCTCCCTTGGGAATAGCCCACAGAGAGGAAAACTCCAAGATCGCGTGCCATCGGACACTGGCCAGGGAAGTGCTGGCAACCCGCCGGGTGATGTGTTCTGTGATGCCAAGTCCGCCGACGACACCACCGGCATCTTTGACTGCCACCGTTGGTGGTATAGAGCGCCGACTCTTGCGGTCAACCCCCACGCGTCCGAAAGCGATCGCTGGTCAGTGCCCCCGACCGGGCCGGCGGCCAGTCCTAGGCGCGGCCTGTGCCCAGCACAACCAAGCGCGAACCGCACGGCTTCGTGAGGGACAACGCGCCATCGGGAATCGATGTGCACACCGACATGTATGCGGAGCACCCATGAGGCTCGGCATGGTCCGCGAGGCAACTGGCGCGCTTCGCTGTGGCCCGGTCGATTCGCCAGGCCCGGCTGGGCGAGGGCCGCGTTCCGAACTCGGGTCCGCCAAGCGCGCACCCCGCAGAGTGGAATCCCCATGACCGCAATCCGCGACGTACGATCCGAAGACTTGCGCGCCGTGCTGGAGATCAACGAGCTCTCCGTTCCGGCGATGAACCATCTGTCGATGAAGGACATGCGGTGGTTTGCGCAGGAGGCCGAGTACTTTCGAGTTGCACGGATCGAAAGTGAAGTTGGAGGTTTCTTGATCTGCTTGCGGCCGGAGACTCCCTACGATAGTCCGAATCTGGCCTGGCTGAAGAGCCGCTTCGACGACTTCCTCTACGTAGACCGCATTGCCGTTGCCCCCCGCTTCCAGCGCGCGGGTGTGGCGACGGCCCTGTATCTGGATGCCTCTCGCCATGCAGGCGGTCGGTTTGGCAAAATCGCCTGCGAGGTGAACATCAGGCCACGCAACGAAGTCTCAATTCGCTACCACGAGCGGCTGGGTTTCAGGCCCTGCGGGTCACAAGATCACGGATACGTCAAAGTGCGGTACATGCTCGCCCCACTGCCGCTTGTGCGGCGGTAGTGACTCTCACCACCTGTCGGTCCACCTATCTCTGCACTCGCGATCCGAGCCATTGGACGGCGTTTTCGATGATTCTGAGGACGTTTGAGTCCTTGAAGACCGGGAATGTCTCGTGTCCGGGCCGGAAGTAGAACACCCTTCCGCGGCCCAAACCCCAGAGCATCCCCCCGCGAAAGCGCCCGCCGCCTTGCCAATCCTCCCGGAACAAAACCTGATCTGGCTCGGGCACGTGGAACGGCTCGTCGTACATCTCGCTCTGCGAGATCTCGAATCTTGAGGGGACACCGCGCATGATCGGGTGGCCGGGCATGGTCACCGTCACCCGGCTGGGACGGCCGTGTGCATCCACCCCGGGGAAGACGCAATTCGGTAGGTCGACCCGGACCCGGGAAACAGTGGCGCCCCGCCTGAGCGCGTAGACGGCCGGCGTAACGATGGAGTCGTAGGTTGGGGGGTACCGCCCCGGCGGCGCCACGAACTCGATCTTGACCCCAGCGTCCGGAAACCGACGCCGCACATCGATCCTCGTCCGGGCGAACATCGCTTCCATGAACGGGACTGACCAGTGGGCCGAATGCAGCGCGATTAGGGCCAGATCGCCAGCTCGGATCTTCTCCACGATGCGTCGGCCGACTTCGTCCGGAATCTCGGCGTGCCGCACGTGCCCCCACCAGACGAGCACGTCCTGATCGTCAAGCGTCCCGAGGCCGAGTTCCGGATCGTCCTGCCCGACAGAGAGGACCTGCAGTCCTGCCTGGCCTTCGAGATGGGCGGCTATCGCATTGCCCAGAAAGTTCTCGTACGCTTGTTCCTGCCTCGGCTGGCGCTCGTCCCAGACGAGCACCCTGACAGGATTCGCGGCCAGCCCAGCCGCGGCCACCAGCAGCAATATCGAAGCAATCCGGAGCATGACAACAGGCTACTTGTTCCGGTCGGCCGACCGCAATCTACAGACCTGTCCGGCGTTGGCGCTCGTCCCACCTGAGCTCAGCCAACCGTCTCAAGATGCGGACGTGCCGCCCCACCCTCTCGCGGAACGGTCGTCCAGCGGCGTCCTCACGCCTCATCAGGACTGTGGTGGACCTGCCAGTTGATCCCGAATCTGTCGACAAGGGCTCCAAAGTAGCTTCCCCAGAACATGTCCTGCAGGGGTACTGTCACCTGACCCCCGTCGGCCATCCTTGCGAAGATGCTGTCTGCCTCTTCGCGGCTGTCCACGCCTAGCGAAACCCAGAAGTTGTCGCCATAAACTGTCGGCGGGCCGAAGCCAGGTACGTCATCGCATCCCATCAGCACGCAAGACCCGATAGGCAGGGAGATGTGCATCACCTGATCCAGACACTCGTCGGCCACGCCCATCCCCGGCGGTCCGTCCCTGAAGGTCATCGCCGAAGCGAACTCTCCGCCGAGGCACGACCGATAGAACTCGAACGCCTCTCGGCAAGTGCCGTCGAACTTAAGATACGGGTCAATGCGCATGGCTCTCCTCTGTTGGCGATATGGGACCGTGATCTGCGATCCCGACCAACACCTTGATCGCTTCCCAGTCTCCCACATCCTCCGGCAGGCTCTCGGCCGCCCTCAGGCGTTTCCTAGCTTGTCTCCAGCGGCCGATTCGCTTCAGCTGCTGCGCCAGGTGCAGGTTCGCTTGGGCCGATCGCGGGGCCAGCCTCACGGCGGTCTCGAAGCTCAGCAAGGCCTGCTTATGGCGGCCCTGCTTGGCGAGTGAGACGCCGAGCGCTACATGGCTCGCAGCGTGGTCGGGATGGTCCTCAAGGATCTCCTCGAAGAGCGCCGCAGCGTCGGCATGGCGTCCTTGGCCTTGGGCCGCCATCCCTAGATAGTAGTGGGCCAGTAGCCCGCCAGGCTCTCGAGAGCGGCTTTCCTCCAAGTGCCCGGAGGCTTCCTCGAAGGAAGCGCCGAGGTGAAGGACAACTCCGATCGCCAGATGCACGTCGGCATCGCCGCCCCGCTCCTCTAGCAGGCCGCGGAGGGTTGCCAGCGCCGCGTCACGCTCCCCGGCGCCGGCGCGTGCCAGCGCCAGCAGGTAGCGCGTTCGGGCGTGGTCTGGGCGCAGCTCGGACGCTCGTTCGAGGGCCCTTGCGGCATCGGCCACCTGGTCCAGCAGCAAGGAAAGCCTGCCGATCGACAGCAGCAGGTTCGCATCGTCGCGTCCGTGGACGCTCGCCCGCCGGGCGAAGCTGAGAGCCCTATCCAAGTCTCCGGCATTCTCAGCGATGCTTGCCAGCTGCCGCAGCACAGGAACTGAGCGCTCGTCGAATTGGACTGCCAGCTCGTAGTTCTGGGCAGCCTTCTCGGTGTCCCCGTGACTCGAGTAGATTTCGCCTAGCTGGAAGGCAACCTGAAACGACGCAAGGCCCTGTCGCTTCTGGTGCTCGAGGATGCGCGCAGCCTCGGCGGACAGGCCCCCCCGCAATAGGGTGGCCGCGATCCGCAGGCCCCAGTCGGCGGGGATCCTCCCGAGGGAGGCCCAATCATCGGCGATCCCCCTCGCCGCGCTCTCGTCGCCCCTGCCGGCATACACTCTTGCCAGCAGCATCAGGCCTTCCGGTGACGACCGGAGCAGTTCTTGGATCTCGCCAGCCTGGGTAGCCGCTTCGTCGAAATTGCCGAGGTCTGCTTCGGCCCGTACCAGGCCAAGACGTGCCGCTTGGCTGTCGGGCGCCAGCTCGAGCCCCTCACGGTACAGCGCTGCACTGCGGTCGTGCCTGCCGATGAGGGAGTATGCCTGCGCCAGTGTCAGGCGGGGTGTGACCGCAGTGGGATCGGCCCTGATGGCACGCTCCAACAGGACCGTGCCCTCGTCGTAGCGCTCCTGCTGCAGTCGGATCGAACCCAATAGCGCGAGCGCTGTCGGCGCGGTCTCGGGATGCTCCAGAGCTTGGCTGGCCGCCGCTTCTGCTTGGCCAAGATAGCCCTGATCGAGCAGTACCGTCGACTGCTTGATGTACTCCAGTGGATCGGCCTCGGCCAAGGCCGGAATGGGTCCTAGGACGGCCAAGATAGCGTGGGCGACCGTGATGTCCAACCGCGTCATCTTCGCTGCCATTCCCCAGTCGAACACTGAAGGCTCAGGATAGCCAACCGCCGTCAGAATGTTGGCCGGATATCGGCCACAACGCTCTGCCGTTCCCCACGGGACAACTCCGCAGCGCCGCCGGATCGCTACCCCTTCGGAGAGGTCGACTAGCAACCTGGGCGCGACCCGCTGCCCAGCACGCGAGTCTCCTGCTCTCATCTTGCGGGCCTCGTCCCGCCGGCGGGTTCGTGAACTGCGTCGCGTGCGCGGCTGACGATCACATGTCCACTTCCAAGGTTCCGATAGGGCATGGTGAGGCAGGTGTGAAACCAGATTGTCTTGGGCGGGCGCTTCTTGCTCGGGCCGAGGGCCGGGAGGCCTCTCCAGACCAAGGTCTGAGTCCCGGTCCGGGGCGGCCGTTTGCGGGGGAGCTGCGCAGTGCGGAATGGCTCACGCTCCGGTCGACCGCTCGCCATGACCGCCCCCTCAGCAGGCGGACCAGACTACAATGGAAGCATGCCCTTGCGACTGTTGGGATATCTCTGTGTCTGTCTTTTGGTAACCGTTCCCCTAGCCGGGCAAGACCCAGCCGCAAGCGGCGAACCCTTGGCGATGCTGAACGGGCAGCCGATCTACGAGGCGGAACTTCCCGTCAGCGCCGAGCAGCACAAGCTTCACCAGCGGCTCTACAGCCTTCGGATGCAGGCTTTGGGAAACCTGATCGCCAACAGACTCTTGGAAGAGGCGGCCAAAGAGAGCGAGCAGGATGTCGATGGATACGTGCAGTCCAAGATCGCACACAAGGTCGGCGTCCCTACCGGCAGGGAAGTCACCGCCTACTACGAGAGCCAGAAGGACAAGATCAACAAGCCACTTAGGGAAGTGCGTGACCAGATTCTCCAGGCCTTGACGAGGGAGAAGGCCAGCACCCATCTGGCTGAGCTTGTCGCGTCGCTGCGCGAGGATTCGGATCTCGAGATCTTCTTGGGGCCGCCGCGCCTGTCCGTTAGCCTCGACGATGTCCGCTCTCGCGGCCCGAAGGACGCGCCAGTGACGGTCGTCGAATTCTCGGACTTCCAGTGTCCGTTCTGCCGCAGAGTCCAGCCAGTGCTGGCCGAACTCAGCGACAAGTACGGCGACGATGTCCGCTGGGTGTTCAAGGACCTTCCTCTTAGCGAGATCCACCCGGAGGCCATGCGCGCTGCGCAGGCGGCGCGCTGCGCAGGGGAACAGGGCAAGTTTTGGGAGTACCGCGCAAAGCTCTTCGAACAGGAGCTCTTCACGGACGGCATGTACACCGACCTTGCAAAAGAGCTCAAGATCAAGGCCGATCCGCTAATGGAGTGCTTGGATTCCGGGAAGTATGAGGCGCCCGTGGTCGCAGAGGCCAGAGAAGCCGCCGGTTTTGGTGTCGAGGGAACGCCCGCTATCCTGATCAACGGAATCCTCACCAGCGGTGCACGGCCGGTCGAGTACTACGACCGCATCATCCAGCAGGAGCTTGACTCCTCCCGCGCCGAGTAGAGACGGCCCCCTCAGACCTTTCCAGTCCGCATCTGGTCGGCTAGGAAGTCCGTCGACCTCCAGGCGAACGCTAGGATGCTCAGCGTCGGGTTCTTCTCCGTTGGTGTCGGGAACGCGCTTCCGTCCACAACGAACAGGTTCGGCACTTCATGCATTTGCATGAAGGCGTTCAAGGCCGAGCGCTTCGGGTCTTCTCCCATGCGGCATGTGCCGTGCTCGTGGATGGCCGCACCAAGCTCGTCGAGATCCCCTCGCTGGTAGGGCAGCGGCTCCGCTCTCATCGAGTGCAGGATCTCTTCGACCACGTCGTACATCCGCGGAATCATCCGCCGCTCGTTCTCGCCGAGCCTGTACTCGATACGCAGCGTCGGCACGCCGAAACGGTCCGGCGGAGTGCCCTCAACCGACACCCGGTTGTGGCGGTAGGGCAGGACCTCGCCGTAGGGATGCATCTGGATCAGGGCGGGGTAGCTGCGCCGCACGGAGTCCTTGAAGCCCGCCCCGAAGCCCTCCATCCGCTTCGCGAATCCCGCGTTGTTGCCGCAGCCTATGCCCCAGAGCTGGATCCCGAAGCCCCGCAGGTAGTCTCGCTTCTGCTCGGGGCGCTCGAACCTGGGGATGTAAATGTGTCCGCCGGAGATTCCGTCATCGTTGCTGGCGGCTCTGCCGTACAGCTGCGGCGCGATCGCGTACACGTGAAATCGGAACTGCTCGCACAGGTAGCGGCCGATTACATCGGACCCGTTCCCGATCCCGTTGGGGTGTGCTGAGGACTTTGAGTTCAGCAGGATTCGGGTGGAATCGACCGCGGATGCGGCCATCACGACCCGCTTGGCCGCCACCGTGCGCTCCTCGCCGCTGAGCCGGTCGAAGTAGCGCACACCGCTTGCCATGCCCTCTTCGTCGCAAAGCACGTGGGAGACGATCGAGTTCTCGCGCAGCTCGAGCCGGCCCGTTGCCATGGCGTCGGCGAGTAGGTAGTCGGGCGAATTGAAGAAGGCGCCGATGTCGCAGCCCCGCCCGCAGGCGCCGCAGTAGTGGCACGGCGCCCGACCTCGGTGCTCCCGAGTAAGCACCGCCCTGCGCCCCCGGACGACGCCGTAGCCCGCCTTCTCGGCCCCCTTGCGCAGCAACACTTCGCCGCAGCGCAGGTTCGGAGGAGGCAGGTGGTGCTTGGAACCCGGCAGGAAGCGCGAGTCGTCATCGCCGCCACAGACCCCTATCAGCTTTTCGACGTTGTCGTAGTAGGGCGCGATCTGGTCGTAGGTCACCGGCCAGGGGATCTCCCACCCGTCGATTGCCGGCTCGCTGAAGTTGAGGTCTCCGTAGCGCAGCGAGACGCGTCCCCAGATATTCGTCTTGCCCCCCACGCCCCAGACCCGGCGCAGCAGGAAGCTGTGCCCCTCCAGTGTCTGGTAGGGGCTCTCGCGCAGCGGCAGCTCTTCGAACGCAGGAGGCTCTTCGCCTTGGCGCCGCCGCTCTCGTGCCTCCCAAGGCTTAACGTGTGACCAGAAGCTTGCCGGGTCGACGCGCTCGCCTGCCTCCAGCATAAGAACGCTTGCGCCCTTCCGCGTGAGGTTCCAGGCGGCCATCCCCCCGGCCGCCCCGCTTCCGACGATCAGCACATCGTGATCGGTTGCCATCAGGCTGGGTTCCCGATCTCGTGGTCGTGCGTGCAGCCGACAAACTCCTGCAGGTATGTGTTGCCTTGGTAACCGAGCTCGTGGACGAGGCCAACCTCGGTGGAATAGTAGGCATCGATGGTCAGGCCCTTGACGGATTCGAAAAACTCGCGCTTGTTGCCGTCCGCCTCGCTATACTGCGTCAGCAATCTGGTCCGCTCCGAAGAGCCCATGTCCGCAAATCCCGCCTCGCGGAGTTCCCCAAGGCCGTCTCGCAGCAGCCCCAGCGACGAACTGTCGGATTGAAGGTCCTCGTCAATCATCGAGTGGACCCCAACTTCGCGGGCTCCCGGCGTGTCCGTCTCAGGCAGGATCGTGTCAACAAGGAAACCCAGGATGCGGTGCTCCTCGGTTGTGAGAACTGTCGGTGCGTAGTCCTGCGGCCGGGCCAGTGATCTTGCGGACAGGCCGGCAGCGATGGTCACGAGGGCTTGACGGCGCGTGGTGCGTGGCATTGAGGTTGCGGTCCTTCCTTGGGGGCGGCTGCCTAAAGTATCATCGCAGAATGCTGAAAGTTGGGATCTCGCTCGAACAGGTTCGCGTCGTGCGGCGCGACGACTGCATCAGTTTCTTGGGTTCGGACATCCGCCCGTCCTTGGCTACCCCATCGATGATCCACTGGATGGAGATCTGCTGCCGGGATGCTATCGGGCCGCACTTGGAGCCCGGCAACGATAGCGTGGGAGTCAAGGTCAGCGTCTCGCACTTGGGTGCGACGCCGATGGGTCACGCGGTGACTTATCGCGCCCGGGTAGCGCAGATCGAAGGGCGCCGCGTGACGTTCGAGGTGGAGGCCTCCGACAGCGTCGAGGTCGTGGGCCGGGGGACTCACGTCCGGTTCGCGGTGGACGTGAAGCGCTTCGCGAGGCGCATGAAGAGAAAGATGGACGCGCTCGATCCCGCGGGCTAAGACTCGTGGGTGCCGCGGTCGTCAGTGCGCGGGAAGCGTGCTGGACCCGGTCAGGTGGACGTCCACAGCGCGGGCTGCCTTGCGTCCTTCGGCGATCGCCCAAACAACCAGGGACTGGCCGCGTCGCGCATCCCCTGCGGCGAACACACTGGGAGCGCTCGTCTGAAACTCTCCGAATCCCGCCTTGATGTTGCCGCGCTCGTCTTTCTCTAAGCCCAGCTCGTCCACCAGGCCTTTGTGGACGGGGTGCAGGAAACCCATCGCGAGCAGCACTAGGTCCGCCGGCACTTCAAATTCTGAGCCGGGAATCTCGTCGAACCGGAAGGGCCTCCGGCCGGTGACAGGGTCCGGGTCGGGCCAGCGAAGGCGTACGGCCTTGAGGGCCCTGACGTTCCCGCGCCCGTCGCTGATGAACTCCTTTGTGTTCACCGCGTAGTCGCGCACGTCCCCTTCCTCGTGGGAACTCTCCACCTTGAAGGTGAACGGCCAATTCGGCCACGGCATCGCTCCCGGGTCGTCGCGTGTCAGCGGTGGCTTCGGAAGGAGTTCAAACTGATGGATGCCCGCGGCCCCTTGGCGGCGCGATGTACCTAGACAGTCCGCGCCCGTGTCCCCGCCTCCGATGATCACGACGTGCTTGCCCTTTGCGCTGAGGTCGAATCCGGGGTCGACCGGGCGTCCGGCAACGCGCCTGTTCTGCTGCGGGAGGAAGTTCATCGCAAAGTGAATCCCGGCCAAGTCGCGGCCCGGAATCGGCAGGTCGCGAGGGTGCTCGGATCCGATGCACAGCACGACCGCGTCATGCTCTCTGACGACCTTGCCAGCTTCGACCCCTTCCCCGACGCGCACCCCGCAACGGAACTCGATGCCTTCGGCCTCCATCTGCTGCACGCGTCTGGAGACGAGGTGCTTCTCCATCTTGAAGTCCGGTATGCCCAGAACGAGCAGGCCGCCGGGAACCTCGCTCTTCTCGTACACCGTGACTAGGTGTCCAGCTCGATTGAGCTGCTGGGCCGCAGCCAATCCGGCCGGTCCGGACCCGACCACCGCTACAGTCTTCCCGGTGCGCACAGACGGAGGCTCGGGGCGGATCCAGTCCTCTTGCCAGCCGCGGTCTGCGATCGCCATCTCGATCGACTTGATCGAGACCGGGTCGTCGTTGATGCCCAGGACGCAGGCAGCCTCGCAGGGTGCTGGGCAGATTCGCCCTGTGAACTCCGGGAAGTTGTTCGTCGAGTGCAGCACGCGAAGCGCCTCGGCCCAGCGTCCGCGGTAGACGAGGTCATTCCAGTCGGGGATGATGTTGTTGATCGGACAGCCGGTGTGGCAGAACGGGATCCCGCAGTCCATGCAGCGGGCGCCCTGCCGGCGAAGCTGGGGCTCGTTCAGCGGGCGCAGGACTTCCCTCCAATCCTGCACTCGTTCCTTCACCGGCCGATACGAAGTCGCCCGGCGGTCGAATTCCATGAATCCGGTGACTTTGCCCATGGCCGCCTGTCTCAAGCCCCTAGACTGCGCTGCGTGGCCGCGCTGAGGCCACACGCACGGCTACCTCCGGTCCGCCTAACGTGGCGGACCCTCCCGCCCCGTTAGCCGTTCGCCTGTGGGAGAGCCGCGAGATTTCCCGTGTACGCGGGATCCTCCACTAGGATACCGAGTCTGGAGGTTCCGGCGCCAGCGTCGGGGAGCGGGTGTTTCGTGCTGGAGCTTGACAGCCATCGGCCGGGTCACGCACGATGGACTCAGGCTGTGCGGCCCGCCTGAACTCGTGCGCATTCTCCGTGGTGTGGTTTGGTTGGTGCTGGCACTGGTCGTGCTGGCGATCGCGGCCAGCTTCCACCCGATGGTGCGCAACGTCGCCCGGGCCATCCGTCCGTCGGACCATGTGGATTCAGCTCCGCCGCCCGTCCCGGATCTGGCCGACCCGGCTGTGTTGGTCTTCTCGAAGACGAACGGGTTCCGCCACGACGAGGCCATCGCGCGAGGGGTCCCCGCGCTGGCGGAGATTGCGGCCCGGCGTGAATGGGGATTCTTCCACACCGAGAACGGGGCGGTCTTTGACACGCCGGTGCTGGACAGCGTGAGGGTGCTCGTTTGGTTCTGCGCGAGCGGAGCTCCGCTGTCCGGGGACCAGCGTGAGGCAGTCCGAGCGTGGATCGAAGGCGGAGGCGGGTTTGTCGGGATCCACGCAGCGCTGGACGGCTCGCACGCTTCTTGGGAGTGGTACCAGCGCAACGTCATCGGAGCAGACTTTACCGGGCACCCGATCGAGCACCCCGAGGTGGTGATCCGAGTTGAACGCCCGGAGCACCCTGCGATGAAAGGACTGCCTTCCCCGTGGGCCAGGCGGGACGAGTGGTACTCGTGGGCGCGGAGCGTGCGCGGCGACGAAGGCGTAGAGGTCTTGGCGTCGCTGGACGAGTCGATGTACGAGCCGCGAATGAAGCTCTTGTGGATCGATCAGGACCTGACGATGGGGGACCACCCCATAATCTGGACGCGCACTGTCGGCCAAGGGCGCGCCTTCCTGTCAGCATTGGGCCACACCGGAGCGTCATACAGTGAGCCTGAGCACCTCGCCGTTCTGGAGAGCGGCATCGCGTGGGCGGGTCAGTTCGGTGTTGCCGAAGACTCTGGGGAGGCCCATCCCGGCGCTGCGGAGTAGAGTCGGCAGCGGGCTTTCGACCCCATTCCCAGCCTCTAGTGCTCCGTCAATCCTACATTTTTGGCTGATTATGTTGCGCCAGGGCAAGCCCTGGCAGGGAGGAGGCCGATGAGCTGAAACCT
>JAPPMC010000205.1 GCA_028819235.1 Bryobacterales bacterium
CTAGCCGCGTCTCAGCAGGAGCCCCGCTCGTGACTTATGGGGCAAGGGCAGCCCGGGACAACTACCTCTTCAACGTTTCGAACCCCTTGGACCAGAACTCCTATACGACCCGCGTGGACCATTACTTCGGGCCGAGTGATCGGATTTTCGGGCGCTACACCGCTTCCCCCAATGTCGCTGTGAACCTGCCCAGGTTCCCCATCGAGGTAGCGGACCCCAGTGCGGCCAACATCAGCAACGACCACGATCAGGTCACCATCGCGTGGGTCCACAACTTTTCGCCTTCGGTGATCAACGATTTCCGCTACAACTGGGGCAACCGGCAGCACATCAACCGGTCGTTCGGCTGGGAGTCCGGCAAGAACGGCGAGCTGGGCGTCCAAGGCGTCGACCCCTCGTTCTTCGCCAGCGTCTTCCCGGCCGGGCTCACCCGCCTCGGCGCAGGAAACCACGAGCGCGTCGTTCCGATCGTCAAGACGATTCAGGCGATCAACAACCTCACGTGGATCAAGGGCAGCCACCAAATTAAGATCGGCTTCAATTTCCGCTACTCGAAGTTCCGTGACGAGCACAACCAGAGGGCCGGCGGGTTCTTCAACTTCAACGACCGGGCGACTGGCGACGGACTGGCCTCCCTGCTGCTGGGCTGGACTACGGGTGCGACGCTGCTGGACAACGACCCGATCCACCCCCGAACCGACTACGTCGCTGCGTTCGTCCAGGACGACTGGAAGGTCACGCCGAACCTGACCCTCAACCTCGGGCTTCGCTGGTCGATGGATTCGCCGCGCTGGGAACAGGACAACCAGCAGAGCGGATTCGACATCAACCCGACCAATCCCGTTTCCGGCACGCCCGGCATCGTGACCTTCGCTGGGCGCGACGGCTACGACAAGTACTCGCATGACTTCGATCTCAACAATCTCGGGCCTCGCTTTGGCTTCGCGTACCGTCCTCAGTCCGACCTCGTCGTCCGGGGAGGCTACGGGGTTGTCTACTACCCGATCTACATCAGCCAGGTCGCGACCCGATTCACGGCGGGATTCAGCAAGCTGGCTTCGTTCTCTTCGCCTGACGGCGGCTTCACGCCCGCGTTTCGCTTCCAAGACGGCCTGCCCCCCCTGCCTCCCGGGGCCACCTTGGATCACTCGTTCGGCGCCGTGCCGCTGGGATCCCGCCCGCGCTTCTCCCCGGAGTTCCTGCAGGACAACCACAGCAACGGGTATTCGCATCAATGGAACCTGACAGTCCAAAAGCAGCTTCCCGAGAACAGCGTCTTCGAGATCTCCTACCTCGGGAATGTGGGCCATCAGTTGAGCTCCAACATCCTCAACATCAACATGATCCCTCTGGAAGGTGGCCGTGGTCCTGACCGTCAGGATCAGTCGCTGCGACCGTACCCGCAGTTCAACAACGTGAATCTCGTCTATCCGGACTTCGGCAACTCGAGCTATCACGCCCTGAACGCAAAGCTGGAGAAGCGGTACTCAGGAGGGCTGAGCTACTTGATGAACTACACCCTGTCGGTATTCAAGGATGACGTCGAGGCCGCAACCGAACTCGCTGGCGGCGCCGGGAACGGCTATCAGCACATCGAGTTGCGTCATCTGGACAAGGCCTATTCCGGAAACCATACGCCTCATCGCTTCATCACCAGCATCGTGTACGACCTCCCGATCGGGAAGGGGAGGGCATACGACATCGGCAACGCCGTGCTCAATCAGATCATCGGTGGGTGGGGCGTCGGCACCATCACCGAGCTCCGTTCCGGCATCCCCTACGGAGTCATCGAGCGAACCAATCGCAGCAACACCTTCTCTCATTCGCAGCGTCCCAACCTAGTAGGCGAGCACGGTCTGCCGGGAGGTCGGTCGCGGTCCGAGTTTCTCAGCGAGTACTTCGACACTTCGGCCTTTGAGAGTCCCGGAGTGGGAGTCTTTGGAACGTCGCCGAGAACCCTTTGCTGCGGCCCTGGTTTCCTAGGCCTCGACATCTCCGCGCACAAGTGGTTCGATTTCAGCGAGCGGGTGCGGATGCAATTCCGGACCGACCTGTTCAACATCATCAACCGACCCAACTTCCGCAATCCTGGGACCGTCCACGGGCGTGGGGATTTCGGTCGAATTGGCGGGATCCTCGTGGGATCCACCGGCAGGCAGATCCAATTCGCGCTTCGGGTGGAGTTCTGACTCGGCACAGTGAGTGGTGGCGGAGCTGACGGGGCCGTAATTGGGGCCTCCCGGCAAGCGGTACGGAAGCCCGCTATCGGTCGGGTGGCCTTCGGGAGCGCGACTGCCCAAGCTCGGAGCCGGTGCGCTGTTAATGGATCCCGGCGCAAACGGCGGCCTCCGCAGATCGCAATGTGCAACCTCCCCGGTCCAGCCGTGTCGCCGATCGGATGAGCCCGACTCGCCGCGGGTGGATTGAATGCCCCGACTGCGTTGGAGGAGTTCGCCCGAATTGCCGAGACATGGTGTGGGGCATCGCTGTCTGGTTGCCCGGTGACGTCCGCCAGCGTCGTCGGGGCGCCGAAGCTGCTGGACGTCCCGCCGGGGAATCTTTGGCGTCGCCTGCTTCGTTTGCTGGCGACTTGGTGTCAATGGGCATCGAAGATGGCACACTTCTGGGCATTGAAAATGGCACACTGCACCCCGGTCCCCGTGAGGTCTGCCTCAGCTGCGCTTGTTCGGCGTCCACTGCCCTCGAGGCCGTCGGATGAATGGCCTTCGACAGGTCCTTGTGGCGGCGCATCCGGTAGCTGTTGCCCCGAATGTCGACGATGTGGTATCGGTGCAGCAGCCGGTCCAGCAGGGCAGCCGCACAGTGCAGTATCTGCGCCGCTGCAGACCGTGGTGAAAAGTGGTCTCGAGTTCCGGAAAAAGTGAGCGCTCCGCCCACAGCGTTGGCGGCTGGGGCCGGCTGCCGTGGGCGATCTCGCAACAGGCGAGGGTGGACAGCAACTGGCGACGGGGCCGCTCCTTGCGCTCGGTATGTCCGATGACCTCAGGCCAGGCGCGACGGGCTTTGGCCGACTGCAACTTTCTTGAGCAGGGCCGCGAGGGTGCTGCGTGCAGCGGGGAAGGGGTCTTGGACGGCCACGGCCATGGCCGCTCGCCCTCGCGGTCAGCCACTGGTAGGGCACAGTTTCGCAGCTCACGGGTGATGAAGGCGATCAATATCGACGTCCAGTAGACGACCGGTTGCAAATATGCTCCCGGTTCCCACCAGCTCTCGGCAAAGCACTGTCCTCTAACAATGGGGTACTACGGCTGGCGAACCTGTTCAACGGTTGAAGTGCGACTTGATTCCGTTCGTACGCTCTGACCTCAGATTGCAGAGCTACGAGCGAGAGGGTCAGCTGCATGGGTGAAGTGCAGTGGTTCGCGGGCTGGCCTGGATCGGATCCGCAGGTCGGACCAAGCGTAGGAATTGGCCACTCGGGGTATGCCCCGACTACATCGGGCGTGCCAGTTGCCTCCGGTCGACACCGGTCGGGGCATCTATCGGGAGATCACCCAGATCGGACTGGACCAGGCCATCTGACCGTCGGACTGCTGAACTCGCACGTAGTAGTACCGTTCTCCACGGCCAGGCTCCCGGTCGACGAATCGAATCTGCACGTCGTCGGGCAAGTTCTGAGCCGTGTACACAAACTCCTGCCCTCGGATGATATCGACTTGCTGCACGGGCGCCGTCCCCAAGATCCGGACACTCAGTTCGGACTCTGATGCCACTCCCGGCACGACGTCTCCCTGAAGGTATTCCTTGCCGTCTGCGGTCATGCGGTAGTCGAGGATGATGTTGTCCGTGGCTGCGTAATTGTGACGCAGCCGCATCGCTTCCAGCAGTCCCGCCCGAGTGAAGTCCTCCGCGATTGTGCACGAGTACGAGATATGCGTGGACAGGTGGTCGGAGCTTGCCTGTACTCCGATCTTGTAGCCCTTCGCCCAAGCGTTCCAGACGTAACCCTCGGATCGGAAGCCCCCGGCCTGGTTCGTCACGTCGCTCCTCGTGGCGGCCTTCGGAGCCCCTTCATACTCGGCGGACACCCTGTCCCCCTGATAAATCTCTACCAGCGGCTCGACCTCGGGGTCGTTGTCGCGCCAGTCCGTTCCCATGCCCGTGGCTGACGTGTGGGGGATAGAGATGCCGCCGTAGCGCCGCACGTAGTCGAACAGCCCGACTGCGGCCGAGGAACTCTCGCGCTCGCCGTCCTGGTCGGGGAATGTCGGGTTGCCGCGCTCGGCGAAGAAGATGTTCCGGTGGCCGTTGGGGAAGCTCACGCCTCGTTCGTAGCCGTACAGCGGCACGAAGCGGCCGGGCACATGAAACACGTCCACCCGCTGCTGCAGCAGCCAGTTAATGTACTCGATGTTCGGGCCGCCGCTGTTGTGGTGCTCACTCATGCCGAGGTAGTCGAGCTCGGCGACATTCATCGAGTAGCGGTAGGTGTCGTTCTGCGCACCGTCATTGTTGCCGTCTCCGGAGTATTCCGTGTGCCTGTGCGTGTCACCCCGGTAGATCTTGTAGGACTTGCCCTCGGACTCGATCACGTAGTCCCGGATTCTCTGGACTTGCTCGCGCTCGTTGGCATGCTTTGGGAACGCAGTCAGTTCGTCGCGCGCCTTCGGCACGACCCGGGCAGGGAACACGGGCCCTCTGATCGCCGGGAGTTGTGATGCGAAGATCTCGCCTTGCTCATAGAAGTAGTCGTCGTAGATGCGATTGTCGGTCGCCCAAGCGACATGGGGGCCACCGTCCGGTCCCACGGCCACGCCGAACCCGGCGTCAGACCGGCCCGCCGAGGCAGGGATGGGGATCGGCACACTCCACTCGTGCCCGTCGAAAGCGGTTGCATAGGTTTCCCAGGATGCCCTGTGGGCGGCCGCTGTGTGCGGAACCTGGCGTTGTCTCAGGTGCCGATGCCGAAAGAGTGCCCAGACCCGGCCGTCGCTGCCCGCCGCCAGCTTCGGGAAGTCATTGAATCCCCTGAGGTCCTCTGGTAGCGAATCCTCGAAGCCGAGCGGCGGGTGCATCCATCTGCCACCCTCATAGACGGCGGTGGCGATCCAACGGGACTGGTATAGCTGGGTGGCAGGCCTGTTGAGCAGGAATCCCGTATCCTTGCCCCACTGAAGGCCGCTCTCGTTCCAAGCAACCCACAGGCGGTCCTCGGAATCGCAGGCGAGAGATGGATACGCTTCGTACCGCAGTGTGTCAGCCACGGGCTCCACGGGAGACCATTCCCCTCCGGAGAAGCGCCTCATGCGGATGTCGAAGTCGTTGTTCTCGTATGTCTCCCACGCAACATAGAGGCCGCCCTTAGAATCCGCTGCCATTGCCGGGTGCCAGTCGTCGGCCCCGGAGAGCGAAACGCTGTTCTCGGCGGACCACGATTCGCCGTCCCAAAACCGGGCCAAAATGTCAGACCTCCCATTGCGGAACCCCTGCCACGCCAGCCACACTTGTCCTGCTGCATCGGTGACTAGGGCATGGTGGATGTCCGGCTGCGCAGCGCTCGTCAGCCTCTCGACGGCAGCCCAGTTCGAACCGTCAAACCTTGTTCCGTAGAGGTCGAAGTTCCCTTCGCGTTGGTCGGACCAGACCGCAAGCGTGCCACCCCTGCCATCGCGCGCCAACCGAACGTAGTAGACGTCGGATGTCCCTCCCGTCAGTTCTTCGATTGGCCCCCACTTGTCCCCGTCGTGTCGTCGGGCGAAGACATGGTTGCCCCAGTCCCTGTACCCGACCCATGCGACCCACGTCGAGCCGTCGGCTCCCGCGACGATGTCTGCGAAGCCATTGTGGTAGGCCGGATCAGACAGCGACTCGAAGCCTGCGGCGCGCTCGATCGTAACTGCTCCTTCCAGATACTCCCGCCGCAATCCCGCCGGCTGATCGGAGAGCCGGAACGAGATGTTTCCACCAGCTGTGGCGACATCCACCCGCGCATCCGAAGCTGCGTCGACCTGCAGAATGATGCCGGGCCGGTTCAGGTAGTCGGGCACTGGGGAAGGAGGTTCCGGCTCCCAGTTCCTGTATCGGAACTTGACCCCTGGGGCCGACGCGAGCGCCCAGGAAGCGCCTTCAATCCGGTCGGCCCCTCGCGGTCTCCAGCTACGCAGTCCTGCAAGCTCTCCACCGGAGACCGCAGCGCTGCCGTCCCACGCGGTGGGCACGGCATCGGCGAGCCCGAACCGCACGCGAAACGTGTGACGCTCGGCGCTGGCGAGGCTTGACGCCAGCAATGCCACCGCTGTCAGGGAGCAACTCTGGTGGATTCTATGGTTCATCGAGACTTAGGATAGTCGCATTCGTGGATTCCTCTGCGATGGCCGACCGCCCGGCGACCCTTGGGACGCCGGCGGTCTTCGTGGCCTGTGCCGATGTCTCACGCCGAACGCAAGCGGCTGCGACGCGCAAGGCCGACGCCCATCTGAACGGGGCCGCTTGTCCGCTAAGCGCGTCAGAAGCCGATGCGCAGGCCTAGGCGGAAGAACCTCTGGTCGTTCCCGTCCCTACCGGTGTTCTGGACGCCACCGACAATGCCGAACCCGCTGCTGCCGACGTTGGAGTTCGGGTTTGCGAAGTGGGGGGTGTTGGAGACGTTGAAGGCTTCCGCGCGAAACTGGATGTTCATTTTCTCTGTGACCTGGAAGCGGCGGAAGACGCTCATATCGACATTGATCAGGCCAGGGCCTCTCAGTACATTCGAACCGCACGTGCCGAAGCGTGGTGTGCCTCCCTGATCCTCAGGATCAGCAAGGCCCGAGCGCGACCACCAGCCGTCTGGACTGCCGAGCTTCTGCCACGGCCCCGTGCAGTCCGCGTATTGCCCGGACCTCGCGCTGTTGAGCGACCCTCCCGGTGCCGTCGGGGTCGACGGCAGGCCGGTGTGAAGGGCTGCCAGGGCGTTGATCTGCCACCCCCCCAGAATTGCCGCAGCTGCGCCGCGCTGAGCGAATCTCTTGCCGCGCCCGAATGGCAACTCGTACGCGTTCGTGATCACCAAGTTGTGGCGGATGTCGTTGTTGAGCGGTCCTCGGTTCTTCCAATAGTAGTCGGGATGCTTGGCGCGCGGCTGTGCCGTCGAGGACTCCGACGTGTAGCCCCGCCCGTGGGCCCATGTGTAGGCAAGATTGAAGCTGTGCCCGGTCTGGCTTCTCCGGACGATCTTGACCTGCAGCGCGTCGTACATTGGCGTCCCGATCGCGCCCCAGAAGAGCGTGTTCGCAGTGCGTCCGTAGAGCTGGCGTAGGACCCTGCCGCGGTTGCCGGTGCCCAGGGGAGACCAGTTGGCCTCAACGCGCGAGGTCTGCCGAGTCGACCGCGTTGCGACGTAGGAAGCCGTGCCGATCCATTCGCCCCATTGCTTCTCCATGCTGAAATTCCAGGACTGGATGTAGCCCCGGACAAAATTCTCGTCCGCAGTCGCGACGTTGGCCCGAAGCGGCATCTCGATTCTCTCCTCGACCGGCACCGGCGGAATGTTGGGGAAGCCGTCGTCGAGCGTGGTGGAGAACGAGTAGGAGTTCGGCGCAGGCAGCGCTTGAGAAAACTGGGTAGGCAGGTTTCCGCGCAGGTCCCGCCCGAGGTTGAACGGGTTGTAGGTCAGGCCGTAGCCCATACGCACTACTAGGGTGTTCGTCGCACGCCAAGCGATCCCCACGCGTGGCGAGAACTGCGTCTTGCTCTGCGGCAGACCGCAATTGCGGGGAACTGAACCGATGCCGCACACATACATCACGTTCTCGTCAATGTCGAAACGTTCCACGCCCCGGTTGGGCCGAACCGGGAAGGGGTAGTATTCCCAGCGGACGCCGTAGCTGAGGGTGAGATCGGGGCGGACCTGCCATCGGTCCCTAACATAGAAGGCCCACTGGCTGGAGCGGGTCTGGAGGTTCTTGCCTGTAAGGAAGTTGCGCGCTGCTTCCCTAGGCAGGCCGAGCATGAAAGATGCGATGGCGTTGTAGTCGTTCGTGCGCGTGCCGGGACGCCCGGTGGTGTTATTCCGGAAGCGGAACCCTCCGGCCGGGGCGTCGCCACCCGGGAAGTTTGCCACCTCTTGGTTGATATGTGTGAGGAAGATATCGGTTCCGAAGCGGACTTCATGGTTGCGCTTCGTCCAGTTGCCGTTTGCCACCCACTGGTGGAGGTAGTCGTGGCCGATGAACGGCGAAGTGGCCTGATACCCCAGATTCCCGAATCCCGAATCGAACCGCATGCGGGGCATTCCACCGTAAAAGCTGCCGGCCTCGCCGGGAACGCCGTCCCCGTTCGTGCCGGGAATGCCAAGCACGTCCAAGCCGATTCTCTGGTCGAGGTTGCCGGCGAACGCGTTACTGTCCACCAGCGTCGATCCAAAGTACGCATCGAACACGAGGCTCGGCGTTGCTACGTAGGTGGCCGAGAGGGTTCCGCTGTAGGTCGGCCCGAATCCGTTGTCAGTTCGGAAGTTCGTCGGGTGAACGGAGATGCCAGAGAGGTTGCCGAACGCCGCTGGGTTCCACTGCGTGTAGTAGAAGAAGCTCAGGCGGGCGAACATTGTCCACTTATCGGACAGATTGAAGTTCGCCTTGCTGTCGATCTGATGGCGCAGAAATGAGTACTGGATTTGAGCCAGCTTATTTCTGTTCAGTCCCAGAGAGCCGACGCCCGGACGATCCGGGAGGCTCCAGTCCGTATCGTCGGCCAAGATGCGGCTAGCGCGGGCCACCCGCGACTCGGGGATCATGTTGTTGGCGAACTGGGTGCGGTCCGCCTCGCTCCCGACGGGTGTCGAGAGTGGGTCGAAGATCGGCCGGGGGGATCCCGAAAAGTCACCCGCCCGCATTGCAGCGGTCGGCACTTTGATGAACCGTTGGGCGTTCGAGTTCTCGGACGTGCGCTCGTAGCTTACGAAGTAGAAGGCCTTGTTCTTCTTGATGGGGCCGCCTACCGTGCCTCCGGCCTGGTTGTAGATGAATTTCGGCTTAGCGTTCGAGCGGTCGCTGAAGTAGGGGTAGGCCGACTGGTGCTGGTTGTTGTGGTACCAGAATGCGGAACCGTGGACTTCATTTGTGCCGCTCTTGATCTGGAGGTTGATCGCGGCTCCTCCCGCCAGGCCCTGATCGGCGTCAAACGATCCCGTAGTTACGTTGACGACCTCGATCGACTCTAGAGCGGGGTTGATTCCGGTCATGTGCGTCAAGTTGGGGTTGTAGCTGGAAGCGCCGTCAATCCTGACGTTGTTGTTGTTGTCCGCCGTGCCGTTTACGGTGTAGCGCACGGCTCTGGTCGGATTGGCCGGGACCGAGTGTGCGTTGCGCGGTGGCGAGAAGCCCGGAATCGTCTGCAGCAGCATCTGGTAGTTGCGGCCGAGCGGGACTGGAACGTTCTGCAGTTCGTGAGTGCCGACTTCCCCGCGCACCTCTGCATGATCCGTCTGCAGTTGCACCGTACCGGCGGTCACCTCGACCACCTCGGTCACTTCGCCGATTTCCATTGCGACGTCCACACGCGTTGAATCGGTCGATTCAATCCGGATGCCGGTCGCCGTGTAGGTCCTGAAGCCGTCCGAGCGGACATCGACTCGATATGTTCCGGCGGCCAGGGTCGGAAAGTTGAACGTTCCGGCAGCGCTGGACTCCCCGCTTCGCGTCGCCCCGGTGCCCTCGTTCGTCACTGTGATCTGGGCTCCGGGTATGACCGCGCCCGTAGCATCAGCGACGTTGCCGAGGAGCGACCCGTAAAGGACTTGGGCTGCAGCCGGGTGGTACGCCCACCCCACAAGCAGCAGAACCGTGGCGAGCGCCATGACGCATTGCGTGCGCCTGTGCTTCCAATTCATCGTGCAATCCTCCTGTTTGGTCTTCCTAGTCTGCAGATTCAAGCCAGCTTGCTGACCGTTCGGAAGCTGGCGATCCGAGCCCACCGTGCGTTGCGAGTCTACCATGGCCGCAGCCAGCCGATTGACGAATCGTCCCGGCTTGGGCTGTCCGAACGCGGATCGGAGGGTCCAAGATGGCTCACCGCGACGGGGCGGCTTCCGGTAGCATTGCGGTTGGCCCCGCCGTCTGGCGGTGAAGGCACACGGCTGCTCAGGCTTCCGCGCCTGGCTTGATACGCAAGAGTTGATCCGCCTTGGCAATGCGACGCCAGTTGTTCGCCGGAGGGCCTACCCTGCGTCGTCCGTTCACAGCGGAACGCAATTCGGTCGAGCCAAGGCCGGTCAGGGATGGAGGCCACGCCCAGACGAGGGATGGCTGCAGCGTGCTCGCGTGAATGCGGAGCCGCTATCCTGCGGAAGATCGGGCGCCACTTTGGCCTTCAGGCACCAGAGGACCGGCGGAATGGGTACAGATTCGGATCCGAGCTGGGCAAGGGAAGCGATGCCCAGCCAAGAGAGTACGCCTATGGGCCCCCTACAATCTCGCCGTGAGGCTTGCCGTCTGAGAGCTCCGCGAACCGGACCCGAACCTGCTCAGCGAATCGATTTCCTACCCAGTTGCTCACGTCCTCGGAGAGCTCGACAACCGTAGCAACGCCGGCTCCCTCCTCAACTGTCACGATGTCCTCCAGCTCCTTGCCCCCCTTGAAGGCCGCCTCTACGGAGGCATTCAGCTCCTCGAAGAATTGGCGCTGCCCGGCCGCGATTTCCGGACCGCCCTGAGGACCGTGGCCCGGGAGGATTGTCGTGGCATTGAGGGCCTCGGCTTGTGAGACCACATTGGGCCAATTCCCGGTGTTGGCATGTCCCGTGAAATTGAAGGGGCCGTTGACGATGGCGTCCCCGGTGCAAAGGATGCCCTCATCCGGAAGGAAGACCATTCCATCGCCCCTCGTGTGGGCCCAGCCGAAGTGGTGGAATTCGACCCGTCGGCTGGCGCCTTCGAGAACGTGCGGCACGACATCGAAGGTCTCCATCGGGGGCTCGGCCGTGTCTGCCCCGATTGCCGCTACGTCAGGCCGGCGCTCGGCGGCAGCCTGCCAGCCAGCGGGCTCGTACCTCGCCATCTCCTCCTTCACTCCGACGTATGCCAGGGTGGTTGCGCCATTGCGCGTCCAGACGGCGTTTGCGTAGGCATGGTCTCCGTGGTGGTGCGTGTCGAACACGAACTTGACGGGCTTGTCCGTGACCTGCTTGAGATCCTCCATCAACGCGTGGGCGCCGCTCGGGAAATTCGCATCCACTACCAGCAGACCGTCGCCTATGTCGATCACCACGTTGTTGCAGTGCCCTTGGTCCCTTTCTCCCATGCGAAACCAGATGCCCTCGCTTACCAGCTTCAAGGTGTCTGTCTCGGCCGCCATTTCAACAGGCGGGGGAGCTGTGCACGTCCAAGCCAGACCTAGGCCTAAGAGCGCAACCATGGCGAGCAGTGTTCTCATCAATCGGACCTCCGAGATTGGGCAATGCCCTTGATCTTGGGTGGAATTGTATCCCAGATGCACCTGGCCCGTGTTGGCCACGACCTTCTCACCGCATGTTCCTCTCGCCGCGATTGGCTCCTGCGCGGACTCGCGACCACTTCAACCACGGCTTCTCGGTCCTTCACCGCAATGGGCCAGGTCCCCGGTTCCAGATGACCGTGCGCGCGACTGCGGTCCGCTGGAAGCATCTGGGCGTCGCAGTAAGCGTCCGGCCCGTCCAGCGGAGACGGCTCGGACGGTGATCAGCCAGCGGCAGGTTGGGGGTCGGCTTCCAGCATCCGGCCCGGAATCCGCGCGTTGGACCGATGTCTCAATTGTTCGATCCCCCTTGGGTGGGCCTGGCCGAACCACTCCTGTGCCTACGATTCCGGCCGATGTGCTCGGCAATCCGTCCTGACTGGCTATACTCCGGCCAGTGATGTCTCGCTTCCGGTACCCACGCACGCTCCTCGTCGTAGGGTTGCTGGCTCTGGGAATGTTCGCGGGCGGACTGCTGGCCCAAGACGCGGGGTCTGGGCTACCGCCTGGGGTGGTCCGCCATGCGGACTTGGTATACGCCGAGATCGGCGGGCGTTCCTTGTTGCTGGACGTGTATTCGCACCATCCCAGCCCCGACCGCCCCCTGCCAGTTGTGGTCTGGGTTCACGGCGGTGGTTGGCGTAACGGAAGCAAGGACGGCATCCGGCGTCCCCTTCCCCTGCTAAGACGCGGGTACGGGTTGGTCTCAGTCGGCTATCGGCTCAGTGGTGAGGCAACCTTTCCGGCGGCGATCGCCGATGTCAAGGCAGCCTTTCGTTGGGTGCGGGCCAATGCGGCGAGGTTCGGCTTCGACCCGGCCCGGGTCGGCGCGTGGGGCTCATCCGCCGGGGGGCACTTGGTTGCGCTGCTTGGCACGGCCCACGACGTGTCCGAATGGGACACGCTTCACGAGGAGAACACCGGTGTGTCGTCTAGGCCTGACGCTGTTTGCAACTGGTTTGGGCCGACCGATTTCCTGCGCATGAACGACTTTCCGGGGCGCATCGACCACAATGGGCCGGACTCTCCAGAGTCGCTCTTCATCGGCGGCCCGATCCAGGAACGCCCCGACCGGGCCCGAGCGGCCAATCCAATCACCTACGCAACTGCCGACGACCCGCCATTCCTGCATATGCACGGGGAGAATGACAGGTCCGTCCCGTTCAACCAAAGCGAACTCCTGCACGCCGCCCTCCTCAAGGTTGGGGTGGACACCACGCTCCACATGGTCCGGAACGCCGACCACGGGTTTCGCGGTATGCAGGGCGAGACGCCAGAGACCCTGGCCGAGAGAGTGGCCGAATTCTTCGCACGGACGATTGGCGAGCCTTGACCAATGCCGTCATGTGGTTTGTGGCCCTCCATGCCACGGGCCTCCCGGTAATACTGCCATTGGAGCCCTCTCTGAGCTGGGACGCGGACCTCTGCGGAGATTGCCCACGTAGCGGATGCTGAGTGAACGGGCGCCACGCTTCGCCCCTCTCGAGGAGAGTTTCTGCTCCGACGACCGAGGTCTCGCGAGAGCGGACCCCCTGTGGGAAACTCGTCGATTGCCATGACCACGCGTGCAGCAGCCCTTCTCGTGACGCTGGCCGCTTGCGGGCAGCAGTCGGATGCTCCCGATCTGCAGGCATCGCTCTTTCGCGAGTCTTCCGGCGCTGCCCGACTCACGTTCCAGCACTTCAATGGTGCGACTCGCGACTATCACCTCCCCGAGATCATGGGCCCCGGCATCGCGCTCTTGGACTATGACCTTGACGGGGACTTGGACATTTATGCGCTCCAAGGCGGTACGCTGGCCGACACATCCCGATCCAGCCCTTCCGATGCTGCTGGCCACGGGCAGCTTGGGAACCGGCTGTTCGAGAACCGAATCGTGCCCGACAAAGTCCTCCGATTCGTGGACTCCACCGAAGGCAGCGGGCTGGGCATCGAGAGCTATGCGATGGGTGTGGCCGTCGGCGACTACGACGCGGATGGTGATCCGGACATCTATCTCACAAGCGTCGGCCCCAACTTCCTGCTCCGCAACAACGGGGACGGGACGTTCCAGACGGTGGAGGGTCCTCAGGACGAACGCTGGAGCACCTCGGCGACCTTTACCGACTACGATTCGGACGGCGATCTGGACCTCTTCTTCGCCAATTTCGTCGACTATTCCCCAGGCAACAACAAGAAGTGCTACGCCCCGACCGGCGAGCGAGACTACTGTCTGCCGACGGTCTACAACCCAGTTCCGGACAGGCTGTTCAGGAACGATGACGGGCGCTTCACAGACGTGACGGAATCATCCGGCATAGGGCGTGCCTTCGGGAATGGGCTCGGAGTGCTGGCCGTTGATCTGAACCAAGATGGCCTGAGTGACCTGTACGTCGCCAATGACACGACCGAAAACCAGCTCTGGGTGAATGAGGGCCAAGGGAACTTCGTCGACGTCGCCATGCAGTCCGGGGCGGCAGTGAACGCCGACGGCAGGGTCGAAGCCGGAATGGGCGTTGCGGCCGCCGACTTCGACGGCGACGGCGATGAGGACCTCCTGATGACCCACAATGTCCAAGAGACCAACACCCTTTACTTGAATAGCGGCAGGGGACTCTTCCGCGACGCCACGAACACGCTTGGTCTCGGCAATTCAAGCCTTCCATTCACCGGTTTCGGACTTGCGTGGGCCGACTTCGACCACGACGGCGTGTTGGACGTGTTTATTGCCAACGGAGCCGTCGCCATCATGGAGTCACAGCGCGGGTCGCCGTTCCCTTTCGTCCAGGACAACACGTATTACCGGGGTGACGGCGGGCGTTTCGAAGTTGTATCGGGTCTCGCCGTGTGGGGCCCGGTCGAACCGAAGGTCAGTCGCGGCCTTGCGGCTGGGGACATTGACCTGGATGGCGACACGGACATCGTGGTTGCGAATTGCAACGGTCCGGTACGCCTATACATCAACCAGACGAGCTCGGAAGACTGGGTGCGCATCAGATTGGAGGGAACGGCAGGGAATCCCGCTGGCCTAGGGGCTCGCGTGGGCCTTTGCTGGCCCGACGGCACGTGCCAGTGGCGCCGTGTGCACCGAGACGGCAGCTACCTGAGTTCCAGCGAGCCAGTGGCCCACTTCGTCCTGGCGGGGCTTCCCCCACCTGCCTACGCCGAGGTCCGATGGCCTGCCGGTCGCCCCGAGCGCTACCCCTTGCCGGCTCCCGGACGCGCGCTGACGCTGCGACAAGGAGCCGGTGCCGAGGTCAGGTGACTCGGTCGGACCCACGGAAGGTCGACCGCCGAGCCTGCAGGGTCGGGCCGCGAGTTTCGTTGCCAAGTTGCCATCTGGTCGCCCCACGGATTGCAGGCAGTGGGCTGGGTCAGAACGACATGTCGGGCGGGCTCTGAGACTCGATCACAATACGCCGGAAGGGCGCGCCGGGTTGGCGCTAGCAGATGAGCTTGCTTCCGATCTGAAGATCACCCGGCGTCGCGGTCCCACCGACAGCTCCCCGGTCCGGAGCTTGCGAATCCACCGATTGGCCCTGGTGGAGCTACTCCGCCGGTCGGCACCTTGCGTGGGGCCGGGACGGTGGTGACGGCCACACAGGCACCCCGGAGCGCGGCTGCGCAGTCTGGCCAATGGACCATCGAGAAGCCCGTCCGCGGAATCCTGGCGGGTCCGACTATCGTTCCCAGGCGATACCGGTGCGCTCGGCATACGCCTCCCACTTCCGGGCCATGCTGCGTACCCGCTCCGGATAGCGTTCCGCCAAGTCCGTCACTTCTGTTCGGTCCGCGCCGAGGTTGTAGAGCTCCCAACGGATCTCAGTGGGCATGCGCTTGCCCCAAACTGCCTTCCAGTCCCCCTCGATGACAGCTCGCGCTGCTTGGTGTTCAAAGAAGAGGGTCCGGGGCGCCAGGGATTCGCCATTGAGGGCTGCAAGGAGGCTAACGCCTTCTTCCGGCAGTACGGACCTGCCCGCGTATCCGATGGGATACTCCGCTCCCGCGACGCCGCGCAGGGTGGGCAGCACGTCGATCACGTGGCCCCGCTCCCGAATCCAAGTCCCGCTGCTGCGGATCCCGAGGGGCCAGTGGGCGATGAAGGGAGTATTGACGCCACCCTCCTGGGTGAAATGCTTATACAGGCGGAACGGGGTGTTGCCCAGATTCGCCCAGCCGCTGCCGTAGGAATGATATGTCCCCGGCCCGCCCATCTTCCTGAGGTCCTCGCCGGAGTGCAGGATCGTCACGCCCTGTCGGCTCCGCTGGTCAAAGCCGAATGGCCCCCACTCGTAGCAGGCACCGTTGTCGCTGAGCACTAGGATCAGGGTGTTGTCGAAGTGCCCAGTCTCGCGCAGGTGTTCGACAATCCTGCCGACCCCTCGGTCAACGTGCTCCACCATTGCCGCGAACAGCGCCATGCGCCGGGCGAGGTCCATTCGCCTGGGCTGGTCGATCGAGTCCCACGCGGGGTTTGGTCTCCCGCCGTACCCGTTCGCTATGTCGTCACGGTCCACGGGGACCAACGACCGCTCCGTGAATCTCCAGCGGTCCCCGTCGATCAGGCCGATCCGCTGCATGCGCTCGAAGCGTTCTTTGCGGAGCACGTCCCAACCACGCATGTAAGTCCCGAAGTACTTGTCCGCGCTCTTGGCCGGGGCCTGTACGGGGAAGTGTGGGGAAGAGTGCCCCAGAAATAGGAACCAGGGCTGCCCACGCTCTTGGCCTTGCCTGATGAACTCGATCGCATAGTCGGTGAACACGTCCGTGGCGTAGAAATCCCCATTCGGCCGGTCGATTTCCTTGCTTCTACCCTCCGGAAGTCGCTGGTAGTATTCGGCGTCCCACTGGTCGTGAGAGTGGTCGAAAGTGTACCCGTAGAACTCGTCGAATCCCCGCTGGATCGGCCCCGTCTGATGGTGCAGGTGCCACTTGCCCACGTAGTAGGTGCTGTAGGCCGCGTTGCCCAGCGTTTCACCGAGCGTCACGCAGCGGTCGTTCAGCCGGCCGAGATAGGCCGGTCCCCTCGTCGGGTGAGCCTCCCGGGTGGTGAAGCTGGCGATGCCTGTCTGGGGAGGGTACAGGCCGGTCATCAGTGAGGCGCGGCTTGGACAGCACCGCGCCGAGTTGTAGAACGATTCAAACCGCACGCCGCCCTCAGCCAGGGCGTCGATGTTCGGGGTGTCGATTTCGCCTCCGTAGCAGCCTAGGTCGGAGTAGCCGAGATCGTCGAATAGGAGGACGATGATGTTTGGCCGCTCGGCACCTGCGGCAACCGCGGCCAGTGCTGCCCAAATCAGGGCGTGGGTCACTCGCAGCATTGGACTAGACCGTATCACGGTGGGCCCCGCGCCGGACAAGAGCTTTGCCCAGTCGCGTTTGGGCAGCCAGTGCTCCGCCAGGTCTTCGTAGCCTCCGCGATTGCCGACCGAAGAAACTGCTTCTACAGGAGCTGCTTCAGCACGCGCGCTTCACCCGCAGGGCCGATCAGCCGTTCCTTCAGCCCTTGGTGCAAGTAGTGGAGCTCGAACGGATCCAGGCCCAACAGGTGCAGGATTGTCGCCTGCAGGTCTCGCGGCGTGACGGGATCCTCATGCACGTAGAACCCAATATCGTCCGTCGATCCCAAGTCCCTGCCGCCTTTGATGCCACCCCCGGCAAGCCACATGGTGAATGCGAACGGGTGGTGGTCCCGGCCGAAATACTCTGTCCGGTCTCCCTGCCGGTTCTCGCGCATGGGCGTTCTCCCGAACTCCCCGCCCCATACGACGAGGGTTTCCTCCAGCAGCCCTCGTTCGTCGAGATCCTTGACTAGCGCCGCTGTCGGGCGATCGATGGCTTTGGCACGCTCTGGCAGGTCATAGCGGATATCCGTCCCCCGAGCAGTCCCATGGTGGTCCCATCCCCAGTCGTACAGCTGGACGAACCGAACCCCATTCTCGACCAAGCGGCGGGCCAACAGGCAGTTGTTGGCAAACGAGGACTTTCCGGGCTCCGTGCCGTACATCGAGTGGACGGAGTCCGGCTCTCGGGAGATGTCCATGACTTCAGGTACGGAGACTTGCATGCGGAAGGCAAGCTCGTATTGCTGGATCCGCGATAGCGTGTCCGGAAGGCCGCTGCGCTCGTGGTCCATCCGGTTCACGTCAGCTAGGGCGTCCAGAGTGAGCCGCCGGAGGGACCGGGTCATGCCCTCGGGGTTGCCAAGGTACAGGACTGGATCGCCTTGCGTACGGCATTGCACGCCTTGATGCACCGATGGCAGGAATCCACTCCCCCAAAGGCTCTTCCCGGCGCTCGGTGTCTTGTTGCCGCTGACCAGCACGACGAAACCGGGCAGGTCTTGGTTCTCGGTTCCCAGCCCGTAGGTCGCCCAAGCCCCCATCGAGGCGGAGCCTAGACGTGCGCTGCCCGTGTGCAGCAGCAGCTGGGCGGGTGCGTGGTTGAATTCCCGCGTCGTCATCGAGCGGACGATCGCTGTTTGGTCCGCGAACTCTGCGAAGTGCGGGAGCAGCTCGCTGACCCAAGTTCCGGACTGGCCGGCCCTCAAGAAGCGGTAGGGCGTGCCCAGCATCTTCGGAACGCCTTTGATGAAGGCGAAGCGCTTTCCTTCAAGGAGGTGCTGGGGGCAGTCGGATCCGTTGTGCTTCTGCAGTTCCGGCTTGGGATCGAAGAGCTCAAGCTGGGATGGCCCGCCCGCCATGTGCAGATAGATGACAGACTTCGCTTTTGCCGGGAAGTGCGGTTTCTTGGGGGCCAGCCATCGCTCGCCGCCCTGAGTTGCGGCCCGAAGAGACCTCAAGTACATCGACGCCAGACCGAGCTGGCACCCGCTGAGGAAGTGTCGGCGCGTGGCCCGCTGGATGAGTTCGGTTTGCACGGTCATCGGCTCATCGCCTTGTCAGCGCCTCGTCTAGGTTAAGCACAACGTTCGCCACGGCAACCCAAGCCGCCTCCCGGATCGCTTCGCGCTGGGAACTCGGGAGTGGGGGAGGCCGTAGGCCGGTCAGGCCGACGTCCACATGTCTGGGAGCGTCGCTCAGCCCGGTGTGGGTGGCGTGGACGGCGAGTGTGTTGCGTCCCGGGTGAAGCGCCGCGACAGCGTCGTCCGTAAGCGGGAGAGAGGTGTGCACCGTGGACCCGTACGCCTCCGTCAGCGCCAACACGCCATTGATGTAGGCGCTGAAGGAGGCCGAGTTCCTCGTCTCTGCTCTCACCGAGATCCACTCGCCCTCGGGGAGGTCGAAGCTGACTCGCAGCCAGAGATCTGGTGCGTCCCAGCGGGTTGCGGGCCGGTCTTCGGTCGGCTCGACACCGGCATCGCCGCCCCGGGCCGCGAAACCGAAGCCAGACCGCCCGGAAGCCCACTCGGAGTCGTCGAAGTCAGGCGACGCCCAGTCTTCTGGAGGGCGCTCCGTCGTGAACCGCCAAACCGCCGCGTCGCCTCGGGAATCCGCTACGAGCGTGTGCAATCGTCCGTCCTCATACAGGCCGCTGCCAAAGTTCGCGAGCCTGGCCGCCCCGCCCGGAATGGAGCGCAGGTCATCTCCGGCATCTCCCAGCAACGTCAGCAGCCTGTCGCGCTCGTCAGCTCTCGCCTCGCGCGCTAGCACCAGCCGGAACATCCTGTCGAGTCGCCCCCCTGCGGAGCCGTCCGATTCACGCGCCGCCCGCCTGGACAGGTGCTCGGCTGCTTCCACTAGGGTCGGATCGTTCAGCGTGACCAGCGCCTGGAGGGGAGTGTTGGTCCGGATCCTGCGCAGCGTGCAGGTCTCGCCGCTGGGGGCGTCGAACGTTGTCATCGAAGGATGAGGCGCCGTGCGCCGCCAGAGGGTGTATAGGGCGCGCCGGTAGCGGTCCTCACCGGGACTTGGCTCCCACTGCTTGCTGCTGTACACCACCTGCCAAACGCCGCTGGGCTGCCAAGGCATCACGGGCGGCCCCCCAATCTTTGTGCTGAGGAGCCCGCTCGCAGCGAGCGCCTGATCGCGGATCATCTCGGCCGACAGGCGGAAGTTCGGACCTCTCGAGATCAGGGCTCCATTGGGGTCGATTCGCAAGGACTCGGCGGTGGCATCCGAGCGCTGGCGGTAGGCCGCCGACGAGACGATCGTCTTGAGGATCGCCTTGACGTCCCAACCGCCTTCCATGAACTCCATCGCCAGCCAGTCGAGCAGGGCCGGGTGGGTTGGCGGCTCCCCTTGCGTGCCGAAGTCCTCCTCAGTGGGTACGATCCCCCTGCCGAACAGCCGAGCCCAGAGGCGATTGACCAGCACTCGCGCCGTGAGTGGGTTGTGATCGGATGTGATCCAGCGTGCAAGCCCCAGACGGTCAGTGGGCGCCCCGGCCGTCAGTGGATGGAACGAGTCAGGAACTGACGGTTCGACGGGCTCGCCAGGGTTCATGAAGTTGCCGCTCAGGTGCAGGAATGTCCTCCGGCGCTGATCGGGCGGCAGCTCCCGCATCACCGGAGTCGACACGCCGTCCTCGAGCTCGAGGATGGGGCTATCGTCGTTCTTGTCCGCATCGGCCGATTGGTTGAAGAAGGCATACAAGGAGTAGTACTCGCGCTGCGACAGCGGGTCGAACTTGTGCGAGTGACACTGGGCACAGCCCCAGGTCAGCCCCATCCAGACCTGCCCGGTCGTGGCGACGCGGTCCTTCACCGCCGCGTCTCGGAACTCCTCGTCGTCGGTTCCACCTTCCGTGTTGGTCATCGTGTTGCGATGGAATCCGGTGGCAACAAGCGCGTCGCGTGAGGTATCGGAGAGCAGGTCGCCAGCGAGCTGGAACTCAGTGAATTGGTCGAAGGGGAGGTTGTCGTTGAGGGCCCGCACGACCCAATCCCGGAACGGCCAGATGGTCCGCAGGCTGTCCTTCTCGTAGCCCATCGAATCTGCGTACCGCGCCAAGTCCAGCCAGACGCTCGCCCAGCGCTCACCGTATGCGGGGGAGGCGAGCAGCTCGTCGACAAGGTTCTCGTACGCTTCGGGCGATGGGTCTCGGACAAAGCGCCCGACCTCGTCCGGGTCAGGCGGCAGGCCCGTAAGGTCAAGGGACAAGCGGCGTGCGAGGGTCGGCCTGTCGGCCTCCGGCGACGGCACGAGGCCTCGCTCGCCCAGTTGCAACAGTACGAAGCTGTCAATAGCGTTCCGAGGCCAGGGCCCCCAAGTGCCTGGCGGAGGGGCGTTGCGTCGAGGCGCCTCGAACGCCCAGTGGTGTTCGTATCGAGCTCCGGCATCGATCCATTCACGAAGCCTGTCGACCTCGTCTGGGCTGAGGCGCTCTCCGGTGGGCGGCATGGGGCTGGAGTCTGCGGTGACCCGCGCCAGCACACGGCTTGCGGCGCTGTTTCCAGGAACCAGACCGGCGTATCCGCCATTGCGTCCCGTGGCTGCGTCATGGGAATCGAGCCGCAGGTTCGCCATCCGGCTTCCCTCGTCGGGGCCGTGGCAGGGAAGACATTTCTGGAGGATCGGGCGCACCTCTCTCAGAAAGTCGGGCGCCGCTGGCGCGAGGCTGGGCAAGAGAGCGGCGACTGCACCGAACGCGGTTGGCAGCGGTCTTGGACGTGAGTTCGTCAGCACGTTCGTGGCCTCATTCAGTTGGGGGAAGCCGGCCCATGCCGTTGCGTCGCAAGGTCGAGATGGCCCAATAGGCACTTTACGCCGAGGCCCGGACCCAGGGCGATTCTTTTTTGAGAGGCCAGAGCTGAGCATGGTGGGAGAGGGATGA
>JAPPMC010000238.1 GCA_028819235.1 Bryobacterales bacterium
CGGAGGTGAACTCGAACAGCACCGGATCGTAGGCGGACCCCGGCTGATCGAGGAGTTCCTCGACCATCTTTACCGCACCCTCGTGATGGGGGATCATCAGCTCCAAGAACAGCCGATCGAACGCGGTGCCATCGGACGCGGCGAGCTTGGCCATCTGCTCCGGGGTAGCCATGCCAGCCATCTTGTGGCTCGTGTGCATTGCATTGTGTGCGGCGGGGTCCGGGACATGCTGACCGCGGTCGCGCAGCCACTGTTGCATGAATGCAATCTCGTCTCCCTGCGAGGCGTTGATTCGCCCAGCGACGTCGATCAACGCCTTCCGGTTCGTGCGGTCAGCCACCAGCGCCGCCATCTCAAGGGCCTGGTGGTGATGCGGGATCATGTCATGGACAAAGCGAACATCGTCGGGCGAGTAGCGCGACTCAGCGATCTCGATCGCTTGGTCGGCGCTCAGTTCCCGCACCGGCTCGCCCGGGGCACCGGGCTGGATGATGGGCGTCTGGGCCGTGCTCTCGACGGCCAGCAGAAACGCCCAAAGACAGACGCAAAGAGACAGGCAAACAGAGTTTCTGGTCAAGGGATTCGCTCCTAGGGAAGAGATGGGGTCGTTGAGCGGTGCGGAAAGGCGACCGGCTCCAATCTATCAGCTTTAGCGAGCCGCGGTTAACGGATCCCGCCACAGATCGATCCGAACAGAGAAGTACGAGTCTGTGTTAGCAGGCCTGCGCGAATTCTTGGCCACACCCACCCTAGCGATACCGTCCATCGCGAACTCCACTGCGACGCCGATGCTCTCCCCGCGACCATCAGCAACATGGAAGTCAGGGGCGACTATCCATATCGGTGACGATGTTTTCAAGTTGGCGTTCGATAGGGACGCTGGATCGGTAGGTATCATTCAGATCAGATCAGGTCTTTTCCCGGAGGCCGCGGCGTCTGGATGATGTCGCCGCTGGCAGGACAAACAACTCGCGATTCGTATGGGCGGCGCGTGTGCGGGCCTGAGACCAAGGGTCTGGGCGCTACCCAGCGGGCGCTTCGGACCTCGTGAACGAGCGTTTGGAGGGGTCGGTGGAAATGGCCGTGAGGAAGAAGAAGACTGCGAAGCCGAAGCTCCTTTCGGGCGGAAATCCGCAGATTCCAAAGGCTGACGGGGATGCACCCGTGCAGGCCTACATTACGGCCATGCCGGGGTGGAAGCGCGCGGTCGGAAGGTACCTCGACGCGCTAGTCGCGCGCAGCGTGCCCGAGGTCCGCAAGGCGGTCAGGTGGAACTCGCCCTTCTATGGCATCGAGCATCAAGGCTGGTTCCTCGCCTTCCATTGCTTCACGAAGTACGTCAAGGTGACCTTCCTGAACGGTAGTTCGCTGCGTCCCCTGCCGCCAGTGAAGTCAAAGCACGATCACGTGCGCTACTTTCACATCCACGAGGACGACGAACCCGACGAGGAACTCTTGGAGAGCTGGATCAAGCAGGCGTCAATGTTACCGGGCGAGAAGGTCTTTTAGCCCCGTCCGGAATCTAGGTTCGCGATAGGGCCGTTCGGCGCCCCCGAAATCGCGCTAACGATGTCCCGAAGCCCGTCGCCGTTCAGATCTCCGACCGCGAGCCCGTCCGTCGCGCAATCCGCGCAGCCAAAGCGGCATCCCTCGGAGTGTGGAGCCGCGCCGAGCCGACTCAGTATTCATAGTGTCGCCCCCGCCTCCCTGCTCTCGGCATCCGACTAGAATGCGGGCATGAGCTGGTTGGTCGCAGCCGTCGTCCTTCTCGGAGGGCTGGCCGGCTGCTCCGTGCCCAAGCCCGAGCTTGCCCCGTTGCCGGACGTGGACTTGGACAGCCTGGGGCCGAACCTGTCCGAGCAGCTCCGGCCAACGCTTCGTGCTCTCGAGAGTCGGCCCGGCGACGCTGCCGTTGCGGGCAAGGCGGGAATGTTGCTGCAGGCCTATGGGCAGCACGGCTTGGCGGCAGCCTATCTAGCCCGCGCCCGCGGGGCCGCGCCAGCGGACCTGCGGTGGGAGTACTACCTAGGGATCTCGCTCGAACGGTTGGGCCGGCCTGCCGAAGCCGCTGAGTCGTTCCGACGATGCGCCGAAATCGACAAGACATTCCTGCCGGCCCGACGGCGCCTCGCGGCGGCGCTGCTCGAGTCGAACGAAGTCGAAGCGGGCCTATCGTACTACCGCAGCCTCGCGACCGAGGCGCCGCGCGACGCGCGAATCTGGTACGGCCTAGGGCGGGCAGAAGCGGCGGCCGGCAACACAGAATCGGCCGTCGACCATCTGCTGAAGGCTGTGGCGAACTCACCCAGGTATGGCGCGGCGCACTACGCACTGGCGCAGGCCTATAGTCAGCTCGGAATGCCGGCCGAGGCAGAACGGCACCTCGAACACTACGAGCGCGAGCGGCACGGCGAACCGGCGAGCGACGACCGCCTGCTTGCAGCGATCACCGCACTGCGGATCTCGGCGGCCGAGTATCTGAAGCAGGGTGTGGAAGCGAGGGAAGAGGGACGATCCGACGCAGCGATCGACCTGCACCTCAGGGCATTGGAGGAAGACCCCGGGCTGGTCCAAGCTCGCGTAAACCTCGTGATCCTCTACGGGTCGGCGGGCCAGGCCGATGAGGCTGAGGAGCAGTACCGGCTGGGAGTTGCAGGCGGGGAGGCCACGGCCGAACTGCACTACAACTTCGGAGTCCTTGCCTACGAGACCGGGCGGCCCGGGGAAGCTGCAGAAGCCTTCGCAGAGACTCTCGCGCTCAACCCGGCGCACGCCCTGGCGAACCACAACTTAGGGCAGCTGCTCGAGGAAGAGGGGCGCGTTGATGAAGCCATGTCCCACTACCAGCGTGCTGTGGCGAACCGGCCCGACCACGGCCTGTCCCACTACAAGATTGGAATGCTCCTGATGCGGCAGCGGCGGGCATCCGAAGCTGTCCGCGCCTTCCGCCGAGCTGCAAGGGAGCGTTCCGACCGGACACCGACCTACCTTTTTTCCTTGGCGGCCGCCCTGCTGGCTTCGAGCGACCGCACCGGAGCGACAGCCAGCTTCCGCGATGCGCGAGTCGAGGCAGAGACCCACGGGCAGGTGGCCCTGGTCGAGCGGATCGATAGAGCGCTGCGCACGATGGGGGCCGAGTCAGGGGCGCCTGATTGAATCGCCGCGGTGGCGAGGGTTGTTGACCGAGCGTGGCTCGCTGGCGTGGACAGGCCCGCTCCCCCTCGCACCAGCGGTCAACCAGGCCAGTCCTCGGGTAGAGCTATTGCAAGCTGCTGCGCAAAGATGCACGGGGCTCTGGGGCTGGGAGGAGTCGGCAGCAGACCCTATGCGCCGCAGCATGTGACGTGAACTGTCCCCGGGGCCGTTCGCAGGGCCGAAGCGAATCGGTTCGAGGTCGGCCGGCAGCCGTGCGCAAGACCTACGGCGGGTGGCGAAGTCCCGCCGTTCTCCCGCCGGCCCGTTCCCGATCGGAACTCGGCAGGCCTGTCTGCTGAGTACTCGGTGGATGGGCCGGTGGACAACTGTCAACTGATTGGCTTCGGGGATGACATCGGAATTCGGCAAAAGTGGCCCGGGTTGATATACTTGTAATGCCTTTGTGGCGCACCAAGGCGACGCCGGTTTCGGGAACAGGGGCTCGAGCCTAGGCGATTCATCAGGCAGTCTTGCTCCCCATTCCCTCGAGGAGGTAACTCGATGAATTTCCATCTACGCAGGTTGCCAAGCCTGCTGGCGGGCAGTTTGCTCGCGATCGGTCTGCTGACCGGTCCTGTCGCACAAGGACAATTGATCCAAGGCGGCATCGACGGCTTGGTGACCGACTCGACCGAAGCGGCCATCGTCGGAGCTGAAGTCACGATTACGAACGAAGCGACGGGCCAAGTTCGCTCCACTTCCACCGGAGTCGCCGGCAACTACAGCTTTCCAACTGTAAACACGGGCTCCTACTCCGTTAGTGTGCGCTCCGAAGGCTTCCAAGCATCAACGACGACCGGGGTCGTGGTGAGCCAGAACAACATTACGCGCGTGAACGCCCAGCTGGAGATCGGCCAAGTCACCGAAGTCGTGACAGTCGAGGCCTCGGCGGCGACGCTGCAGACGGACCGGGCCGAGGTGCGGCAGGAGGTCACCGAGAAGACACTTCGTAACGTCCCCGTTCCGCTGGGCCGCAACTACCAGATGCTGTTCGTCACCCTGCCCGGGTTCTCACCGCCTCAGAACGCGCACTCCGTCCCAACCAATCCGAGCCGGGCGGTCCGCTTCTCGGTCAACGGCACCAGCCGCTCGAACAACAACACCCGTATCGACGGCGCGTCTTCGACGAACATCTGGGTGCCGCACATGACAGGCTACAACCCCGCGCTGGAGTCAATCGAGACGGTCAACGTTGTCACCAACTCGTTCGATGCCGAGCAGGGCCTCGCGGGCGGAGCCGCGATCAACCTGCAGATCAAGTCGGGCGGCAACGATGTCCACGGGTCGGCCTTCGAGTACCACATGAACCAGCACCTCAAGGCCTATCCGTACTTCAGCAACCGCAATTCGCCCAAGCCGAAATACATCAACAACCAGTTCGGTGGCACGATCGGTGGCCCGATCAAGAGGAACAAGTGGTTCTACTTCGTCAGCTACGAAGGGACACGAGAGGCGCAATTCGCGCAGCGGTTCATTGACATGCCGACGCAGGCCATGCGCTTCGGCGACCTCACCGGCTCACCGACGCCGATCTACGACCCGCTTAGCGGGGATCAAGACCAGAACGGCTCGGCATACGCCCGGGATCGGCAGCCGTTCCCGGGGAACATGATCCCAATGTCGCGGATCGACGAAGGCGTGGCGAACATGATCCACGACTCGGCGTTCCCGAGCCCCAACCAAGCGGGAGTGGGCTCGCTCGGCCTCAGCCAGAACTACCGGGCCGACGGATCCACGACATTCTTCCGCGACACAGTCGATGCGAAGACCAACTTCAACCTGACGGACAACACGACGGGGTTCATCCGCTTCAGCTTCCTGGACTACCGCATGTCGAACGGCCAGACACTCGGGCAGTTCGGCGGCAACCGGCTCCACCCGACGAACTCAAATCCCGGCACGGGCTTCGGGAACACCTACTCGGGCACGATCTCGCTGACGCACGTCGTGTCCCCGAACTTCCTCATCGACGGGTACTACGGCTACACCCTAGTCGACACGAACGTCGAGCAGCAGAGGCTGGACGAGAACCTTGGCTGGTCCGTCCTTGGCGTTCCCGGACTGCAGTCGGACCGCTTCATCGACGGCGGTTGGCCCCGTCTGCGAATCGACGGCTTCGAGGGGCTCGGAATGTCCAACAGCTTCATGCCGTACTACCGCTCCGACCCTCAGAACCAGTTCGTGTTCAACGGCAACTGGACGACGGGAACGCACAACATCCGCTTCGGCACGGACGTCTACCTGCAGGATCTGGACCACAACCAGCCTGAGTTCTCGGGAGGGACTGGCGCGGCCTCTGGAGAGTTCCGCTTCCGCCAGAACACGACGGAACTCCGTGGCGGCCCAAGCGGCAACGACTACAACGCCCATGCCGCATGGCTGCTGGGCATGCCCCAACTTGCCGGAAAGATCTGGCAGTTCAACGAGAACGGGTACTTCACCCGCACACGTATGTACACGTTCTACATCCGTGACCGCTGGCAGGTCACGCCCAGGCTGACCCTAAGCTACGGCGTCCGTTACGAGAACTTCCCGTTCCCGACGCGGGCGACCAGAGGCCTCGAGCGGTACGACTTCGACCATGACACTCTGTGGGCCTGCGGTGTCGGGAGCATTCCGACGAACTGCGGCATCGACATCGGCACGAACAACTTCGTGCCGCGAGTCGGGTTGGCCTACCGCGTTACGGACGACACTGTCGTGCGCGTCGGCTACGGCGTCACGGTCGACCCGTTCAACTGGGCCCGCCCGCTCCGCACGAACTACCCGATCATGGCCAAGGACGGGCCGCCGCTGCTGCATAGCTTCGGCTTCGCAACGACCCTCCGGCAAGGCATCGATGTGATCACCGAGCCCGATCTGGGGGATGGTGTGCTGCGCATGCCGTCGAACACTGTCGTGCGGACCATGGACACGAACAACCTGACGCGTGGCTACATCCAGTCGTGGAACTTCACGCTGGAACGGCGCTTCGGAGACTGGATCGCAACGGCCGGCTATGTGGCAACCCGCTCGGTGAACCAGCTTGCCGGACTCGAGCAGAATTGGGGTGACATCGGCGAGGGCAACGCCGGTCGGCAGCTCGTGAAGAAGTTCGGCCGAGCCGCGGGGACGACGCTGTTCGGCAGCCTTGGAACGGCCAAGTACGACTCGCTGCAGACCAAGCTCCAGCGTCGCTTCAGGAACGGTTTCCAGATGAACCTGGCCTACACATGGGCCCACGGACGAGGCTTCACCGACGAGGACTCGGGCGACGGCCCGGGGTTCTTCCGGATCCCTAGGCTGTATCACCGCACCTATGGGGACCTGAACCAGGACATCCGCCACAACTTCCAGATGACGGCCATCTACGAACTCCCGTTTGGCCCGGGCAAGTCCATGCTGACCAACAGCCCGCTGGGGAAGATCCTCGGGGGATGGCAGTTCAACGGTTTGTGGAGCTCCTATACCGGAACTCCCTTCTCGGTTCTAGCCAACTCCGGCGATCTGAACGCCGCCGGCTCGAGCCAGATCGCCGACTGCCTCTCGGAGCCGAATTACGTGAAGCAAGGGGGCAATGCGCTCTGGATCGATCCGGGCGCGTTCGCGCAGCCGACAGGTCCCCGCTTCGGGACGTGCGGCCCGAACAACGTGCGTGGACCGGGCCTAGTGAACATCGACCTCGGCGTGTTCCGGAAATTCCAGATCACCGAGAAGATGAACCTGGAGTTTCGCGCAGAGGGCTTCAACATGAGCAACACACCACACTTCGAGCGGCCCAACGGCAGGAACGTCAGATCGGGCAACTTCATGATCCTGAACCGCATCCGCAACACGGGACGCGAGGGTATCGATGAGCGATTCTTCCGCGTCGGTCTGCGCTTGGGCTGGTAAGCCAGCCTGGGCGAATAGCCACCAATTCGGGGCCGCGCTCAGGCGCGGCCCCTTCTTATTCTGGCCGGACCCGGACGTGGGGCCGCTCCCTCGAGGTCGTTCCAAGCGCCCCGCTCCTTGGCGAAGAGCGCGCCCAAAGGCCTGACGGGATCAGCGCCCGCAGAGCAGGAACCCAAGGGGGTCCCACGCAGGTCGACGGCAGGACCGGGGCCGGGCCCTTCGGCCCCGCACACGGCTTCTCGCGGATGGTCTCCCGTGGGCCGGCCGGCGACCCGGGGGGCTGTCAATCCACCAGCGCCTGATAGGCGAGCGTTTGGAAATCGGAGCGGATGTTTAGGTGTGTGTATGGCCGGACCTGTGCCATCAGAATGCCGATGAGCTGGTCGGTCGGGTCGACCCAAAAGACGGTGCAGTAGGCACCTCCCCAGCCGTAGGTTCCCTCCGCGCTCGGCATGCCACTGGGCCCGAGATCGGTCGTCACCGAGTACCCGAGCCCGAAACCGAAGCCGTCTCCACGCAGCCAAACGGATCGGTCCGCGGTGTGGCTGACCGTCATCAGCCGAACCGTGCGCGGGCCGAGTATCCGCACGCCTTCAAGCTCGCCCCCGTTCAGCATCATCTGGTGGAACCGAAAGTAATCGGACGTGGTGGACACCAGCCCTCCCGCGCCGCTGAAGTAGACATGTGGCTCCCTGACCCAACGGCTGTTCTCGTCGGGCTTCTCCTGCAGTTCGGCCCTGCCGTCTCCGTCAGGCCGGTAGAGCGCCGCGAATCGGCGAAGCTTGGATCTCGGGAGGTAGAAATATGTGTCGCGCATCCCCAAGGGCTCAAAGATCCTCTCCCGGAGGAACTGGTCCAGAGTCATTCCTGAGAGGACTTCCACGAGGCGTCCCACGGCGTCCGTAGCCGGGCCGTACTCCCAGCGCTCGCCGGGCTCAAAGTTGAGAGGAAGCTTGGCCAATTCCGCCACGTAGTCGGCGACCGTACCGCCGGGCGCCCGGCTGGCGCGCAGCTCGTTGTAGAGCTCTCGGGTCACGCCACGGTACGGGTTGGCCAAGCCGGCCGTGTGCGTCAGCAGGTGTTGGACCGTGATGCGGTTCCGGGCGCGGACTGTCGTGTACGGCACCCTAGCGCGGTCCTTCGGCTCTACGCGCAGAGCCACCTCCATCCTCGAGAACTCGGGAAGGAACTTCGAGATAGGGTCGCGCAACTGGAAGCGCCCTTCCTCCCAAAGCATCATTGCCGCCACTGAAGCGATCGGCTTTGTCATGGACGCAATCCGGAATATCACGTCTTCGGACATAGGGGATTCGCTCTCGCGGTCGCGGTAGCCGAAGCTCTTGTGGTAGGCGATTCGCCCGTGGCGGGCCAGCAGCCCGACCACGCCAGCCACCTCGCCGCGGTCCACGTATCCCTGCAGGGCGGTGTCTATGCGGCCGAGCCGAGCGGTCGAGAAACCGGCGGAATCGGGCGAAGTGGCCTCCCCCGGGCCAGAATGCAACGCGGGAACGAGAACGATGGCCAAGGCAGCAGCCAGAGGGCGGATTGGTGGCATTAGAATCCTCCTGAAGGGTGTGTCCAGTTCGCTTGGGAGGGAGAGCCGGGCGCGTCGCCAACCCGGGTCAGGCTTGGCGAATCGGCAATCGCGAGGACAGCCGAAGCACCCTGCGCGGAGCGAGTAAGAGGTCGTCGTGCGGACAGGCAGACCGCAATACATGATGGACGGAGCGACCCCGGCGGCCGCTGGCCAAACACTCTGATTTCCAGCCTCAGGGACTGGGGTCAGGGGCTCGTCGCGTACGCTCCCGCGGTCCCGCCGGGCCTTGTTCTGCAGGAGTGTTGTGCTGCATGATGACCATCCACTCGCCGTCGTGTTTTGCGTACGTGAGAGTGTAGCGGCCCTTGTGATTCAGATCTTGGCCTGTCCTGGTGCGGACGCTGACCTCGTAGTCCCCCCAAGCTATGCCGGTGTCTCCGATGACGCGGTACTGCATGTTCTGCGGTTCGAATTTCGCGGCCGCGGTCTTGCCGAAAAAGCGCTCCCAGTCCAGCTGGCAGGCCTCCTTGCCTTCCTTCCCGGAAGTTGGGCCACAGGCGTAGAACGACAGGGCCCTGTCGTGGATGTTCGCCAAAAAACCGTCCACATTCCCTGCGTTGAGCGCCGACACCCCCGCCTCGAAGCTCTCCCTAAGCGCTTCCGCTTCGGAATCGTTCGCAAAGGCCGGCACAATGGCCAGCCCGACCGCAACCACCAGGCTTCCCAATCGACTCATCTCAGCGTTCCCCCCCGTCCTGTCCGCATCCGGAACTCCCACAGCCTAACACCTCAGCGGCCCGTGCGAATCCGTACGCTGCCCCGGCGTCAGCACGCCGCATGCGCAAGCGGAACGCCGCGGTCCGCGACCAAACTTGAGTGGCGCGCTCCGGACAACTGCGGGCAATCCGCTATGTCGCGCATGCCTACTGAGGCGCTTGGTGCCATGCCGTGACCCCTTGCCGGCGCCCCGTTCCTACTCGAGTACGTTGAGACCGCCGTCGTCCAGCGCAGCGGGCCGGAGCCAATAGTTGAACTGGGGCGTCCACTCCTCCGCCGGGATTCCGGCCATTGCCAAGAAGTTCCACGACGGGCAGAACATGTCCCCCGGACCGAATACGGTGGCGTTCTTTCGCCAGACGCCCCCGCCCCGGAGCTCATAGAGCACCGCCCCAGGCATGTTGTCGACACCGGGGCACGTGGTCTGCTCCCGGATGTAAGCCCCGCCGCCGTGCGAGGCTAGGCGGAACTTCCAGCCCCGGCTTGCCGCGAATCGACGCTGAACGCTGGGCTCATCCTTGGACAGGAGCACGACGGCCATAGCGGACTCGAGGTGCGGGAGGACCCCATTGATGCCGTCCGCCCACAGCGTGCAGTAGCGGCATGCCTGGCCCATGTTGTGGATGGCAAGCAGCCGATCACGCCCCGCGAACAGCCCGCTCAGCAGAACCTCGCCCTCGAGCGTCTTGAAAGGATAGTCCGAAACCTCCACCCCGGGGGCGGATCTCCGCTGCTCGTTCAGCTCTGCCGTGAGCTCACCGATCTTGCGTTCCAGATCCGCTATCCGTTCGTGCGTGCCCAAGGCAGGCGACTCCTCTACTGTCATGGCTATCCGCGGGCTGCCGCCAGCCACGTTGGCCGGCACGGCCGGCGTACCTCGCAACCAATCTTAGCTTGTCCCGACTTGAGCGCCGCGAACCGCCGTCAGCGTACGAGTTCGACGGCCCCTTCATCGAGCCAGCAGAGCCGACCGTCCGGCAGTTCCACCCTGCACCACCCCGGGCGCTGCTCGAGAACGGTGAATTCCGCGCCCGCGTGCAACGCCTCCCGAAATGCCGGTTCGTAGCTGTGGCCGTCCCCCTGACGCGCGATCGTCTCTGGGATCACCACGACGCCTGCAACCGTGCGTGCATTGGACAGGGCATCGTACGCCAGCGAACCCACCAGCAGCACGATCGTCGCCGCCATCGCCATCGCGATCTCGCGAGGAGCCCATCGCTGCCCAGCCAACCGCAGCAGCAGCACGAGCCAAAGCACGATCCAAGCTGTTGCCAACGTGCGGATGCGGGTCGACCTGGACCAGTCAAAGTGCCAGAACAGCAGTGTCCGAAGCGCCTGCCCACCCGGCTCCGGTTCAAGCTTGTCTTGCCGCTGCGAGCGCGAAAACTCGAGATTCTGCGCGATGTTGCGGTCGGATGGGTCCAGGCGTTGCGCCCGCCGATAGTTGAGGATGGCGCGGCCGATGTCCCCCGCAAGAAAGTAGGCATTCCCGAGGTTGTAGTAGAGCTGGGCGGTTCGGATTCCGTGGCCGTCGGTTAGCCTCTCGTACCGGAGCGCAGCACGGCGGTACATTTCCGCCGCCTCGTCCGGCGCTGATGAGCGCAGATCGTTCCCCTGCTGGAACAGCTCGTTGGCCTCCGAGAAGGTCACGGCCGCATCCTGCCCAGGAAGGGCAGCCGCCGCCAGCAAGGTGGCGACAGCGAGCCATAGTGCGCCCTTGGTCATTTCAGGGCGCCCTCGAGCCGCGCCACCGCCTTTTCGGCATCCGAAATCAAGGTCTCCAACCATGACGCGTCCATGTCAACGCCGCCCGCGTAACGGCTTGCCTCACACCGCTCGAATACGGATCGCAAGGCGTCAAGAGCGTCTACGTTGATTCTGCTGCCGTGTTGGTCCTCCAGTCGGGCCGCCACGTCCCCGAACGTCCAAGCTCGGGCGATCGATGCCGATCCCTCCAGCAGGGCCCCTAAGTACTCGCGCAGCGCGTACAGGAGTGCGGAGGCGCCATCCTCGCCTAGGGGGGCCTCGGTGCGGAGCTTAGCGATGGCCCGGCGCCAACGGGCACGCGGCCCTCTCGCGGGCAGCCGGAAGATCCCCGGTGCCCGCCGCCCGACTCTGACCGCCATCACGGCGCACCACAGAAGCGGGGGGACGGCGATCAGTGCCGTCGCCAATGGCGGTGGGCCAAGCGGGCGAAGCCAGTACGTCCACGGCCCGGACGGCGCTCGCAGCGCGTCGGCGCCGGTGTAGCTGTGTCCGAGACCCGTCTCGGCGGACTCTACGGCAAGCTGCCGGGGGCCGCCGCTGCCCCCGCCCTCAATGTCCTCAGCGGTGACGATACGTGACGGTTCCACGGTAATGGGGATGGGCTCGCTTCGCGCAGTGCGATACTCTCCGAGCCGCGGCTCGAAGTAGGGCAGCTCGACTGGAGGGATGGCGCTCACCGCGTCATGCCTGGCCCGAACTGTCTGCGTGAACGTCCGCACATCGCCCTTGATCTCTCCGACCCCCATCTCTTGGGGCACCTTGAAGTCCCTAGCCATCGAAGGCTGGATGTCCAGAGCTGGGAACGCGACCGATGGAAGCAGCTGCGCACCCCGGACCGTCATGGTCAACGTGACTGGCTCGCCCACTTCGACCGCGGTCGGACTGGCGCTGGCCTCAAGCTCAAACTGCCCGATCCATCCATTGAAACGTGCGGGACGGCCATCGGCAGGCAGCGACCGAACCTCTAGCCGGGGCCGGTTGGAGGGAATCGCGAGCGTCTCCGTGGCGCGCCGACCGCCAAATGTGTCAAGGAGGCTCATACCGAAGAAATCGTCGAACACCCCTCGTCGCTGCTGTCCTCCTCGCTGCATGGCAGCGAACGTGACTGTTGCCGACGGAAGTTCATAGGAGCCCGCCTGCCGGGCCACCAGGACCTTCTGGAACCGGAGCACTGTACAGGGGCGCCCGTTCAGCTCGCCCTGGTAGGTCCATCCTTGAGCCCGCCTGTCGCCCAGCTGAATGCCGATCAGCTCGTCGGGATCTCGCGCAGGCGGAGTGGGCGGATCGGTGACCTCGAAGCGGGTGTCAGCCAGCAGCGGCATCGAGAATCCGTACTCTCCGATGTCCCGACCGATGAACCAGTCGACCGTCAGCACGACTGGCTGGCCGACGAAGGCCCGCGACTCTGAAAGCCCCAATCGCAGGCGGAAGTCACTGTTCTCCTGCGGCGGCAGCACGCGCAACGGGACGGGCTGAGTCGTGGCGGACTGCCCGCCCGCACTGATCGACAGTGGTGGGATCTGTAATTGGCCGGGCCGACGGGCGGCCAGCCGGTAATTGAGGTTGTACCCGCGCCGGACGCTCTGGGTCATCCTGCCGTTGACGATGCTTACCGATGTGCTGTTCGAGGAACCACCGCCCGCTTCGCTGACAACGAAGTCTTTCTCGAGCACACGCATGTCAACAGGGTCCGGACTGTCTGTGCCCTCGATCTGCACCTGCAGCAGGAAGTGCTGGCCCAAATAGACCTGCTGGCTGCGCACTGCCGCGCGAGCGCGCAGCTCGGCATCCTGCGCAAGAACAAGGGCTGGAATGACAGCCAGCCCTGCCAACGTCCTAGGCAGTACCAACACCTACCAGTCCCTCTCAACCTTGACCACGCCCACCCGCTGCAGCTGCCGCCGCTGGCGGTCCTGGCGCTCTTTCGCGAGGATTTGGTCCGCAGTCATCTCCGCGAGGAAGCCCTCGGATCCGGCCGCGGACTCGGCGTGCCCCTCGCCTTGGTCAGCTTCGACTACCTGCTCGGATGTGCCCTCTCCGGCCTCCGCGTCTGCTGCTTCGCGAAGAGCCTCGGCCGCTGCACGCTGTGCGCGCTCCGCCTCGCCAGGCTCACCACGCCGCAGATCCTCACGCGCCTGCTGCTGGTGGCGAGCAGCGTCCTCCAGACTCTGCCGTCCTTCCTGGTCCGACCCTTGGGCCAAGTCCTGCGTGCGTTCCCTGAGGTCATCCTGCTCGCGCGCAAGCTCACCTTCACGATGGCGCTGCTCCTGCTGGGCTGCCCCGTCGTTACGTCGCTGGCGGTCCTCCTGTTGATTGCGGCTCTCCTCTGCTAGCCGTTCCTGATCCTCGGCCGCCTGGCGCAGCGCCTCCTCCCGGTCCTGTGGGTCTTGGCTCTCTCCATCCTCGCCGGTACCGCCGGACTGCTGCGAGGCACGCTCCCGGAGCTTCTGGATCATCTCTCTCGTCAACTCGAGGTTGTGGGCGGAGTCGGACCGTCGGGCGTCCACCCGCACGGCATCGGCGAAGGCCTTCGCAGCGGACTCGAGCAGCCGCAGTGCCGATCCCGGGTCCGACCCCGCAGCGGTCTCGGCTTCCCGGTAGCGTGCATTGCCGAGCCCGTGCAGAGCGGCGGACTGGACCCGGGGGAGGCCGCGCTCGACGCTGCCGCGCACAGACGCGTCGTAGGCATCGGCGGCCTCAGAGAAACTGCTCGCGCGATACAGGGCGTTGGCGCGGTTGAACGATGCGTAGGGAAAGTCGGGCTCCTCCTCCAAGGCTTGGTCATAGTCCGCTAGCGCAGCCTCATATTCCTGTGCCCGGTAGGAGTCGTTGCCTTGATTGACCAGACCACGTGCCGAGGCCGCGTCGGCAGGCCGGGCCGCTCCGCCGAGGGCCAGCAAGCACGCCAGCGCCGCAACCTGCCTTGAGGACCGATCCCTCAGCGCAATCTCGAGCGCCAGCAGGATTAGGCAGCCTACTAGGAAGAGCTGGAACTTCTCCTCGACCCGCTCGACGGTACGGGACCCGAACTGCTCGCCCTGGGCTTGGGCCACGAGGCGGGAATAGATGTCTCCCAAGTCCACTGCGCCGGTAGCGACATTGACGTAGACTCCGCCAGGCGTGGCTTCGGCCATTCTCCGGAGGGTGGCCGCGTCCAGCTTGGACCAGACCTCTTGGCCCTGGTAGCGCAGGAACGTGCGCCCGCCCCGAGCTCCGACACTCCCGACCGCCTCGGTCGGAATGCGCTGTCCGGACCCCTCGTCCCCAAGCCCGATGGCGATCAGCCGCACACCCTGAGCCCCAGCCTGGGCCGCGGCCTCGACCGGGAAGCTCTCGTGGTCCTCGCCGTCAGTGATCAGAACGAGGTCTCTAACATCGGTCCGCTTGGCGTCGAACACGTCCGCGATTACACGGCGCACGGCGTCTCCGATCAACGAGCCTCCGCGCCCAACGGTCGCGGGCGAGACGTCATCCAGGGCCATCCGGAAGAACCCGTAGTCCACGGTCAGGGGGCACTTCACGACGGTTGCGCCAGCGAATACCGCCAACGCGACCCGGTCGCCGCTGAGACGTTCGACGGCGTCACGGATCGCGAGCTTGGCACGCGCGAGGCGGTTGGGCGGCAGGTCTTCCGCCAGCATGCTGCGCGAGACGTCCAGCAGGAACACCACGTCCCGGCCGGACTGCGAGACGTCCTCGCGAACGGCGTTCCAGCCGGGCCGGGCGAGTGCCACCACGAGCAGGGCCACACTCGCGAGGAGGAGCGCAGCCTTCAGGACCCGCCTTGAGGGGTCGGGCAGCGCGTGCCCGGCGAACCTCTGAAGCAACCCTGCTTCTATGAACCGCCTCAGAGCCCGCCCGCGGTGCCGGGCCGCGTAGGCCATCAGTCCCGCCAGCACAGGCAGCAGCCACAGCCAGTGCAGCATGCCCACGTCTGCGAATCGAAAATCGCTCACGGGGTGACCCTCAGCAGGGTTTGACGCAGCAGGGCCTCGATAGATAGCAACAGAAGCGCACCCAACGCCCAAGGCCCGAAAGCCTCGCGATAGTCGAGATAGCGGACGGTCTCGATCTCTGTCGTCTCAAGGGTGTTGATCTCCTCGTGGGCTTCCCGAAGAGTCTCGGCGCTGGTCGCCAGCCAGTATTTCCCGCCTGTCGACTCGGAGATCTCGCGCAGGGCGCGGTCGTCGAAACCGGGTCGCATTGGGGCGGTGAGACGGCCGAATTTCGTTGGCACGCTGCGTTCGCCACCGACCCCGACAGCGTAGACCTTGATTCCCCATTGCTGGCACAGGCGCCCGGCGTCCGCAACGCTGCGATCACCGGCGTTATTCTCCCCGTCGGTCAGTAGGATGATCACCTTGCTCTTGATCTCGTAGTCGCTGTTGTCCGCCGACAGATCCCCTAAGGCATCTTCAGCCTTGTGCAATCGGGCTGCTGCCAGCGCGACCGCATCGCCGATTGCAGTGCCGTCCTCCCGACGGTCCTCCACCAGACGCACGGAGCCGAGCAGTTCGACCAGCGTTGTGTGCGAGAGGGTCAGGGGACAGACCGTGTCGGCATACTGAGCAAACGCCGTCATGCCGATCAGGTCATCGGACCGTCCGCCCAGCGTCCCTTCTTGGGGATCGACGAACTCCCGGAACACCTCCTTGACGGCGTCCAGGCGGGTCATGGTCCGGCCGCCGTAGCGGATCCTCTCTCCCATGCTCGACGATCGGTCCACGACCATCTCAATGGCAATGCCCTGCGAGATGTCTCGGACCTGCTCGGTCCCGTGCTGCGGACGCGCCAGCGCTACCACGATGGCCGCCAGCGCGAGCGCGCGAAGCAATGCAGGCAGGCGGCGCAGACGGACCCGCCAAGTGGGCGCGATCCTCGCGGCCTGCCCGGTCGTCGGCAGCGGGAGCCGGATGCCGTCCCTGAAGCGCCAAGCGACCAGTGCCGCCAGCGGCACCAGCAGCAATAGCAGCCATGGCGACTCGAAGCGCATTATGCCCAGGCTGAGGGATCCATTCTCGCACTGGTGGCGGCCGGCCGGCACAGCGCCCGGACCCGCCCCACTGCCAAGAACGCCGTCGCACACTCCGCGGGGGCGCCCCGGATTGACGGGTCGGGTCAGTTGATGCTACTGTAACGATCGCTACGAAATCGTTTTCGTAATGCCCTGCACACCTTCGTTCAATCGGTCCACCGCTTCGCGCACCGTCCGGCCGGGCCATAGGCGCATGGCCGTGGCTGCTGGGCTTGTGGCCTTGGCCCTGCTGGCCTGCCTTGCCGAAACGGCCCGCCCCGACTTGCAGCCATCTCCTAACGTCGTCGTGGTCATGACCGACGACCAAGGATATGGGGACTTTTCGCTGACTGGCAACCCGATCCTGCGTACTCCGAACCTCGACGCTCTGGCTGCCGAGAGCGCCTGGTTCACCGACTTCCACGTGGCCCCCTCCTGCACGGCGACGAGAGGACAGTTGCTGACCGGGCTCGACTCCCTCCGCAACGGTGCTTCGAGCCCGCATGGCCAGCGGCACCTGCTGAAGCGCGGGCTTCGGACGATGGCCGACGAGTTCGCGGAGCGAGGCTACCGCACGGCCCTGTACGGCAAGTGGCACTTGGGGGGTAACACGCCCGGACATCGCCCTCACGAGCGCGGCTTCCAGGACGCGGTGCACTATCTGCGCGGCGGCGTGCAGTCGCTTCCCAACTATTGGAACAGCGACCTCCAGGACGATTATCTGCTCCACAACGGCTCGTACGAGCGATTTGACGGCTACGCCACCGACGTGTGGTTCGACCTCGCCGAAGCGTTCGTGCGGCAGCGCCGCGAGGACGGCGAGCCGTTCTTTCTCTACCTTCCTCTCAACGCGCCTCACGGTCCCCTCCTAGCTCCGGACCGCTACCGCGAACCCTACCGTCACCTTGACAAGGAAACCGCCACGTTCTTCGCGATGATCGCGACCGTCGACGACCGCCTCGGCCGCTTCGTGGCCTTGCTGTACGAACTCGGCCTACGCGACAGTACTATCGTGGTCTTCCTCACCGACAACGGCACGGCCAACGGCGAGGCTGTGTTCTCGGCGGGCATGCGCGGCAAGAAGGGCTCCCTCTACGACGGTGGCCACCGCGTGCCCCTCTTCGTTTCGTGGCCCGGCGGCCAACTCCAGCCTCCCGGCACGGTAGACGCCCTGACGCATGTGCAGGACCTGCTTCCCACGCTGCTCGATCTTTGCGATCTGGATCCGCCGCAGGGAGCGCAGTATGACGGAGTCAGTCTCGCCTCTCTCCTCCGCACGGGCAAGCAGCCGGAGCTGCAGGAGCGCGTAGTCGTGGTGCAGCAGTCCGACCAGAAAGGGCGCGGGGCAGTGCTCTGGAGAGACTGGCGCTGGGTAGGCGGCGAACTATACGACCTCTCGGAGGATCCTGCCCAAATGCGCGATCTGGCCGGGGAGCGGCCGGACTTGACTGCGAAGCTCGCCGGAGACTACGAGCAATGGTGGGCGGGAGTGGAACTCGGTCTCGAACTGGAACCGTACCCGGTCGGCATGGAGCCACAGATGCTCACGTCCTACGACTGGTGGCATGGCCCCCGCGTCTACAACTGGCCGCACCTGCGCCGCGGCGAGCGCGGCCAGGGCCGCTTCGCAGTGCGGGTCGAGCGGCCGGGGCGCTACCGCGTGGCCCTGCGACGCTGGCCGCGGGAGTCCGGGCTCGGGATCCGCAGCCCGGCGGAGCGCTATGTCGCTTCCGACCCCTACATGGCCGGCGATCCTCGGATCGAGGCCTTTCCGCCGGGGCGGGCTCTCGACATCTTGGAGGCCGGTAGTCGGTTCGGGGCGGTCGAGCGCCGAAAGGCCGTCGAAGACGGCGCGCAGGAAATCGAGTTCGACTTCGTTCTCGAAGCGGGGCTGACCGAATTGGAGACGTGGTTCGTGGACCGCGACGGCGAGCAGTTCGGTGCGTACTACGCTTATGTGGAACAGATGGAAGGTTCCGAGTAAGGAAAGGACTGGTGAATCGATGCGCCGCCTAGGGCTGTTCCTGATGACTTGTGGGGTCGCCCTGAACGCGGCGCCGCCCATTCCGCGCTGGACGCACCTGTCCAGCACTGCCGGCGATCTGCCGTCACCCGGGCCTTCCGACCAGCAGACCGGTTCGCTGGTCGTTGACATCGACCTCGACGGTGTCAACGACTTTCTGGTCGTCGCCCGCGTCGTCGGCCCGGCGGTCACGCTCTTCCAGAAGACGGTCGATGGTTGGCGCAAGCATGTCGTGGAACCGGACTTCCTGAGGATTGAGGCCGGTGGCGCGGCGCATGACATCGACGCTGACGGCGATGCCGACGTCGTCTTCGGCACGGATTCGGGTGGGAACGAGATTTGGTGGTGGGAGAACCCTTATCCGGAACTCGACCCAAGACAGCGATGGAAGCGCCACACGATCAAGGCCTCGGGCGGCAACAAGCACCACGACCAACTCTTCGGCGACTTCGACGGCGACGGCCGGACCGAGCTCGTGTCGTGGAACCAAAGGGCGCATTCCCTCCTGCTCTTCGACATTCCCGAAGACCCTCGAAGCGGCGAATGGGCATCGAAGGCCATCTACACATGGGAAGGAGATGAGCACGAAGGACTTGCGTCGGCGGACATCGATCTGGACGGTCTGCCGGACATCGTCGGCGGAGGGCGCTGGTTCAAGCATGAGGGAGGCGAGTTCCAACCGGAGGTGATCGACGACCGCTTCCGGTTCTCGCGCTCGGCCGCCGGGCAGTTGATCCCTGGCAGCCGCCCCGAAGTCGTCTTCGCGCCGGGCGACATCGACGGACCGATCCGCTGGTACGAGTGGCAGGACGGCCAGTGGACCGGGCACGACTTGCCGATTCCGGAACTCGTTCACGGGCACTCGATTGGAGTCGGGGACGTCAACGGTGACGGCAGCCTCGACATCTTCTCCGCCGAAATGGGCCAGTGGGGCAGCGGGAGCAGCAATCCTATCGCCCGCTTACGAGTGTTCTACGGCGATGGTCAGGGGGCATTCGCCGAGCAGGTGGTGGCGGCGGGCTTCGGCAACCACGAGTCGCGCATCGCCGACCTCGACGGCGACGGTGACCTGGACATCTTGGCCAAGGCCTACAACTGGAAGGCCCCGCGGATCGACGTCTGGCGGAACGAGTCGCCGGCCCCGCGCAAGCTCGCCCTGGACCGCTGGCAGCGCCACGTGATCGATGCCGAGAAGCCTTGGCGCGCGGTCTTCATCTACCCGGCGGACCTGAACGCGGACGGACGTCCTGACATCGTGGCCGGCGGCTGGTGGTACGAGAACCCCGGCTCGCTTGACGGATCATGGCCCCGCCGGGACCTCGGCCTGCCGCTGCGCAACGCTGCGGCGGTGTTTGATGCCGACGGCGACGGCGACCTAGACGTGCTGGGTACGCAGGGAGAGGGTTCGGCGGCTGACCCGCGCTTCGCGTGGGCCGAGAATGACGGTTCCGGATCATTCCGAATCCGCCTCAACATACCCCGCGGTGACGGCGACTTCCTGCAGGGAGTGGCCGCTGGGCGTTTCTTCGACGGGCATCGGCGGCTCTCCATCGCTCTGTCCTGGCACACAGCCGGCCGCGGCATCCAGCTGCTGACGGTGCCGGACGATCCGACCGAGGAGGCGTGGGAATGGTCGCGGATCTCGGAGATCTCCCAAGATGAGGGCATCGACGCCGCCGACCTGGACCGCGACGGTGACGCGGACCTGCTGCTCGGCACCTATTGGCTAGAGAATGCAGGCGGGCGCTTCCGGGGCCGGCGCCTGCACCCCTCCGACGGACTGCCGGACCGCAACGTCGCGGCGGACGTGGACGGGGATGGCCGGCTCGACGGCATCTCAGGCTACGAATCGAGCCGTTCGCCCGGAAAACTCGCTTGGTACCGGCAGCCGCTGGTCCCGACAGCCGAGTGGCGGGAGCACATCATCGACACCACGATCGGTCCGATGTCGATGGATGCCGGCGATTTGGACCGTGACGGCGACGTCGATGTGGTCGTCGGCCAGCACAACCTTGTGGAACCCGCGCGATCCGAGCTGCTGGTCTACGAGAACGCAGACGGGAAGGGCTCGAGCTGGGAACGGCACTCGGTCTTCACAGGTGATGAGCATCACGACGGCACGCAATTGGCTGACCTCGACGGCGACGGGGATCTGGACCTGGTGTCGCTGGGATGGACGCATGGACGGGTGCTGGTCTTCGAGAACCTGGCGGGAGATCGATGAGCGTTTGCGCAGTCCAGCCGGACCTCCGGCTCGAGGAACTGCGGCGTACCGCCCTGGGCCTCCGCCGGGACATCCTGACGATGATCGGCAAGGCGGGATCGGGCCATCCCGGCGGCTCGCTTTCGGCGATCGACATGATCGCCTATCTGTATTTTAGGCGCCTGCGCATCGACCCGGAGCGGCCCAGATGGCCGGACCGCGACCGCTTCGTCCTCTCCAAGGGCCACTGCTCGCCCGCCTGGTACGCCGCGCTGGCGGCACGCGGCTACTTCCCTCGCAAATGGCTTTGGACACTACGGGATATTGACAGCCCCCTGCAGGGGCATCCGGACATGACCAAGTGCCCGGGCATAGACATGACGACCGGCTCGCTGGGACAAGGATTCTCGTGCGCCGTCGGCATCGCCCTTGCCGCCAAGCACCTAGGCCGGGCCTACCGCACCTACGTCATGCTGTCTGATGCAGAGCTCCAAGAGGGCGTCGTCTGGGAGGCCGCGATGGCGGCACGCCAGTTCCGGCTGGACGGCCTGATTGGCCTGATCGACGACAACGGCCTGCAGACCGACGGCCGCACGGCCGGAATCATGGATCCTGCGCCTGTGGCGGAGAAGTTCAGGGCGTTCGGGTGGCAGGTTACCAGGGCGATTCTTTTTTGAGAGGCCAGAGCTGAGCATGGTGGGAGAGGGATGA
>JAPPMC010000124.1 GCA_028819235.1 Bryobacterales bacterium
TGGATGCCACACGAGGGGTGCCGTTGTCAAGTCCCGGTTATGGGGCATGGGCAGATCGCGGCAGACCCACGCAAAGGACGCCGACCGGGTTGCAGTGGCTTGAGCCCTGAGCCCCGCTGCCCGCACAGGCCGTGCAGACCCGCAAGGCTGGACTGCCCGAGGCCAGGAACGATCCGCATGGGACCATGCGCCAACGTCGGGCGCTTCCTCTTGTGTGCCCCACGAACCTGAGGACCCTGACTGGATCGAACAGGCATTTCGTACCCACCACTCCAGTGGTTCGGCTAAGGCTCCGCGCTGAATTCGAAGCTCCGGTACTCTCGCTGAAGCTGCACGAGCTCGTTGGGCTCTGTCGGGCCGGCAGCATACGTCGCGGCACGTAGTCGCGCGACCTCGGGGCCTCCGGCTGGGCCGGACTGCCGTCTTGGCAATTGCGCAGCTACCTGTCCAACAGCTGCGTAGCCACCGGTGCGAGCGGATTCGCATCCGCTTCGATCAAGGCGCCCTCTCTAGACGCCAACGTTCCAGCTGGTACTTTGGCCGATACTATGACCAAGGTAGGGAATCCAGTTCTACCTGGTGGCCACATGAGTGAAGGCGGAATCGCAAAGGCAGTCGAGAATCTGATGCAGTGGGCACAAAGGGACGAATGGCTTCCGTACCTGACCGAAGTGATGGCCGGCCACTTTGAGCAGGTCCCCCTTGACATCGATGAGATCTTCGACGGGCTGGAGCAATTCGAGCATGGCGATGCCACGCTATTCTCCTTCATCTTTGAAGACTTCTGTACCAAGATGTTCGGCGACAACCTCGAGTCGAACGTGGTCGACGACTATCTCGAGAGGCACGGCTGGCGGGAGTCTGCTCGAGCCAAGCAGTACCTTGAATCGCTGCGCGACTCCACTGCGTCTTTGTTCGAGGTTGTCGCCGTTGACCTCGGCAAGAGTCTGGAGCTGCGTGATCTGCTTCGGGGCGGCAAGCCCATCACTGTGTGGGAGAAGACCGCATCCAAGACCCTGGTGCCGTGGGAACGGATCGCGGGACGAATCGTCACCGTGGACGGCAGGAGGGAGTTCGCTGGTGGCATGCTTCACTACCGATTCGACTGGGCGAGGCGTGCGCAGACAGCGGTCGAGAACCTGGCAAGGAAGGAAAGGAAGAGAATCGTCCTATCCCGCCGAAGGGCCCGCGCAAGAGAACGCCTCCAACCTCGGACATCACGCGCGGCGGGGTCACCGATGTCGAGAGGAGCATTCATTCGCACGCTGCGGTACACCGAGATCCTTTCGAGCTTCTGGACGCAGGACATCATGGATCGGATCCACACCCCGTTGCCTAACCTGATGAATACGGACAGCGAAGGGATCGTCCTCTCCGAGCTCCGATTTCCGATATACGGTGAAGAGGCAAGAGTCGCGGCGCTGCTGGATGAGATTGCGGACTTCGAGCGAGTCGAGGGACGTGAAGCACAGTGGGTGTGGTCCGCGCCGGGTTCGCCCCAGGAACGGCTTGGCCTTTATGGTGCCGAGACACCAACTGGGGCACGCGGGAGCGGGCCCTCGACGACCATTCTCGGCCATGCCCAAGTCGAGGCTGGTGTCCTGACGCTCTTCGTGAACTCCCAGGAACGGGCCGAGCGTGGCGGCTCTCTCCTGTCGTCCACGCTGGGTGATCTGGTCGGGCCGCCCCAGACAAGCACCCATGACGTACTCCAGGCGCTCAAGGAGAGCGGGCCGCGGCCCCCGCCCGAAGAACCTCCGGATCAAGACGAGCTTCAGGCGATCCACCAGTACTTTGACGATCACTACCGCCGCACGCTGGACGAGCCGCTGCCCGTGCTTGGAGGCAGGACATTGCGCAACGCTGCGAAGTCGAGGAGGGGCCGCGAGGAGGCCATCAGCTGGCTCAAGCAGTTGGAGATTCTCGAGTACCGCCGTGCAGCGGACCAAGGATGCGACGCCTATGACACGGGATGGATTTGGGAGGAGTTGGGCCTAGAGGCTTACCGCTGAGACGCCGCACGTTCGGTGATTGCCGTCTCACACTCGCCACTCCGAGCCGGCATGAGTGCAACATGCTGTAGGCCTTGCGCGACCTCTTCTGAGTCTCCGCATTGCGCACTCAGGCAGGTTATCCGCAGAGAGGCATTCTGCCACCAACGCTGATTCCGACGGCACATGGGGTCCGTGACCCAAAGTCCCGGAGTCAGAACAGGCAGCCTTTGGCCCGCGGTCGCGCTGGCGTGTGCCGCATGCTTGGCTGTCGCTGGCGTTGGTGGTCTCGGGACTATGGTCAGGCACAGGAGCGACCAAGTGTCACGCTCCACTCGCGATCGCGGGACCGGCGCCATGCCTTACCGAGCGAGGCCGGCACTCCTGCTGTTCGCAGCAAGGATTGATCAGCCTCCCGCGACATGGCCCGCCAGCGCTTCGATGGGACCGGCCATTTGGCCGACCGGTCTCACCGGAGCCCATGCTGCTTCTTGCCGGACTTAGCTCAAAGACCGCTGAAGGCCTCCTGCCGATGCGGCTTGACACCATCGGGAGTGCTGCGCGTGCCGACGCCTAATCTCGGAAAACCTGAAGTACGGAGGAGCGCTGTGCACCGTGGGACGCACCAAATGCGTCTTCGGCCTCTAGGATCGTCGACCTCACGAACTGTGCTGGAGAGTCCAGCGGGTCCTATCAACGCCCCTGTGCTGAAGCTCCGTCCATAGGGCTGATCGCGATACGATGACGAACGTAGAGGCGATAGCACCTGCGGGTTCGGCACTTGAGAGATAAGAAAACAGACCAGGCGCTGCAGCGCCTGGTGGCGTGGACAGAACGCAACAAGTGCAGTGCGCGGCTGTCTCAACTGGTGGCCGACTACTTTGAGCAGGTGCCCTTAGACAATGCGTACATATTCGACAGCCTGAAGGGGATCATAAATGCCCCCGCGATCGTGAAAGAGTTCATCTTGGCAGACTTCTTCACCGCACGTTTCGGCGAGAACGGTGAGTGGAACGTGGTCGACGACTACCTGAACAAGCGCGGCTGGCGGGAGTCGGCTCGAAGCCGGCGCTACTTGGAATCGCTGCGCGATGCGTCAGCCTCGTTGTTCCAGATTGTCGAAGTCGATCCCGGACAGAACGTGAAGGTGCGGGATATGCTGCTTCGCGGAAAGGCCGTGACCGTGTGGGATAGGCGCATCTCCACTGGTCTGGGACCACGCGATCGAATCGCAGCACACGTCGTGACTGTAGGCGGTGAGAGGTATTTCACAGGTAGCATTCTTCCCTATCGAATCGACTTGGCGAAGCGCGCCGAGGCGGAGATCCAAGTGCTGGCCAAGAAGGCAAGAAAGAGAAGGAGAACCTCCCTGAGGTCCCGTCGAGGGAGCCGCAGACAGCGTCGGCGCGGCAAAACGAGGCGGGCCGTGCCACGGATGTCCAGAAAAGAAATCCTTCGTTCCGTGCAGTACACCAGAGTCCTGTTGAAGTTCTGGGTGATGGACATCGTGGAGCAACACAACGCTCCGATGCCTGAATTGCGCAACTCGGATGACGAGGTGATGGTCCTTTGCCAAATCCGCTTTCCGATCAAGGGCGACCAAGCAAGAGTTGCGGCGCTGATGAATGAGATTGCCGGCTTCCAGCAACTCTCGCGCGGTGAAACGGAGTGGGTCTGGTCCGCGCTGGGTTCGCCTTCGCAGCGCTTCACCCGGGGCGAAGGCAAGACTGCGCCAGCGACTGAGGCGGGTAGCTTCGCGAAGACCCTCGGTGATGTTCAGATCAAGGATGGCGTGCTGACACTTCGCGTGAATTCGGCGCAACGGGCCGAACGCGGACGCTCCCTCTTGTCGACACAGCTGGGCAGCCTCCTCGGATCGCAGCAGACGAGCGAATGCAGCGAGCCTCTGACCCCGCCGGAAGTGCCACACCCGAAGGAGGTGTCGCAAGGGATACATCAGCTAGTTGACGAGCACTATCGGCAATTGCTGGACAAGCCTATAGCCAAACTTGGAGGCGCGACCGTCCGCGAAGCGGTGAGGACCAAGAAGGGCCGCCGAGATGCGATGGACTGGGTCAAGGAAATCGACATCGCCGAATATGACCGCGCAGTGGACCTACAGTTCGAGCCGTACGACACGCATTGGATCTGGAAGGAGCTGGGCCTAGAACCTCCCTTCTGAGACGCCGCTCGCTCGGCTGCGGAGCCGCGCCTGAACCCACCAGGTCGCCCGCTCGCAATTCGTCCCACCGGACTGCGGCAACGCCGCGACCCTCCGACAGGCCTGTCGCCCTTGGCGCCCGAGACGTGGTGCGCGAGAGGTCAGCGTTTTGTCGTCCGCATCCGAGTACCCACCGGTGGCCCGAGGGAGCACGGTGAGTTCTCCGCAACTCCGCCCTTCGCAAGGATGAACACTGCAGCCGCGGCCGGCACCTCCCCTGTTGGCATGGCTCGCTCGCTTTTGGGCGCGATGGCGGGCATGCAGCTGTCTGTTAGGGAATCGAAGCCACGGCGACCGCGAGCAGATGCGGCGATTCGATCTGTGGGCGGGGAGTTTCGAAGGAATGCGACGGGCATTCTTGCAGGCACCCTCTGGTCACCTCGACCGACGGGCCGCGTTCTCGGCTCAAGATTCCTCGCGGTACGCGAACGCCGGCCTCTGTTCGGAACGGCTCCGGTCGCCGAATTCACCCGCAAAGACGGCTTCGACTCGTTTGGACTCCGCGTCCGTCAGAGCCGCGAACTCCTTCCTGCGGGCGCGGCGTGAAAGTATGCCGTCGTTCTGGTCGAGGAAGCGGAAGAGCAGGTCGATGGTGCGTTCGGGCATCTCGAGCATCGCACTAATGCGCCCGCGGAACGCATCGTAACGACGTAGCCAGTCGGATTCCTCCGGAAGGTCGCGCTCGATCACTTGGCGGACACAGTCGTAGAGGAATTCGGCGTGGGGAGTGGCGTCGAAGAAGCGGTAGAAGTCCCCAGTGTCGTTCTTGACGCGGATGTTGAACGCGTCGGTCGGCTCCCATCTGATGTGTGGCAGCAGGCGTCGCGAGTAGGATTCCAGCGTCTCGCGATATCTGTCGATCTGCCGCAGGATCGCGGCCGACACGGGGAATACGATGCCGGGTGGCGTGTAGCCGCGCTCTTCCAGCACATGGTGGATCAGGTACCGGTGAAGCCGGCCGTTGCCGTCCTCGAATGGGTGTGCGTAGACGAACCCGAAGGCGAGGATGGCCGCCGCGATCACAGGATCCATCTCTTGGGCCGGTCCGCGGTCGAAGGCGATCATGCCCTCGGTCAGCTCCGAAAGGTCTCCGGGGCGAGCGCTGATGTGGGCCGGCCGAGGCATGCGTGTGGCACGTTCGTGTTCGCCGATAAACCCTCCCTCCTTGCGGAATCCGAGGGTGACGAAGCGGCTATCGCCGATGACGATGCGCTGCAGCCGAAGAAACTCGTCGCTGTCCAGCGGCCGACGCCCGGCCTCGCCGATGGCGCGGCCCCAGCGCTGGATGCGGCTCAATGGCGGTTGCTCGCCCTCGATCACGTAGCTGGCCCTAGAGTCCTTCAGCAAGAGAAAGGCCGCTGTGCGGGCGAGCACATCGCGCGGCACGTCGGCAACTGCATCCCGTGCGCGCCGTGGTAATTCGAGCTCGGCAAACTGTTCCAGCATCCTGGTTCGGAATACGAGCGGGCAGAATGCGGGTGTCCCGGGCAGGTTGTTCCGCAGCCGATACCTGGGCACAGTCTCACCGTCTATGCCCACCTGCTGGGATGGGTTGAGCACGGGGACATAGCGGCCGTTCTTGGCGTCGGGCAAGTCCAGATTCCCACCAGTCAGCCACTCGAACAGAAACCAGAATCGGCGTGCGTAAGTGCCGGTTGGCCTCGCCCGCGCGATCGCTTCTATCGGGGCGGGGCCGATGAGGAGGAACAGCCGCTTAAGGACCGCCAAGTCCAGCCCTTCGTACCTCAGGGCAAACGTTAGGTGACCCTCCACGGTGGGTGCCGGTGCATGGCGGGGCGTCATGATCCGCCACCGGTCGTAATCCCGGATGCGGTGGCGCTGGCCGATGGCTCTCAGCCTGCGGGGCAGCGGGACCTCAAGGTCGAAGGCATCGATCAGCGCGCTGTATCCCGCGGGTGTTGCGGTCTCGGGGAGCCGTCTGTCCCGAAAAACCTCTGAAGGGCCGGAGAAGGCGTCGTTGCGGATCGTGGTCATGGCAGCCGCTCTCGGATCGACACTCATCAGTTCCGGGACGAGAGTCTCTCCGAAATCTGATTCTATGGCATGAAGATTGATCCTTGGAGGGCAATTTACGTGAATACTGGTCCTTAGCGGCTCGCTACCTCGATCGGATCCACCGGTGTCAGTGCGGCGCGACGGGTCACGCGCCCGCCGCGCCCAATGGCGGACAGCGGATCGCTGTTTCGGGGCGGGGCACGGAGGCCTAACCTCTCAGTGTCGCTACAGGCGTACCCTGCATGGCTCCGAGGTCTGCCGGGCTCGTAGCCAGAAGTCTGGGACCGGCGCGATGCAGGGCTCAGCGCTCGTCCGTCGCGGAATAGCGCAGCCCGCCGCTGCACCCTGCCCGCATTCTGTGGCAGATCGGCAGGTGCGGAGCTGCGGCTGGTCTCGGCGCGACAGCTGGCCGCGCGACCGAATCTCGCGGAAGGGCGGATTCCATTGACCTGACATCGCCCCCTCGGGAATCACGGCCAAATGTCGACCTCCTGTCAAGAGGAGCGTCAGTTCGAGGCAGCCGCCGCTTGGGCGGTCGAACACACTTCGAATTCCACGAATTCAATCTTGCTTCCCGAGAATCAGCCTTCTCGTCGAGGGTCGCCAAGCGATCGGTGGTTCAACTCTGAGGCCGTCACGACCCGCTTGGACACCCCTCAGGGCAGTGGAGATGGCAGGCCTTCCGATTTCCAGGCCGGGTTCTCAAGCAGCCTCCACGGGTTTGTGAACGGGTAGGAGTCCCAGGGCGCCTCGCCCCGCTGCCGCGGGTCACCGTGCGCTCGAAGGTATGCCTCCAAGCGCCACACCAGCTCCTGCATCACCTCGGTCATGGCCGTATCCGCGGCAATGTTCCGCAACTGGTGCGGGTCGGCCTCAAGGTCGTAGAGCTCTTCCGCCGGTCGGCGGCCATAGGCCATCAGGTAGTAGGGACGAATCTTCTCGTCCAGCGCATTCGCCATTAGGAAGGACTTCGTCACGCCCCGATCGACATCCCCGAAGAAGCCCTGCGGTGGGGCGTTGTAGTCCGGATCGCCCGCCGGCCAGCGGTCCGGCTCGTAGTTGCGAATGTAGGCGTACTTGTGGGTGCGGATCGCGCGCATGGGATATCCGACGCCGCCGCGCCGCGCGATCGTGTGTCGCTCGAAGGCCGCGACCACGAAATCGCGCGACTCGTCCACTAAACCGTCGCGGCCCGAGCGTGCGATCTGCCACAGGCTGCGGCCGGACATGACATCGGGCACCTCGACTGATGCGGCCTCCAGTAGGGTGGGCGCGATGTCGACTAGGCTGGCCAAGTCGTCCACCCGGCGCCCGGGAGGGATCTGGCCCGGCAGCCGCATGGCGAGGGGAACCTGTATGCCCGAGTCGTACAGGTTGCACTTCGAGCGGGGCAGCGGATTGCCGTGATCGCTGGTCACGATCACCAAGGTGCTGTCCAACTCGTCCCGGTCCTTGAGCAGCTGCAGAGCCCGGCCTAGGTGCCGGTCGAAGTGCTCGATCTCGACGCCGTAGTCGAGGATTTCTCCCCGCACGTCTGGATGGTCGGGTAAGGCGCCGGGAAGGCGGGCCGAGGCCAATTCCTTGCCGGCGCGCTTCCAAGCGCCGATGTCATAGCGCTGGTGCGGCTCGGAGGTCCCCAACCAGAAGAAGAATGGCTTCTCGGGATCGCGCGCTGCAAGGAACTCCTCGAAGTTGGCGGCATAGTCGGTTGTGTTGAGGCCCGGTCGCCGATCTCCCTCGGCGAGCTTGCGGTCGCTGCTGTTCTTCCCGAAGACGTCCCGATTCCAGCCCTCCATGCGACCCGGGCTCCAAGTTTTCCCCGTGGCCCCGATCTCGTAGCCGGCGTCCTCAAGCAGCAAGGTGAAGACCGTGAACTTGGAGCGCAGAATGCCGAGCAGGATGCCGCCCTCCTCAAGCTCCCAGATATTGCGGCCCGTCAGGATCGCGCTGCGCGAGGGGGTGCACGATGGCGCGGCTGTGAATGCGTAGTTGAAGAGCACTCCCTCGCGCGCAACCCTGTCAAACGCGGGGGTGAGCGTGGCGACGTCCCCGTACGCCCCTGCATGCATCGCGGACTGGTCGTCCGAGATGGCGAACAGAATGTTGGGCTGCGGACTTTGGGCAGCTGCGACAGCCACGCTGCAAAGCAACAACAGGAACAACGGAAGATTGCGCAAGTTCACGGTTGGCGGGGCTCATTATGCCAGCTTCCCTGCGACCGACCGCAACCCGCGCTCGAACGCGGCCGAAAGGCAGGAAGATAAGATGAAGTGCGCGGTCCGGGCCGCGCACCTGCCTGCACACGCGCCGGCGAAGGCACCAGCGCCAATCCTGGGGCATACGGCGGGTCTTGGGTCAAGCCAGACCGCAGCAGGACTTCGAGAGCAGCTGCCAGATGTCGCCAAACGCCGTTGGTGGAGCCCCCAAGACCTTGGCCCAGAGAGTCGACCGTCCTAGAATTTCGGACCTTGCCTACGAGGATGTGCTTCGCGCCATCCTCGACCACCGATTCCAGCCAGGACAACGCCTCTCTATCCGGGAGCTGGCCAAGAGGTTGGGGATCAGCCAGATGCCTGTGCGCACAGCGATTGACCGGCTGGCAGAGGAAGGTCTTGTCGACATCCGCCCGCGAAGCGGGTCTTACGTCAGGCAAGTGGACGAGAGGGACGTCGCCGAAACGTTCGACATCAGGCGCGCCCTTGACCAGCTAGCCGCCGAGACTGCAGTGCACAACGCGACGGAGGAGGACATAGCCGAGCTAGAGGACCTCGTCGTTCAAATGGACGACTTCGACGCCACGGGGTCGAACGGCATGAAACGTCACGACCGACTGAACTGGCAGTTCCACCTGCTGATTGTGGGCCTCTCGGGCAACGAAAAGCTGTACCACATGTACAAGCAACTTAACGCGCACCTCACGATCGCAAGCGTTCACGTCTCGAATAGGGACTGGGCCAAGAGGGTGCCTCAAGCGCAGCGGGAGCACCGCGCTATGATCCAAGCGCTCCGCGCACGGTCGGCCGAGGATTTGTCGCTTGTGCTAGCTGACCATGCGAAGCGGTCAAAGCTCGCGCTAGTCGGTGACATCCGCCGTCGCCGATGAGCCTTGGCCCGGCATCGCAGGGCGGCAGTGGCCCAAACGGCTGCGCATGACCACAGGCTGCGCGGAATCCGGCGGGGACTGATGGAATTGTTGAGGCGGCGCGCGGCTTTCGGCTGAGACGGCGATTCGGCTCTGTGGCCGAGACATAGCGCGGGATACGGCGGGCCAACGACAACTGACCAGCACGGCTTGCCGCCCGCGGACCTTAGACCCGACGATAGGGCGGGCTGCATGGCCAATGTGCCGACCCAACCGGATGGCCATCGGGGCCAACCTCCGACGTGATCCCCGATGGAACGATGCCGCACGAGTCCGCAACAGCCGGCCGGGACGTATTGACCTGCCCAGGTGGGTCGGCTATTCTATAAGTGATCTGGTATCACAGATCACAGGAGGGGCTAATGAAAGTAGCGTTTGGCGGGCTCAAGCTCGCGATATTGGCGTTGTTCGCCATTGGGGTCGCTTTGGCTCAGCAGAGCACAGGGACGATCTCCGGTGTCGTCACCGATCAGCAGGGCGCCGTCATCCCCGGTGCCCAGGTGTCGGTCTTGCACACATCGACGAACACCGAGTTCAGCACATCATCGAACGAGAGCGGTCTCTACGTTGCTCCCGGCATGGCAGTCGGCGAGTATGAGGTCACAGTCGAGGCGGATGGCTTTCGCCGCAGCGTGCGCTCGGGCATCACTCTTCAGGTCGGCCAGAACGCGGCGGTCGACGTCACCCTTGAGATCGGCCAAGTGACGGAGGTCGTCGAGGTAATCGGCCAAGCGCCGCTGGTCGATACCGGCGGGGCGACCATCGGCGAGGTGATCGAGCGGAAGCGGGTCTCAGACCTGCCCCTCAACGGCAGAGGAGCTTTGGCGCTGGCGATGCTGACGGCGGGCGTGGTCTCGAACGCAGGACCGACCAACTCGGGCTTCGGCGATCGCGGTATCCAGCTGTCGTCCGTGTCGATCAACGGTAGCCCGAACTCGATGAACGCGCAGATGCTCGACGGCAACAATAACATCCTCAGCTACGTGGGCGAGGTCGGCGTGCCCATCGCGGTTGATGCGGTGGAAGAGTTCAAGGTCCAGAGCGGCACGATGTCCTCCGAGTTCGGCTTCACGGCCGGCGGCGCGATCAACTTGGTCAGCCGCTCCGGCACGAATGAAATTCACGGAAGCGTGTACGAGTTCTTGCGCAATGACGCAATGGATGCCAGGAACACCTTTGCGCGAAGGAGGCTTCCCCTCCGCTACAACCAGTACGGCGCGGCTGTCGGCGGTCCGGTCATCAAGAACCGGACATTCGGATTCTTCAATTGGGAAGAGTACCGCTTGAGGCGAAGCAGTCCGTCCATCCTGAACGTGCCTGTGCCCGAATTCCTCCAAGGCGACTTTTCCCAGTTGCGCACGGCACGGGGAGACTCGATACCCCTGTTCGATCCAGACACAACACGTCCGAACCCCACCGGTGGCGGATTGGTCCGGGATCCGTATCCCAACAACCAAGTGCCGTCGGCCAGCTTCGATCCCGCGTCCAGGAACGTCCTTCCGTGGTACCCCGCTCCGAACAGGACCCCATCGAACCCCTACACGTTCAGCCAGAACTTCCAGTGGGCAAGAAGGCGCAGCGTGAACTGGTCACAGTGGAACCTGAAGATCGACCACCGCTTCAGCGAGAAGAACTCGATGTTCGCGCGGTACACGACGGCACGGCACCAACCGTTCAGCAACAACCCGTTCACGGACCCCAACGTGGGCCGGAGCCGAGAGGACGACCAGACCAACCGCAACTTTGTCATCTCTGACACCCACACCTTCTCTCCGACGCTGATCAATAACCTCCGCGTGGGAACCAGCCGCCAGCGGTTCACATTCGAGACCGTGGGCAGGTATATGGGCTATGCCCAGCAGATCGGCCTGCCGGACAGCGTGCCGCCGGATCAGGTGCCGGACATCAACGTCAGCCCCTACCCGCGAATCGGCGGTGGGGCGCTGGGCAAGAGAACGTCGCTCAACTGGGACATCCAGAACATGGTGACTCACATCAGGGGCAACCACACACTGAAGATCGGCGTCAATGCACGCGACCTATACGGCGGCAACCGCCAAGGCGGTGCACTGTCAGGCTTCTACCAGTTCAACGGTCTCACGACGGATCCCCAATCGCCTGCAGGCACGGGCTTCGCCCTGGCCCAGTTCCTCACCGGGGACGTGTCGAGGGCGGGCATCGACCGAATCTTGGGCAATTCATGGCACGGGTTCAACTGGAGCGCCTTCGTCCAAGACGACTGGAGGGTGACCTCAAGGCTGACGGTGAATCTGGGCCTGCGGTGGGACTTCCAGCAGAAGCCCTACGAGCGCAACAACGGACAGATCAACTTCGACCCCAACTGCACCGAGCCCACTTCCGGGCTGCAGGGCTGCACGGTCTATGCCGGCGTAGACGGCCAGCCGCGCACGTTCATGGAGGAGGACTACAACGACTTTGGGCCGCGGCTTGGATTCGCCTACGATCTCACCGGTCGGGGCAAGACGGTGTTCAGGGGAGGGTACGGCATCTACTACCCGTCGATTTTCTTCCGACGCTTCACCGGAGACATCAATCTTTTCTCCCGTACGCGCACGAACTATGTCACCAGGACGCCGGGCGAGAAGGCGTTCCAGTTCTCCGAAGGCTTCCCCGGGCCGTTCCAGGAGTCGCCCGGCTCATCGGCCGGACCGGCAGGTCGCCTCGGGCAGAGCGTGACCCTCCGGGAGCCAGACGCCACTACGCCAATGACCCAGCAGTGGAATGCGTCGCTGCAGCATCAGATGGGAGATTGGTTTGTCGATGTCGCCTACGCGGGAAACAAGGGAAGCCACTTCTCCGCCAACGGCTACAACCTCAATCAGGTACACCCGGACTTGCGTTCGCAGCTGGGCCAGAGATTGTTTGACCGTGTGCCGAACCCCAATCGGGGGCTCGTTCCAGGCGGCCTGGGAGGGGCAAGGATCACCTATGAGCAATCGTTGAGGGCATTTCCGCACTTCACCTCGGTCGGCGTCCTCAATCCCCGCTTGGGCAACTACATGTCGCACCAGCTGCAGATCAACCTAAAGCGGCCGCTCTCGGATGGCCTGATGCTGCACTTCGCTTTCACCGGCGGCAAGAAGATCAGCGACTCGACCCAGGTGCCGGTTGATTTCGGACTGGTGGAGCAGACCAACGAGAACAGCTTCCAAAACGGCCTTTACAACCGTCAGGCCGAGCGCTCCACCGACCCGACGGACGTGGCTAAGCGAGCTGTGGTCAGCCTGCTGTACCAGCTCCCGTTCGGGAGGAGCGGCGGCGGTGCGCTCAACAAGCTGATCGGCGGCTGGCAGATCAACTCGATCGGCACGATGCAGGACGGCCTGCCCCTGATCATCCGGGGGGCCGCCAACAACCAGGCAAACCGGCCGAACTCCACGGGCCAGAGCGCCAAGCTCAACAACCCCACAGCCGAGCGATGGTTCGACACGTCAGCATTCGTCAATCCGCCTGACTTCACCTTCGGGAACGTGGGCCGCGTCCTCCCCGACGTGCGAGCCCCTGGAATCCTGAACTTCGACCTGTCGCTCATCAAGGACACCTACATCGGCGAGCGGGTCAACGTTCAGTTCCGAGCCGAGGCGTTCAACTTCATGAACAAGGTGAACCTCGGGGCCAGGAACGGCGTGAACACCCGGTTCGTGGCCGGAGCCGACGGGATGAACCGGTCCGCAACCTTCGGCACAATCGTGAACGCAAGGGACGCACGCGTCTTCCAGGTCGCGTTGAAGGTCATCTTCTAGGAGTGGTTGGGGCATACTGAATGCGGAAATGGCAGCGAGGGCAGTGGCAATGTTAGTGAGCGTCGGCGGGGACCAGCGTTACGCCAAGACCGTGGCTTGGGCTGCGGTGGTCGGTCTTGCCTTCTCGCTGGCGGCTCAGGCTGCACCCACCGACACCCCTTCCCTGACCCCAGAGGCGGTTGCCCGCGCCGACCGCGCGCATCGCTCGATGGAGGATGCCGGACCGTCGGCATCCTCAGTGGCGGAGCAGGTTACAGCGCAGGTGTCTGGCCTCCGACCGGCCGAACCAGCCGGCGGGCCGGTGCAGCGCCGCAACTTCATCGACGAGGCACTGTTCTCCAAGATGGAGGCCGACGGCGTGCCGCACGCCGGGGTTGCGGGTGGCGGCGAGTTCCTGCGCCGGGCCAGCCTGGACCTGATCGGTCGCATCCCGACCCTGGAAGAGGTCCTCGAGTTCGAGAGGGACGTGCGGCCCGGCAAGCGCACAGCGCTCATCGACCGCCTGATCGCCAGCGAGGAGTTCGTGGAGCGCTGGTCCTACTATTTCGAGGACCTCTTCCGCGCCGGCAACCGCATGGGGCACGGTAAGAACCTCTTCCGGTACTGGACGCGCGAATGGCTGACACTGGACCGCTCCTACGCCGAGGTGGTGGCAGACTTGCTCACGCAAGGGACCAAGAGCAGCCACTCCGCGCCGGGCGCGCTGTACTTCGCCCGCGACTTCGTGAAGGCAAAGGACGACCCGGACGAGGCCGACGCCCACGATCTGGTCAACCGGGCAGACTCGATCGACGAGTTCACGATCACCTACGGGAAGGTGCTGCTGGGCCTCAACCTAGCCTGCATCTCTTGCCACGACGGCCAGAATCACCTTGAGCAAGTCAACCTTTACCTGACAGGGAAAACGCGCGAGGACTTCTTCCGCCAAGCGGCTTTCTTCGGTCGTACGCGCATGATCATGAACTGGGAGAACGGCTTTCAGGCCAATACCGAGTACACGGTGGATGACGTCGAGCCGGGCTACCCGACCCTCAGCGAGAGCATCGTGCGCGTGCCGCGCACAGGGGGGTCCAACCAGCCCAAGTTCATTCTGGACGACCGGGCCCCGGAGCCCGGCGAAATGCCGCGCGACGCTCTGGCGAGACTCCTGACCGGGCATGTCCAATTCGCACGCGCGACTGCCAACCGCATCTGGGCCGAGCTCATGGGCGTCGGCATCGTGGAGCCCGTGGACGGCTTCGACCTAGCACGCTACTACCCCCGGGACGACATGCCGGACGGATGGGAAGTGCAGCCCTCGCATCCGCACCTACTCGACGAGCTGGCGCGCGATTTCCAGAGCAGCAACTTCAGCTTCAAGCACTTGGTGCGTACGATCGTGAGTTCCAGCGCCTACCAGCTTTCCTCGCATTTCTCCGGGGAATGGAAGCCCGAGTATTCGCGCTACTTCGCGCGGCGCAACGTCAAGATGCTCAGCTCCGCGCAACTGCACGACGCGCTGGTCACGGCGACGGCCGTGCCGGGCAGCTACTCCAACAAGAGCGAAGAGCCGGTCGGAATGGTGCGGCAGCTGCTGGACCCCGCATACGTCAGCGGCGAGGTCAGCGAGTTCCTGCGGGCATTCGGACAGCAGAGCCGAGACCAGTTCCCCGAGCGGGCACCGGGTTCCTCGCTTCAGGCGATGCTGATGATGAACTCGCGCACTGTCCTCGACCGCGTCCAGTCGGACGGGGCCGGTCGCGTGGGGACCCTGCTGAAGGGCGTCGAGGCTGACCGCGTCGTGGCAGCCGCCGCTTGGAAGGCCGCCACAGGCAACGAACCTGCGGTAGCCCAGACGGAGGCCGCAGTGCGGCGGGGGATCGTGGAGAAGCTGTACCTATCCACCCTGTCGCGAAGGCCGCTCCCGAGCGAGATGGACGTGGCGCTCGGTGCCCTGAGCGACGATCTGAGCCAAGGGGCGGAGAATTTGCAGTGGGCCCTGCTGAACAAGCCGGAGTTCCTGTTCAACTACTGATAGCCTAGCGAGGGAGGACAACGGCGATGCCCACAGTTCGAGACTTGGCGCCGACGCGGCGCGACACGCTGCGGCTGGGAGCCGGAAGCCTCTTGGGCGGCATCGTGGGCGATGGCCTGTGGCCGACCAGGGCGCGAGCGAATGGCCGATCCAATCCCCGTGGCACGGCGCGCTTCGCGATCGTAGTCGAGGCTGCCGGCGCCATCAGCCATGTGGACACCTTCGATTTCAAGGAGGACGCAGGCTCCCAAGCCGACTTCGACGTGCGGGAGGTTCGTCCCGGCCTGTACCTCTCCCGGCGCCTCTTCCCGCACCTGTCCGGAATGATGGACAAGGTGGCCATCGTGCGGTCCTTCAAGTCCCATGAAGTGGTGCACTTCCGGGGCGAGTACTACACGCGGGCGGGGCGACCGCTCAACCCTGCGCAGGCGGCGGAGATCCCACCGGTGGGGACGGTGGTGGCGTCGGAGCTGCACAGCCAGCGCCGGGAAAGCGACACCTTCCCGACATTCGTGACCTGCAATCTGGGCAACCTGGCCCTGCCGAGCGGCCTCTATCACCCGCAATTCTCCGGCCTGGACATCGATGCCGGGGCCGGGGCCGACAGCGTGACGGCTTCCGGCGAGGCGCTGCGCCTGCTCGAAGAGCGCTACCGCCTGCTGGGGGACCTCGAACGGGCCGTGCGGCGGGAAATGGGCGCCCGCGGGCCGGAGATGAGCGCCTTCCGCTCCTTTCAGGAGGAGGCCTACCACGTTCTGGGCGATTCCCGCTGGCCACGGGCCCTGGACATGCCAGAGGCCGAGAAGCAGCGGTACGGCGACAACGATGTCGGCCGCGGCTGCCTGCTGGCCCGCAATCTTGTCACGGCCGACGCGGGAACGCGCTACGTGCATGTGAAGCACGGCGGGTGGGACCACCACAAGCGCATCTACGACCACGGCGCCAACTCGAACCACTACAAGCACTGCAACGATCTCGACCGGGCGCTGGCGGCCCTGATACGGGACCTCTCCTCGACGCCTTCGCCGCGCGACGCTTCCAAGACTCTCTTCGACGAGACGATCGTCGTCGTGCCGACCGAGTTCGGGCGCGTGCCGGGAGCGCTCAACCTGGTCGGCGGACGCCACCACTACAACCAGGTCTACATCGGCCTGTTCGCCGGGGGCGGAGTCAAGGGAGGCCGGATCATCGGCCAAACCGACCCTGCGGGGGAGCGTATTGTGGAGACCGGCTGGGACTACTATATGCAGCCGAAGACCGAGAACATCGTGGCGTCGGTCTACTCGGCCCTTGGCATCGACTGGCTCAAGGAGGTCACCAACACGCCGTCAAAGCGGGTCTACCGGCTGGTGGACCCCCTTGGAGCGACCGAGCCGTGCATCGCCGACGAAATCGCTCCGCTGTTCGCCTGATGCGCGGGCCGGCAGTGCGCCTGCTCGCTTCCCTGACGACGGCGGCGGCATTCCTGCTGGCTGCGGGAGGCGAGCCGACCCTGCCCGCGGCGCCTGACGGAATGGTCCTGATTCCGGAGGGCGAGTTCACAATGGGGCGGACGTTCAGCACGTCGGATGACGAGTCGGGAATGCGGCCGCTCATCCTTCGGGACGACCTACCAGCGCACACCGTGCGCCTATCCGCCTACTGGATGGATGCCACTGAGGTCACGCACGCGGCATACCGGGAGTTTGTGGCTGCCACGGGCCGCCGCACGCCTTACCACTGGCTGGACGGCAAGATGCCCGAGGCGCTCGCGGAACATCCCGTGCACAACGTCGACTGGGGGGATGCGAGGGCGTATTGCGAATGGCGGGGAAGGCGTCTTCCCACGGAAGCGGAGTGGGAACGGGCGGCGCGCAGCGGCCTGAAGGGCAAGAAGTACCCTTGGGGCGACAAGAGTCCCGACAGGGGGGCCGCGCGGTACTCGACCCCAAAGGGGTCGGGGCCTGTGGGCCAGTTCCCTCCAAACGAATTCGGCCTGCACGACTTGGCCGGAAACGCCGCTGAGTGGTGCCACGACTGGTTCGAGCGGACGTACTACGAGCGCAGCCCGGTCCAGAATCCGGAGGGTCCGGAAGAGGGCTTGTACCGCATCGTCCGAGGCGGGGCTTGGTCGGACGGCCCGAACCGAATTACCGTCTTCTTCCGGAACTGGGTGCGACCCAATCAGCGGACTCCAAATCTGGGTTTCCGCTGCGTGCAGGATGTCCCCGAACCCTAGGCCGGACCGGCTCGTTCCCTCCCTTTCGCTCTTGGAAGCGGTCCGCCATCCTCCGCCGCCTCTCGACACTGCCGTCGAAGAGCGCGTCGGCGAACAGCCGATCCGCTAAGATCTGTCTGCCTGCCACGTTTCCTGATGTCCGTACGCTTCATCCTCGCAATGCTCCTGACAGTCCCGATCCTCTCGGCGGACTCGGTCCGGCCAATCCCAACAGCCGGGCGTTCTCCCGTGATCGCCCGCAACGGAATGGTCGCCGCCAGCCAGCCCCTCGCCGCACAGGCAGGCCTGCAGATCCTGCGCCAAGGCGGCAACGCCGTGGACGCGGCGGTCGCGACCGCGGCCGCGCTGGGACTGATGGCGCCTATGATGACCGGCCCGGGCGGGGACGTTTTTGCCCTGGTGTACATGGCCAAGACGGGCGAACTGGCGGGCCTCAACGCGAGCGGATTCTCACCGGCCGCGGCCAGCGTGGACTACTTCAGGGAAAGAGGGCTTGAGAGCATCCCGGTTCACGGGGCCTCCTCGGTCACGATCCCGGGAGCGGTGGACGGCTGGGCAACCCTCCTCGAACGCTTCGGCAGCATGGGCCTAGAGGATGTCCTGCAGCCAGCGATCCGCTATGCCGAGGAGGGATTCCCGGTGTCGGAGATTTTCGCCTCAAACTGGGCATCTGCAGGCGAGGCGTTTGCCGATGACCCGGAGTTTACCGGCTCCTACTTTGTAGACGGCAAGCCTCCCGCACACGGCGACGTGATCACTAACAAAGATCTGGCCTGGACGTACCGGCAGATCGCCCAAGGCGGCCGCGACGCCTTCTATAGGGGCGAAATCGCCAAGCGAACGGTAGAGCGGTTGCAGGAGCTCGACTGGCCCGTCACTGCGGAGGACCTCGCGGCTCAGCGGTCCGATTGGGTGGAGCCGATCACGACAACCTACAAGGGGCACCGCATCTATGAGCTGCCGCCCAACGGCCAGGGGATGGCGGCCCTCGAGATGCTCAACATTCTGGAAGGCTTCGACCTGCAGTCGATGGAGCACAACAGCGCGCCGTACGTCCACCTGTTCGTCGAGGCCAAGCGGCTCGCATTTGCGGACTTGGAGGCTTGGCTGGCCGACCCGACTCGGGCAGAGCTGCCGGTCTCCACGATCATCTCCAAGGCATACGGAACAAGGCAGCGGAAGCGCATTGATCCCATGCGCGCCGCCGAAGACGTCGCAACCGGCGTGGACAGCCCCGTGCGCTGGTTTGGCGGCAAGGGGGACACCGTCTACCTAACCGTGGCCGACAAGGACCGGAACGTGGTCTCCTTCATCAACAGCATCTTTCACGCTTTCGGATCGGGCATCGTCGTTCCGGGAACGGGCATCCTGCTGCAGAATCGCGGCGCCCTGTTCTCGCTGGACCCGGAGCACCCCAACCGCATCGATGGCCGTAAGCGTCCCTACCACACGATCATTCCGGCGATGGCCTTCAAGGACGGCAGGCCTTGGCTGTCCTTTGGCGTCATGGGTGGCGACTTGCAGCCGCAGGGCCATGTCCAAGTGCTGCTAAACATGATCGAGTTCGGGATGAACGTTCAAGAGGCAGGCGAGGCCCCAAGGGCGAGCCACAGCCCCTCGGCGGGCGTCGGCCTCGAACCCGGATTCGCGGAAGGAGTCAGGGCCAAGCTCGAGAGCATGGGCCATCGGGTCAGGACAGCCGGCGCGATGGGCGGCTATCAGGCAATCGAGATCGACTGGGAGCGGGGCGTGCTGATCGGCGGCAGCGACCCCCGCAAGGACGGCGCTGTCGCCGCTTGGTGAAGTCTGCCGCGGGCCGCTGGGGCCCGAGGATGATCGTCGGCACGGTTCGGGCTGCGGCCCGAGCCCAAGCGTCTGCCTGAGTCGGACGCTCTGCGCTATACTGCGGCGCGATCGGCGTTGGGAACGCCGGTCCAGGATCGGCGGGGCAACCGCACACACGATGCCCATCCGCACAACCTCCCCCGCCCGCGCAGCGGTCTCAGTACTAGTCGCACTGGCGCTGCCGGCGCCGGACCCGGCGCAGGTCGGAAGAAAACCGGCCGTGCCGCGACCCGTAGACGACCAGCGGATCGAAGAGAACGATCCCGGCTCTTGGCTGGCATACGGGCGCGGTTTCCGCCAGCACCGGTTCTCGCCGCTGGAGCAGGTCAATCGAGAGACCGTCGGAGCCCTGGGCCTTGCTTGGTGGCGGGAAATCGGCGTCCGCCACCGGTTGCAGTCTTCTCCCATCATCGCCGACGGGGTCCTCTACTACACAGACAGCTGGAGCGTCGTGTCCGCAATTGATGCCGACACGGGCGAGGAGATCTGGACGTTCGACCCGGCCACCAAGCGCAGCGTCGCCCGCTGGTCCTGCTGCGGTGGTCCGATCAACCGCGGTGTCGCCCTCTACGGGAGCCGCGTATACGCCGCGACGTTCGATGCGCGCCTGGTCGCAATTGAGGCCGCGACGGGCCAGAAGGCATGGGAGGTCGACACCGCCGACTATCCGTCTCGCGTGCCATACACGATCTCGGGAGCTCCGTTGGCCGCGACGGGGAAGGTACTCATCGGCAACAGCGGCTCTGAGTGGGACCATCGCGGCTATGTCACAGCCTACGACGCGGAGACCGGCGAGAGGCTGTGGAGGTTCTTCACCGTCCCGGGCGACCCGTCCGAGCCGTTCGAGCACCCCGAGTTGGAGAAGGCAGCCGAGACCTGGGGTGGCGAGTGGTGGAAGCTCGGCGGGGGCGGTACTGTCTGGAACGCGATGACCTACGATCCGGACCTCGAAACCGTCTACATCGGCACCGGTAACGGCACTCCGTGGGCAAGGCGGATCCGGTCTCTTGGCGGTGGAGACAATCTGTACCTGTCCTCGATCATCGCTCTCGACCCGAACACGGGGAGGATGAAGTGGCACTACCAGACGACCCCCGGCGACAACTGGGACTACACGGCGACGCAGGACATGGTGCTGACCGAGATGGCCGTCGATGGATCGCAGCGCAAGGTCCTGCTCCAAGCTCCCAAGAACGGGTTTTTCTACGTTCTTGACCGGGAGGACGGCGGACTTCTGCGGGCACACCCGTACGGGGCGATGACGTGGGCCACGCGTGTGGACATGGTGACCGGTCGACCCGTCGAGAATTCGCGGGCTGACTGGGAGAAAAAGCCGCAGTGGATGCTCCCGGGCAACACCGGGGCCCACAACTGGGAGCCGATGGCCTTCGACGCCGGCCGTGGGCTCGCGTACATACCGACGCATGACCGGCCCTTCTTCTTCGCCTTCCCGAAGGACTACCAGGAGACCGGAGTCTACACTCCCCGTCTGAACCGCATGAACCTTGGGGTCGCCGCGGGCGCTTACCGGGCAGAGATGATCGAGCAGGCCGACGAGCCACCGGATGCCGTCGGATACCTCAAGGCCTTCAACCCGCTCACGGGCGAGACGGCCTGGCGAGTGCGCAACCGAAGCGCCACGATCGGTGGAGTCCTCGCCACCGCGGGCGGGCTGGTGTTTCAAGGCGACGGCAGCGGCTTCTTCTCTGCCTACGACTCGGACAGCGGCGAGCTGCTGTGGGAGGTCGATGCCTACGGCTCGATCATTGCGCCACCTGTCACCTACCGCATCGGCAACACGCAATATGTGGCAGTCATCGCAGGCGCCAGCTAGTGCTTGCGCCAAAACCCTTCGTGCTCCTTATATATGGGCAAACCGGA
>JAPPMC010000263.1 GCA_028819235.1 Bryobacterales bacterium
ATTCACTCTCTGGCCCGCCTACGAGCCACCACCACTGCCCGCTCGAACGTTTACCTCAAGGACGACACGCGCAAGCGCTTCAGACTCAATGGATCTCCCAGACTTCTCGAGAGGTATCCGAATCGCGTCAGCAGAATCTCTATTACGTAGGAGACCGATTCGAGATTTCCGGTTTCTATCCCAGAACGATGCTTCCATCGAGTTCAGGTGGCGGCGCAAGTCTGGCGTACCTGCCAGCAGCAACAACACTGGCAATCCACTGCGGCGAACTTTCTGGACCGAATTTAGAACGCTTCTTCCGAAGTCAACGTTCAGCGTGTGTGCCTCATCAATCGCTATGAACAGCGGACGCTTACGGGCTCTTGCGGCAAGCGTCGTGCCAAGCGCGCCCAGATTAGCCTCACGAACCTTGACACCAACGCCTAGTGCGGAAACACCACTCAGGGCGCGCAGCCAGTTCGGTCGGCCTGTCAGCTGCCGTATCAGGTCGTTCGAAGATTCAAACTCCGTACCAAAAAATTCGAATCCGTCGATCTTCCGGGCTCTTGCCTGACGCAAAGCCCACTCCAGAAGCGCGGTCTTCCCGTTTCCCCTCGGACCTATCAGAATGACGTCCGAACCCGGGGCCCGCTTTTGGGCGAGTCTATCCAGGAATCCCCCTAACAGTGCCTGCTGAGACTCTCTACCCGCCAAGAAGGGTGGTATCAGCCCCTGGCCTGGAACGAAGGGATTCCCTCCCCAAGTGTGGTCTTCCCCCCGCTGCATCGCTCAGTCCGGCCTCATCGTAGGAGATGCTCCGTTGAAGTCGAGCTAACTGGATCTAACGCAGCGGCGACTTGACAGCCGCAGGGCGTTGGCCAGCTTGGGGTGGGGCGTGGGACCAGATCGGCGAGCCCGCCAACCTTACCGGTCGGCGAGCTTCCCCTCTTGCCGTTCCCCGGAACCAGAAGAACGGGCGTCTGAGCTATGCCGTGCTGCCAAGCGCTTTGAAGCCCGCTGAGCCAAGCACGGGTCCCAGGTCAGTCGCGGAATGGTCGCGACTGCACGGCTTCTAGGAAGCTCGGGTTCTCCCGTCGGAGCCGAAGAGAGGTCTCCTTCTCCCTACGCGCGCGCTCGCGATCCCCCAGCCGAAAATAGACCTGCGACAGCATCAGGTGCGGCTGCGGATGGCGCGGCTCGACCGACACCGCCTCCTGCAGCGCATCCAACGCCTCTGACCACCGCTTCAGTCCCATCAGTGCTCTGGCAATCGCGATCCTCGCCGGCATGTAGTCAGGCCGGATGGCGATCGCCTTGCCCAGCGGCCCCAGCGATTCGTCATACTTTGCCTGCTTGACTAGCCAGTCTCCGTAGAAGAAGTGGGGCTCCTCGTACGTGGGGTCCAGCGCGATTGCCTTCTCGAGTAGCGGGAGGGAACCGCCGAAACGTCCCTCCTTTTGCAAGTGCCAGGCCAGTTCGAAGTTTGCCCTCGCCGAGGACGGAAATCGCCGCACGGCCTCCTCGGCGATGCGCAACCCTTCCGGCAGATTGCCGGCTTCCCGGCAGGCGTGGATCGCCAGGTAGTACAAGTCTTCTAGGTCGGGGCGCAGTCGCAGCGCCCTAGTCGCCAGCTCTGCTGCCTCTCGGTGGTAGCGTCCCTTGCCGTACTCAACGGCCATGATCTGCATGAGCTGGTACTGGTCCGGCTGCAGGTCGAGCGCTTGCCTCCAAGCCCGCAGGGCCTCGTCCCCCTTACCCTGTCTCTGCGCTGCCACACCGAGGAGGTAGTGACCGTTGAAATCCCTCGGATCAGCCTTGGACGCCCGCTTGAGGTACGGTTCGGCGTCTTTGAATCGCCCTGCCGAAAAGTGCATGTAGCCGAGGTTGAAGAGCGCTGGAAAGTAGTCCGGCGCGACCGCCAGAGCTTGCTGCCACAGATCTGCGGCGCCGCGCTCGTCGCCCGACTGGGCGAGCGCCAGACCCCGGTCGGCAAGCTCTTCCGCGCTTCCGGGCTCGGCTCTGAGCCCCATCGCTGCCAGACCGAGGCAAACGGCCAGCACCGCACCGACTCTCGCCATCGGTGTGAGTGTCATCTGTTTCTCGACCGACAACTGTCAGGGCAGCGCTGCAGCCTCGCCGGAGCCCTCCACCACCAGCCAGTCCTGTCCCCCCGCTACGCCGGGGAACGTTTCTTCGACCCCACCGGGCCAGCGCACGACGATCCGGTCCACACCGTCAGACTCGCCGAGTCCGAAGTGCACACGCAGGTCGTTGTGCGACACGTAGCTGGACTGGCTCAGCACCGCCCGAGTCTGCTTGAGCGACGACGCTTCGATCGACACCAGGGCGCCAATAGCGGAGCGATTCGATTCCGTGCCTCGCAGCGTCAAGCGGATCCAAGAACCCCCGCCGTCGAGACTGTTGCGCAGCAATGTAACGGGTGCCCCCATGTTCATCACCAATACGTCTACGTCCCCGTCATCGTCGTAGTCCCCGAACGCAGCTCCGCGGCTGGACCGGGCCTGGCCAAGGCCGTCGCCCGAAAGTGCGGTCACATCCTCGAAGTGTTCGCCTCCAAGGTTGCGATAAACCAGATTTGACTGCCGATACGTCTCCTGGACTTGGTCTTGGCTGTCCAGTTCCGGGTAGACATGTCCGTTCGCCTGGAATATGTCCTGCCAGCCGTCGTTGTCCAGATCGACCAGATCCACGCCCCATCCCACGTACTGCGGATTGGACGCCAGCCCGGCCCGCACGCAGATGTCCTCGAAGAAAAGCCCGTCGTTGCTGCGGTAGAGGTTTGGATAGTCGTCGGCGAAGTTCGTCTTGACGATGTCGAGCCAGCCGTCCCCGTCAAAGTCCCCGACGCCAACCCCCATTCCGCCCTGCTCGAACCCGTGCTCGTTGAATGCGACGCCCGTCTCGGTGGCGAAGTCCGTGAACGTTCCGTCGCCGTTGTTGAGGAACAGGATGCTGGGCGTCGAGTCGCAGGCGATGTAGATGTCCTGCCAGCCGTTGCCGTCAAAGTCGGCGGCCACGGCGGTGAACGCATAGTATTCGCGCACATCGCGCACTCCAGAACTCTCGCTGACATCTTGGAACTGCCCGTCGCCCAAATTCCGGTACAGCGTCACGTTGCCAAACGGAAGTCCTCGCGGTCCGCAGTACACGGGCATACCCTTCCACTCGCAGTTCGACGTCTTCCCAGGGGGGGGCGCGGTCTCAAGGTCGAACTGCTGGTATTGCGTCACGAGCAGGTCCAGCAGGCCGTCCCTGTCGATGTCCACAAACGTGCAGCCCGCGCTCCACTGCAGGTCTTCTCCTGAAACTCCCGCTCGTCCCGCGATCTCCTCGAATGTCCCGTCCCCGTTGTTCCGGTAGAGCGCGTCCGGCCCCCAATAGGCCACGAACAGGTCCAAGGTGCCGCTGTTGTCGAAGTCTCCCGCGCAGACTGCGCTCCCCCAGCCCGAGCGATCGAGCCCCGTTTGGTCCGTTACGTCCTCGAAGCGGCCGTCCCCAATATTCCGGTACAGACGATTGGTCGGAGCCTTGCCTTCTCCAAAGCCCTCAAGGCGCGAACCGTTCACGAGGAATGCATCAAGGTTCGCATCCCCGTCGTAGTCCAAGAAGGCCACGCCGGAGCCGTTCGACTCAACGATGTACCGCTTCGTCTCGGCCCCTCCGTAAGTGAACTCGAGATCAAGGCCAGCCTCGGTCGCCACGTCTGTGAACTGTGCCCGCCATGGCAGCCCGGACGGCTCTCGAGCCCTTACGGGCTGTGCGTTCGCACTCGCCACCCCCTGTGCGATCGCCTCGGTAGGCACGAGCAGCGCCGCGAAGAGTGGCAGGGCCAGAATCGGCCACATGGCCTCGGCCCGCAGGGCCCTCGACTTGGCATGACGTGCGAGCCCGGACTTGCCGTCTTGTGGGCCCGTCCGCATGGTCGTCAGGACGCCTCCCTCGAACGAATCAGCGGGAGCACGGTCTCCAAGAATTGGGCCGGCGTCACGGCTCCCGTGTTGCCACGCTTGCGGTGCCGAACGCTTACGGTTCCGCCGTCAGCCTCGCGCTGGCCCACCACGAGCATGTATGGCACCTTCTGTAGCTGCGCCTCCCGAATCTTGAAGCCGATCTTCTCACTTCGGCTGTCGACCTCGACTCGCAAGCCTTCGTTGCCAAGCTCCTTGGCCACCTCTGTCGCGTATGGGACGTGCCGGTCGGTGATCGGCAGGACTACTGCTTGGACAGGGGCCAGCCACACCGGGAAGGCCCCCGCGTAATGCTCGATCAGCACGCCGAAGAACCGCTCGACCGACCCCCACAGCGCTCGGTGGACCATCATTGGCTGGTGCGCCTTGCCGTCCGGCCCGATGTACTCCAGATCGAATCGGCGCGGCAGGTTGAAGTCGAACTGGATCGTCGAGAGCTGCCATGAGCGTCCGATAGCGTCGACAAGCTTGATGTCGACCTTAGGCCCGTAGAAGGCGGCCTCGTCTGGCATCTCCTTGGCGTCGATGCCGCGCTTGCGAAGCGCCTCCCTCAGGCTGGTCTCGGCAAGGTCCCACTCCTCAGCAGTGCCTGCGTATTTGTCGCTCTGGCCGCCGTCCCAGGTCGACAGCTCGACGGAGAAGTCGGTGAAGCCGAACACCCGCAACACCTCCATCGCCAGGTCAACGCAGCCGATCACCTCGCCCTCGACCTGCTCCGGCGTACAGAAGATGTGGGCATCGTCCTGAGTGAATCCCCTGACCCTCAGGAGCCCATGCATCACACCGGACCGTTCGTAGCGGTAAACCGTGCCGAGCTCTGCGAGGCGCACCGGCAGGTCACGGTAGCTCCGAAGTCCGTTCTTGTAGATCAGGATGTGGAACGGGCAGTTCATGGGCTTGAGCTGGTACAGCGAGTCGTCCAGCTCCATGGGCTTGAACATGTCGTCCTGATAGAAGTCGGCGTGCCCGGACGTCTTCCAAAGGCCGTGCCGTGCCACGTGGGGCGTAGACACCAGCCCGTATCCCCTCTCCACCAACTGCTCGCGGAGCCAGTCCTCCATGACCCGCCGGATCGTGCCTCCTTTCGGGTGCCAGAAGATCAGCCCGGGTCCGGCCTGCTCTTGGATGCTGAACAGGTCCAGTTCCTTGCCGAGCTTGCGGTGGTCCCTGCGCTTCGCCTCCTCAAGCCGATGCAGATGGGCCGAGAGATCCTTCTTCCTGAAGAAAGCAGTACCGTAGACGCGCTGCAGGCGCTCGCGCTTCTCGTCCCCCTTCCAATAGGCACCAGCGACCGATAGGAGCTTGAAGGCCTTGATGCGGCCCATCGACGGGATGTGCGGTCCTCGGCAGAAGTCGGTGAACAACTCGCCGGTCTTGTAGACCGAGATCCGCGCCTCGTCCGTCTTCTCTGTGATCAGCTCGCACTTCATGAACTCGCCTTGGCGCTCGTACTCGGCCAGGGCCTCGTCGCGCGGGATCCACACGCGCTGATTCTTGGCGTCCCGCTTGACAATCTCGCGCATCCGGCGCTCGATCTTCTCCAGGTCGGCTGGCGTGAAGGGCGTCTCGCGGTACATGTCGTAGTAGAAGCCTTGGTCCGTTGGCGGCCCGATTCCCAGCTTCGTCTCGGGATACAGCTCCAGCGTCGCCGCCGCCAGCAGATGCGCAGCGGAATGGCGGTAGACCTCAAGCGCGCGCTCGTCTCGGTTGGTAAGGAACCGAACGCTGGAATCGGCCTCCAGCGGCACGTCCAGATCCACGAGCTCGCCGTCCACTTCCGCCACGAGCGCGGCGCGAGCGAGACCCTTGCTGATCCCCTCGGCAACCCTAAGCGCCGTCGTGCCCCTAGCGACCTGCAACTCGGAGCCGTCCGGAAGGGTAACTGCTATGTTCGGCATTGCGGGAGGCGCGCCCCAGCTGCTCGGCGGGGAACGAAGATCTCAGTATCTCTCGAAACACTGGCGGGCATCCGGGATTCCCGCCCGGGCCAGTCGTTCACGAAGGTCGGCGACCATCGGCGGGGGCCCGCAGATGTAGGCGTCCAAGCCCGTGCGCCCTCGCAGCGCCTCCGCCACGTGTGCCGTGACGCGGCCGCGGAGGCCGGGCCAGGAAGGCTCGCTGCCGCTTACGGTCGGAAGCAGCCGCAGACCCGGATGTCGGTCTGCCAGTGCGCGGAACTCGTCGTGAAAGAGCAGGTCGGAAGCGCCGCGGGCGCCCAGCAGCAAGGTTGCATCCGCCTCCGGGTTCCGATCGAGGTGGGCAAACAGGATGGCCCGGATCGGTGAAACGCCCGTGCCGGCCGCAAAATAGACTGCCCCACGGTCGGCGTCTAGGAGCCGCATGTCACCAGCTGGACGGCTGGAGTCCACCGTCTGTCCGAACTCAAGCTGGGACAAGTGCCGGCCGAATCTGCCGCCGTTCCGGATGCAAAACTCGATTCGTCCATCGGCGCGCGGAGGGCACGCGATCGAATAGTAGCGACGCTGCGGTTCGCCGTCGATATCTGCGCCCAGCGCGACATATTGGCCCGCTTCGTGGCTGTAAGGGGCACGGAACGCTAGGTGGCTAGCGCTGGGACTCAGCGGCCGTCGCTCAATCAACCTGATGGAAGGCATGCTGTCTCAGTCACGGTGAAGTGCCCGCAAGCCACCGCCCGGCTGATGGCCCGTCTCAGGTAATGTCGCCGAGCAGCTCGCGCGCCCGCGAGGCGAGGATCCCGGCCAGTTCCGGATGACCATCCAGTGGAGGCGACGTGCGGATCCTCACGTCGGGCAGGGCAGGTCGCAGCTCTCGGACCAACCGTGGCAGGTCGACCGTCAGGTGGCGGCCCATTGTCAGGAAGTAGGGCGTGATCAGGATCTCCCTCACTCCCTCGGATGCGAGGTCTCGTGCGGCCTCGGAGAGGCTGGGGGGCGCGAGTTCGAGGAACGCCGCGCGGTAACGGGCGATTCCTGACCGCTTGGCGGCCTCGGTTGCTACCGCGCGCACGGCCTCGTTGGCGGGTTCCACCCGCGATCCGTGGGCGAAAACTATCAGGCCGATGGTCTCGCAGGCGCCCAAGGTATACTCGCAACTCCAATGGACGCTCTCATTATCGCCGCCTATTTCGCGGCGGTGTTCGGGGTTGGCTTCTACCACTCCCGGAACAAGGACACGACCACCAAATACTTCCTCGCCGGCAAGCACATCGGGTGGTTCGCCGTAGGCGCGACGCTCTTCTCCACGAACATTGGGAGCGAGCACGTCATCGGTCTCGCCGGCTCTGGGGCCTCCAGCGGCCTAGCGGTTGGGACATACGAGTGGTCCGCCAGCTTCTGCCTGCTGTTGCTGGCTTGGATCTTCCTGCCGCAGTACCTAAAGAGCGGCATCTTCACCGTGCCGGAGTTCTTGGAAAAACGGTTCAGTCCCGGCTGCCGATGGTACCTGACCACAGTCTCCCTCTTGGCCTACGTGCTGACCAAGATCTCGGTGGCGCTGTTCGCCGCCGGCATTCTGGCGCGGGAGATCTTCGGCTGGGATTACATGACCACGGCCGTGCTTCTGGTGATCGCGACTGGCGTTTACACAATTACCGGAGGCCTGTCTGCGGTGATCTACACCGACCTGTTGCAGGCATTCATCATGGTGGCCGGCTCGGCTTACCTGACGTGGCTCGGGTTGGATGCTGCCGGCGGATTCGGCGCCCTGCGCGAGGCCCTGCCGCCCGATTTCTTCCACATCGTCAAGGACATCAGTCACCCCGAGTACCCGTGGCTCGGCACGACGCTAGGAACGCTGATCTTGGGCACTTGGTACTGGTGCACGGACCAAGTGATCGTGCAGAAGACCCTCAGTGCGCGGAACCTTACCCACGCCCGTGGCGGTGCGATCTTTGCGTCGTTCCTGAAGATCTCGCCCGTGTTCATCTTGGTTCTCCCAGGGTTGATCGCGCGGACCCTGTGGCCGGCTGAGGCGACCGGCGACACTGCCTTCCCGCTGCTGGTCGACCGCCTCCTGCCTCCCGGCCTGTCTGGGCTGATGGTGGCCGCGCTGCTAGCGGCCCTCATGTCCTCGCTCAGCAGCGTGCTCAATTCCTGCTCGACCCTCGTGACGATGGACATCTACAAGAAACTGCGTCCCGCCGCGAGCGAGCGGCGCCTAGTCTTCGTGGGACGTCTGGTCACCGCCGGCGTGGTCGTGCTCAGCATCCTCTGGATCCCGATGATCCGCTACTTGAGCGGAGAGGTGTACCAATACCTGCAGAGCGTCCAGGCCTACATAGGGGCGCCGATCACGGCGACATTCCTGCTCGGCATCATGTGGAAGGGCGGCACTTCGCGCGCCGCGATCACCACGTTGGTCGCGGGAGGCTTGGCAGGTGCGGGCCGATTCGCGCTGGACATCCTGCACAAGGCTTACGGCATGGATCTGGGGCCTCTCAACGGGCTGGTGGGGGTGTCCTTCCTCAACTTCAGCGTGGCTGTGTTCTTCGCTTGTTTGCTGCTCTTCTGGTGCGTGAGCAAGCTTGACGAGCGTCCGGCTTTGGAACGCGTGGCTGGCCTCACCGTTGAGTGGGACGTCCTCGTCAGAGGCCGCGGTGAGGGTACCAACCAGAGATTGCTGGGCACGTTGACTGTGGTGGTCGCGGTGGCTGTGCTGATGTTGTGGTTCCACTTCCGGTAGCTCCGAGCCGACTCACGACTTCGTGCGCCATTCACGACAGTGGGGCTTGAACCGCGAGTTCGTCACAGCAGTCCCGGATGCTCTAGGCGCAAATAGACCCTACTGATGAAGCTCAGCTTGAAGAGGTGGTTGGCCACTGCAACCAAGGTCGTTGCCGCCTTCGCGGCATGCTTGGTGGCGTTTCCGGTCGTCTGGGCATTCTGGATCGCCCGGGGCGACCCGGACATCCGCCTGGACCAGCACGCGGACTACATCGAGAGCATTCGGCCCGTTGATTCGGCTGCCGCGCCGAACATCGTCGTCGTTTTCGCCGACGATCTCGGCTCCGGGGACGTCGGCAGCTTCGGCTCGACTGCAGTTCGTACGCCGCACATCGACGCCTTGGCTGCGGACGGGGCCCGGCTGACGACCTTCTACGCTGCCAGCCCCGTATGCTCCCCGTCGCGATTCAGCCTTCTGACGGGGCGCTATCCGCCGCGCGGCTTCATTCACTCGGTGTTCTTCCCCACCGGAACGTTCATGGGGCTCTTGGCGAACAATTTCGGGTTTCCGCGCGGCATCCGCGGCATTCCAGCCGACGAGGTCACGGTTGCCGAGGCGCTGCAGGCGGCGGGGTACCGAACCGGGATGTTCGGCAAGTGGCACTTGGGCGACCGCAGTCCGCACCTGCCCACGGACAAGGGCTTCGACCACTTCTTCGGCAGCTACTACTCCAACGACATGGAGCCCTACGCTCTGTATCGGAACGATGAAGTCGAGGTTGCAGCACCCGCCGACCAGTCGACCCTAACCATCAGGCTCACCCAGGAGGTGTTGTCGTTTATCGACCAGAGCGAAAGGTCGCCGTTCTTCGCCTACTACGCAACGCCTTTCCCGCATGAGCCGTTGCATGCCAGCGAGCGGTTTGCAGGCACTTCGCAGGCTGGCCTGTACGGGGACTGCGTGGAGGAACTCGATTGGAGCGTGGGGCAGATCCGTGCCGCCCTAGCCGAGCGCGGGCTGCTTGAGCGAACGCTGATCCTGTTCACCAGCGATAACGGGCCTTGGTATCAGGGGTCGCCCGGGCAGCGTCGCGGGCGGAAGGCCAACACCTTCGATGGCGGACACGCCGTGCCCATGGTCGCCTCTTGGGAAGGCAGGATACCGGCCTCTACCGAGATCGATGTTCCGGCCATGACGATAGACCTGTTTCCGACGATCCTCGCCGCGGCCGGGATCCCGCTGCCGAAAGACCGCCGGATCGACGGCAGGGACCTGATGCCCCTGCTGGCAGGACGGAGTGCAACCCTCGATGGCAGGCATCTGTACTTCGCTCGGGGTGGGGAATTCGCCGCTGTGCGAAGTGCGGGCAGCTTCAAGCACGTCGCCCGACACCGCAGTGAGAACAGCGCATATTGGATGGCCCGGCACGGACCCTTTCTCTTTGACCTCGACCTGGACCCGACCGAGTCCTATGACTTGTCACAGAGACTCCCGGACGTCTCAGAAGATCTGGCGGGAGCTTTGCAGAGTATGAACGATGCCCTGCAAACTAATCCCCGTGGATGGCTGGAGCCCTGACGCCGGGCCTGAGTCTCCTGCCGACCTAGCGACATCCCGTTGTCGGCAGAGATCAAGGAGGCCTTGGAAGCCCGCTTCGGCGTATGGTAGTTAGCACTCTGGGGGATCGGGCGGTGAGCATTGCATCAGAACGGAGAGCAGCCATATTCGGGGCGCTGTTCGCTGGTTTGGTGTGGGTATCCGGCTGCGAATCGCTGGGCGACTACCTCGCCCCAGCCCTTCGCGAGAGGGTCGAGCAGTTAAAGCTCGAAGCCTCTAAGCCCTCGTCCGATCCCGAGGTTCTCCGCGAAAGACTGGCGACCTTGTGGGACTGGGCCAATGCATACTCCCTCACGGGTGGGACTGTTCCCGGGGGGTTTCCGCAATTGGCGGCGAATGCGAATCGTGGCCTCCGCCGACTGCAGGGGGCCGGGCCGGTGATTCCCATTGAGGCGGTCTCGGCCTTCATCGAGCGCTTCACACGGGAGTTCCAGATCAAGGACGAGATGCCGGGAGCGCTCGGCGAACTGCGACTGTCGGAGACCGGTCCGCTCCGCTCCGGCAAGCATGTGACGGTCATCCAGACGTACGCAGTGGGAGACTTGCCGATGGCAGTGGGCGGCGGGATCGTGATTGGCCGCTCACGGTCGGCGGCCCACCAAGGCAGTGACCCGCGTGCCGCGAACTACGTGACGGTTAAGGCCTCCAGGCCGAATGCCGTCTTCTCCTTGGCCAGACCTTGGGGCAGGTGGATCTCCTTTGAGACTCGGGGTGGCCTTTCCTTCCGCCTGTCCGGAGCGCAGCTCGAAAAGGGAGACACGGTCACGATCACGTTCGGGGACCGTACTGGTGGAGGCCCGGGGCTGAGGCTGCAGCAGTGGTCGAACGACCGCGTCGTCTTCAAGACTTTTCTGGACTTGGAGGGCCGCGGCTGGCTGTTGAGCCCGGCGTGGCCGTCCTTGGAGGTGGTCGGCGAAGAGGAAGTGCGATTCCTGAACGCAATTGTGCCGTCGATCGTGCAACCCGGCGAGAGCTTCACCCTATCTGTGCGGGCGGAGGACCGCTTCAAGAACCTTTCGTCCGGACCAATGCCGGGGGTCGAGGTCCTGCTGAATGGGGATCCGTTCCGCGGTATCGCCCGGGGTGGGCCGGCGATGCACCACATTGAGGGCGTTACGCTCGACACCCCGGGCGTTTACCGCTTCGAAGTCCGATCGGCCTCAGGATCGATCGCCGGCACGAGCAATCCAGTCCGCGTGGAGGAGGGACCTTCCCGCCGAATCTACTGGGGCGAGTTGCATGGGCACACGGGTTTCGCCGAGGGGCAGGGCTCGCCCGACGGCTACTTCCGATTCGGGCGGGATGTCGCCCGCTTGGACTTTCTGAGCCTGTCCGAGCATGACATCTGGATGGACGACTTCGAGTGGCAGACGCTGCAGGAGATGGTCGAGAAGTATCGTGAGCCGGGCAAGTTCACGCCCATACTCGGCTTCGAGTGGACATCCCGGCTCCCGTGGGGTGGCCACCACAACGTCTTCTTCCGGAACACGGAGGGGCGCCAGCGTGTGCCCAACCAGACTGCCCCGCTCTTAGACGAGCTCTATCAAGGCCTCCGCGACGGCAACGACGACGAAGATGTGCTGGTCGTGCCGCATGCGCACCAGCCAGGGGACTGGACCAACAGCGATCCGGACATCGAGCGCTTGGTGGAGATCCAGTCGGGCCACGGCACATTCGACTGGTTCGGGAACAAGTACCTCGAGAACGGTTACAGGGTGGGATTCATTGGGGCGTCGGACAATCACGTCGGTCACCCGGGGTACAGCGGGATGACCAACCGCCAGATGGGAGGATTGGCAGCCGTTCTTGCGCCCGAGAACACCGGCGATGCGATCTTCTCGGCTCTGCGCCGGCGGGCGACCTATGCCACTACTGGCGAGAGGATCATTCTCGATGCCGCGACCAACGCCGCTGGCATGGGTCAGGCACAGGCGAACTCGGAGCCCCGCACCATCAAGTGCTCCGTGAGCGGGACTGCGCCGATTGACTCGATCGAGGTCATCAAGAACGGCGGGGTCATCTACACGAAGCGCTACCTGCAGGGGGACTTGAGCGAGAACGCGGCCGTGCAGATCAGCTTCGAGGCGTCGACCGAAGTTGTCGGACGGCGCCAGGTTCCACGCGGTGACCGGCCGTGGAAGGGAGTCGTCCGAGTCGAGGGAGCCGAGATCGTCGGCCTCCGCGAGCCTTGGTTCGCTCATCCCAGTACTTACAGTGTGGCTGTGAGGGATGGGGCGGTCGAGTTCCGGACCAACACGCGGGGTCGGAGCTTGGCGCTGGTGCTTGATCTGAGGGGCGCTTCCGCCGACACCAGGGTCGTGGTGCAGATGGAAGAGACATTGGAACTGAACGGATCGGGCGGGTACGAGCGCACGCGGCAAATCCTACCGGCCGATCGTCAGGAGTTCAGGCTGGGCGACTTGGGTGGGGAAGTGGATCGTCGAGAGTACCAGGTGCTCGAACACACCGACGCACTATCGCTGCAGCTCGTGGTGGGTGGTGGGTCGCTGGACCAAGACTTCACCTACACCGACCGGGATGACCTCCAAGAAGGCGACTCCTACTATCTGCGTGTGAGGCAGCTCGACGGCGCCACGGCTTGGTCCAGCCCAGTCTGGATCGGCGGGGACCGATGAGCCCCTTGCACAATCGCTCGAATCTGCGATTCGCCCCGCGAAGTTGCAAGCGGGGCCGCCCGTGGACTGGATTGCCCCTGCGACCTAACGAGAGATCACGACAAGGGGCCCGAAGCGCACGGGAGCCGTTGCCGGCAGCGGCATTCCGCCCCAGGCCACCGTGGTAGCTGGTCCGCGGCTGCTTCGACATGGGCAGCCGATAAAATCGGTGGCCTGCACTCGAGCCGGGTCGGCTGGCGGTCGACCGATCTGGAACTGCCGTAGCCACCGGATGCCGAGGCGGCTAGACCGGCCCGCCTATTGGCCGGCCTCTTCTCCTTCGCGTACCGGCGGGGCGGGCGAATTCGTAAGTCGTCGGACCCTTGCGAGCAAGTCGCACGAGCTACACTTCGACCAACTTGTCAGCCTTCTTCCTGCTCCTCGCGCTCCTCGCGGTGTCGAGGGGCCTTGGGGTAGACTGGATGAGTACCAGAACTGTACTGGTTGAGCAGTCAAGGACATACTAGCCTTGACCGAGGTGGGAAGGAAAGGACAACTGAAGGACATGAGGATCAGGAACGTACCTCTACTCTTGGCTGCGCTTGTCGCACTGGTCGGGCTCACGCCCGGCTCGCTGAACGCGCAGACCAGCAACGCTGCAATCGTCGGTGACGTGATGGACGAGACCGGGGCTCTGGTCCCCGGCGCCAACGTGACAGTCACAAATGTCGCCACTGGCGTGCAGCGGAGTCTCTCGACGAACGAGCGCGGCGCATTCCGCGCTTATCCGGTCCAGCCGGGCACTTACGACATCGCCGCGTCGAGCGAGGGCTTCAAGACGAACATACGAGCAGGCATCGTTGTTGAAGTGGCGGCGACGGTGAAGGTCGACCTAGCCCTAGAGCTGGGCCAGGTAACCGAGACGGTCGAAGTGACGGGGCAGATTCCGGTCCTGCAGACTCAGGATGCCTCCGTCGGCGGAACGGTCACCAACACCGAAATCGAGCGCATTCCGGTGAATGGCCGCAATTACACACGGCTCATCCTGATGATGCCGGGCACGAGCGGCATGACCTACAGCCAGTCCCGCGGCACGCAGTCCGGGACTTTCTTGATCTCGGTCAACGGTGCCCGCCCGCAGGACAACAATTTCACTATGGACGGCGTTGACAACAACATGATGATGATGAACTCCCCAGGCGCGTCGCCGCCTATGGACGCCATCCAAGAATTCCGCGTTGCGACCAACAACAATGCGGAGTTCGGGCGCTCGATGGGGGCGAACGTCAACATCGCCATCAAGTCGGGCAGCAGGGACCTGCACGGCACGGCCTACTGGTACGTCCGCAACGACAAGTTCGACGCAAACACGTTCTTCGCCAACCGTTCGGGCACAGGCCGCGTGCCGTTCCGTCAGAACCAGTTCGGCGGTGCCTTGGGCGGCCCGGTGCCGGGGATGCGCGACAGCACGTTCTGGTTCTTCAACTGGGAAGGGTTTCGCCGCAACCGCGGCAGCAACGCGTTCGGCAACTTCCCGACGCAACTGCAGCGGTCCGGTGACTTCTCTGAACTGGCCCAGACGATCTACAATCCGTTCACCGGCGTGGCGGATGCCGCCGGACAGGTCCAGAGGAATCCGTTTCCCAACAACGCGATCCCGCAGTCGCTGCACCACCCATCGATCACGACATTTCTCGACATCATGATTCCTCTGCCTACCAGGCCGGGCCTCACACAGAACTACGTGAACACGACTTCCGCGTCGAACGAGAGGGACTTCTTCGTTGCCAGAGGAGACCATCAAGCGGGTGAGAAGGATTCATTCTCTGTGCGCTACCTGCACCAGAACGTGTCCCAGTTCGCGCCAAGCTCGAACCCCCACCTCTCAAGGGAGAACGACTTTGATGTGCGCAACTTGTCCGGGCAGTGGACGCGCTTGGTAAACCCGTCATCCATCCTTGAGGTCCGCTTCGGCTACAACGCACCGTGGAACCCGAATTGCACCCTCAACTCGGCGATTGATCGCCCCACCTTCTTGGACCGCACGGGCATCCAGATGTTCCAGCGGGACGTGCTCTGTTCCCCGATCCCCAACATGAGCTCCGACGGTGAGTTCAGTGCTGGCGGAGGCGGCACGAACACCGGCGACAAGGTCTGGCAGTTCGTCACGAACTACGCGACGCACGTTGGCGGCCATTCGGTCAAGTTCGGAGTCAACTACAGCCGCCGCCACTTCTACACCAACACTTCGAATCCGATGAACGGCAACCTGTGGTTCAACGGCGAGTTGACCTCGCATCCCGATGACGCGACTTCGGGCTTCAGCACCGCCTCGATGCTGCTGGGAGTTCCGCGGCAGTTCCGGCGCTCTACGGGCGAGACGATCACCAACGGTCGCATCAACGCTTGGCAGTTCTTTGTGCAGGACGACTGGCGCGTCACGTCGAACCTGACCATCAACCTAGGGATGCGCTACGAGTACAACAACCCGCCTTACGACACGTCGGACCAGCTCGGGAACCTTTGGGTGACGGACAACCCGGTCACCGGCAACCTCGGTCGGCTGATGTGGTCGACGGTCAACCCAGAGGTCGACCCGGAAACCGGCAACCGTGGCGAGCCCGCCCGCCGCTTGGGCACGGCTCGGTCCCTGATGATCCCGGACCGGAACAACGTCGCGCCGCGCGCGGGAATCGCGTATCAGGTTGACAGCAAGACCGTCATCCGTACGGGCGTCGGTGTGTTCTACAACTCGACGTTCGTACAAGAGTTGCAGGACCTGCGCAAGTTCTGGCCGTACGTGCCTCAGCAGGTCGCCACTGTCAATACCATCACCGCTGACGCCCCGCGCCCGACCTTCTTCGCCGACAACCCCGGTCCGCCCTATTCCTCAACCGCAGCGATCGGCGGCTGGCCTCAGCAGCCAACCAACCGCTCGCCCTACTCGGTCCAGTGGAACTTCTTCATCCAGCGAGAACTTGTCGATCAGCTCTCCCTCAACGTCGGCTATGTCGGTTCCTCGAGCCGGAAGCAAATCGGGTACACGGCCATCAACACTCCGCTGACTCCGGGGCCGGGAGCTATCCAGCCACGCCGCTACATGCCCGACTTCGGCAACCTTGACGGTGGATTCAATCGCTTCGCCGGACAGTACAACTCGTTGCAGGTCGAGCTCAACAAGCGCTTCGGGCGGGGCTTCGGCTTCCGCATGAACTACACCTGGTCGAAGGCCATGGACGAACAGTCCTCGCTCGCCGAGTGGAAGACCCAGGACCCGTTCAACATCCGGAATGACTGGTCGCGTTCGAGCTGGGACCTGCAGCATGTCTTCCAAGTGGCCTACCAATGGGATCTCCCGTTTGGTCGCGACCGCAAGTGGGGCAGTGCCTGGAGCCCGGCTGCCAATGCAGTATTGGGTGGCTGGGCCCTTGAGGGCTTCACCCGCTTTAACACCGGCCCGCCTGTGAATGTACGTTCTGGTCGGGACATCGCGAACGTGGGCCGTGCCTACCAGCGTCCCGACGTGACTTGCGACCCCAACAACGGGCCCAAGACGGCGGAGCAGTGGTTCCAAGTGTCCTGCTTCGAGTTCCCGCAGCAGTACATGTACGGCAATGCCGGCGCATTCATTGTTCAGGCTCAAGGCATCAACGCTTGGGACGTGTCAGTCGCCAAGCACTTCCAGGTGACGGAAGGGCACAGGATCACATTCCGTGGCGAGTTCTTCAACGCGTTCAACAAGACCCACTTCCGCAAGCCTGGCAACCGGATCTATGACACGCTGGCGGCAGGCAGTGTGGGCAAGATCTTCAGCTTGCAGCTGGATCCCAGGCAGATCCAGTTCGTGCTCCGCTACGAATTCTGATCGGCAGCGATAGCGCAACATTTGAGGCCCGCCGGGAGACCGGCGGGCCCTTTTTGCTTTCTGGTCGGGAGTACAATCGGACTGCCGGGAGAACTGTGCGCTCTTCGATCCGACGCTCGTTGCCGATTCTGGCCTTGGGAGCGGTGTGCCTGCAGGCCCAGACTCCCGACGCGCGCTCGGGCGACTTGTTTGAGTCAAGAATCCGCCCGCTGCTCGTCCAGCATTGCTACGCGTGCCACAGCCAGAGAGCTGCGACGGTCTTCGGCGAACTGCTTCTCGACAGCGCTGAGGGACTCTCGGCCGGCGGACGTTCCGGTCCGGCGGTCGTGACAGGCGACCCTGACGCAAGCCGGCTCATCCGAGCCGTGCGGCATGAGGCCGGCGTGGTCGGGATGCCGCCCGACCGTCGACTCACGGACCGGCAGGTCGAAGACTTGGCTGCTTGGGTCCGCCAAGGGGCGTCTTGGCCCGACAGAGCGACCGTAGATTCGCTCGCCTCGGAGGAGCCCGGCGGTGCACCAGCCCAGCATTGGGCTTGGACCGAACTCCGGCATCCCTCCCAGCCGGACGTTCGCCACGGCGAGTGGCCTTACGGGCCAATTGACCGCTTCGTTTTGGCGAGGTTGGAGCAGCGCGGGTTGGCCCCGGTTGAAGGCGCGGACCGAGCGACGCTCTTGCGGCGCATTGCGCTGGACCTGACTGGTCTGCCCCCGTCGGCTCCCGACGTCGAAGACTTCGCATCCGACCCATCTCCTGATGCGCTGGAGCGGATCGTGGATCGCTATCTGGCGTCGCCGGCGTTCGGCGAGCGCTGGGCCCGGCACTGGCTTGACCTAGCTGGCTATGCCGACACCCTCGGATTGGGGCGCCGCATCCCTTCGAAGCATGCATGGCGCTACCGGGATTACGTCATAGACGCCTTCAACAGCGACAAGCCGTACGATCGCTTCATCCGCGAGCAGGTCGCCGGCGATGTCTTGTCGTACGACGGCGATGACCAGCGGCGCGAGCAGGTGGTCGCGACGGGCTTTCTGGCTATCGGCCCATGGGCCCTCGTGGACCAGGACAAGGAGCAGCTCCGCATGGACATCGTCGATCACCAGATCGACACGATCGGACGTGCCCTGCTGGGAGTGACGACCGGCTGCGCGCGCTGTCACGACCACAAGTTCGACCCGGTCCCTCAGAGCGACTACTACGCACTGGCGGGCATCTTTCGGAGTACGCGGACGCTGGATGGCCGCATGTCGGGCGTGTTCAGCGATGTGATGCGCGTGCCGCTGTCTGAGACCGCCGGCGAGCTCCTTGAGCGCTCGTCCGCGCTGGTCGAGTGGCAGCGGGAGTATGGATCCGCCCTGGATGAACAGCGCGCCGCAGACAAGGTGGTCTCGAAGCTCGCGGCCGAGGTGCAGGCCATCGAAGGCGAAGCCGGCGATGAGTTGACCAAGCGGCTGGCGGATGCCCGCGCGGCCGCGCGGAGCGCGGCGACGGAGGCCCAGAGGATTCTCTACTACGGAAAGCCGACTCCCCCGGTGGCGCTCGCGTTGGCAGACGACCCCGACCCTGCCGACGCCCGCATCTGCCTCGCAGGCAACCCCCACAGTCTGGGCGAGGAGGTCCGTAGGGGATTCCTATCGCTCGTTCCGCTGGATCCGTCACCCAAGATCGCTAACCGCCGCCTGTTCGGGATTGGATTTCAGAAGAGCAGCGGTAGGCTCGAACTCGCGGATTGGCTGTCCGATCCACGCAATCCCCTCCCAGCGCGAGTGATGGCGAATCGCGTCTGGCATCACATGTTCGGGCGCGGCATTGTGGCGACTGTGGACAATTTCGGGATTCTGGGCGAGCGCCCGTCGCACCCGGAGCTGCTGGACTACCTCGCCGTGCGCCTGCAGCGCCAGGGATGGTCACTGAAAGCACTCATCCGAGAGATTGTCCTCAGCTCGACCTACCGCCTGTCGGCCTCCCACAGTGACGAGCCCGCAGCCGCGGACCCTGAGAACGCGCTATTCTGGCGGGCAAACCGCCGCCGCCTTGAGGCCGAGGCGATCCGCGACTCGGTGCTCTTCGTGAGCGACTCGCTGGACTTCCGGGCCGGAGGGCCAACCCTTCCCCTCGGCTCGCGCGGCAGCGTGCAGATGGGCCAGCCCCCGCTGCTTGCCGGGAGCTTGGAGCTGCCCCGCTCGATCCGCAACCGGCGCACCGTCTACTTGCCCGTGCTGAGGAAGTCTCAGCTCCCAGACGTCGATGTCTTGAACCTGTTCGACTTTCCGGATCCAAACGCAGTCAAGGGTCGGCGCGATGTCACGACCGTCCCAACGCAGGCCCTCTACCTGATGAACTCGCCCTTCCTGGTCCGCCAAGCACGGGCGGCGGCCCGCCGCCTGCTGGCCGAGCCCGGGCTGGATGACGGCGGACGCGTCACCACATTCCTCACGAATGCGCTGTCTCGGCCCGCAACGGCGCAAGATATTGCCCAGGCCTTGGCCTTCTTGCGCGATACTGAGATAGAGTTGGGCCGCGAGGAGGCGTGGGCGCGGTACTGCCACGCCGTGTTTGCCTCAAGCGAGTTCCTGTTCCGGGGGTAGTGTGCAATTGGACCGTCGTGAATGGCTCCGCAGCTGGGGATGCGGCTTCGGAGGGATAGCCTTGGACTGGATGCTCGCACAGCGGGCCGTCGCCAAGGCTGACCCGCTGGCCCCGAAGGCACCCCACCACGCGCCGCGGGCCAAGCGGGTGATCTTCCTGTGGATGCAGGGCGGTCCCTCGCAGGTCGACCTCTTCGACAACAAGCCCCAGCTAGCGAGCCACGACGGCCAGCCCCTGCCCTATCAGCTGCCGTCCAACCGATCGATGCCGGGAGTCGCGTATTCCCGGCTGATGGGCCCGATCTCCAGCTTCGCCCCGGCCGGGGAGTCCGGTCTGGAGGTCTCGGACCTGCTGCCGCACCTGCGCAAGCACACGGACGACCTCTGCGTGCTGTTGGGAATGCAGGCCGACAGCGAGGCGCACGCCCCGGCCGTCCGCCAGCTGCACACAGGAGCGACCCAGCTGGTGCGCCCTTCAATAGGGTCGTGGGTGGCCTACGGGCTCGGCACGGAGAACCGGAACTTGCCGGCGTTCGTCACCATCGCTCCGAACATCCGTGGGGACGGGGGCAGTGTACAACTGTACGGTAACGCGTTCCTGCCGGCGATCTATCAAGGAACGGCACTCGGCAACTCCTCGACTGGTGCGCGCCGGGCCACCATCGGCTACTTGGAAAACCCCACGGACGAGCCCGCGCACCAACGACGCCAGCTGGATCTGCTCCAAGAGATGAACCGCTCGCACTTGGAGCGCTACTCCGCAGACCAACAGCTGGAGGGCGTAATAGAGTCCTTTGAGCTGGCCTTCCGCATGCAGGCGGAGGTGCCTGGCGTGCTCGACATTTCCGACGAAACGAGGAGCACTAAGGAGCTCTACGGAGTGGGGGAAAAGGGTACGGACGACTTTGGCGTGCAGTGCCTGCTGGCGAGACGGTTCGCCGAGGCCGGTGTGCGCTTCATCCAGATCACATCAAATGGCTGGGACAGCCACGCGAACATCCGAAAGGCCCATCCGGAGCGGTGCCGGTCGGTCGACAGGCCAATTTCCGGCCTGATCCAAGACCTGAAGCAGCGGGGCCTGTTCGAGGATACTCTGCTGGTGTGGTCCGGGGAGTTCGGACGCACTCCCCACTACCAAGACCTCCAGGACGGGGCAGGGAACCAGGACACATTCGGCCGAGGACACAATCCGTACGGCTTCTGCGCATGGCTCGCGGGTGGCGGCGTGCGCGGAGGGATGAGCTTCGGCCGCACCGACGACTTCGGATTTCAGGCGGTTGAGGGCAAGGTGCATATCCATGACCTGCACGCCACGATCCTGCACTTGCTGGGCATCGACCACAAGCGTCTCACCTACCGCTTCAGCGGTCGAGACTTTCGCTTGACCGATGTCTACGGGCGGGTTGTGAACCAGATCCTTGCTTGACCGTCAGGCTGCTCCGGGATCCTTGGGCCCGAACGGCGGCTCGTCCCTGGCCAGCCAGAATAGAAATCCCGCTAGGGCGCCTCGCGGTACGAGGACGATCTAGGTGAGCCGGATTCCCCGAGCTGCCCGACCGGATCCTGCGCAGGAGAGCGGGCGGGAAGGTGGCGGGGCGGTAGTCCTCCGAGAACGTGCTAGCTGGTCGCTTGAGCGCCTCGCGGAGATCGCGGCCCCTCCGCTTCGGCGGGCCGGCGCGGAGCGCGCCATTGCGTTCGGTTCGTATGCCCGGAGGGCGGCCGACTCTTGGTCCGATCTAGATCGTGCTCGCGCCAAAACCCCTGCCACGACGGGCCCGGCGGCCCACTGG
>JAPPMC010000031.1 GCA_028819235.1 Bryobacterales bacterium
CCCAGGCGGCCATCGGGCCGGGAATGGCGGTTTACACACGCTACGCCAAGGTGCTTGACGCGCTGGCTAGCTAAGTTAGTCCCGACTCAATGGGCCTTCCCTGGGATAGTCTCGCCTCCGCCGCGCGCAACACCCGCTGGGGCTCAGCACCCGTCACATGGTGGCCACACGATGTTCGGCCTGATTCGCCTTCACGAGTTCGAAGACCTCCCCGGTACCGTCCCGGTCGCTATTTCGGCTCCTCCGCCCGCGCCAGCAACTCCCCGAAATCATAGTTGATGCTGGTCACGCCGAAGTCCGGTTCCCGCTGGAACGGCTGTCGCACATAGTGGACCCGGTGCCCGTCGTCCGCCAGGAACTCGACGATGGCAAGGATGAACTCGTCGGGCTTGTTCAACGAGTAGAGGATCTCGTTGAGGGTGACCGTGATGGAGGCGGCTCCGCTGATGCGACCCTTGACTTCGATGAACCGGAGCTTGCCGGTTTCCGGCACCCGGCTCTCGATGTCGTACCCCAGCTTCTCGAACTCGCGATCCGTCGGCTCGAACCCCAAGCCCCGCTCCACTTCCATGACGATGGCGCGGGCACGCGCGGCGGACGCCTGGGTGTCCTTCGGCGACTCGACAACCGTCGCGGTGCTCTCGGACATGGCCTCGATCAAGCCCATGGGAACGACAAGCGATCCCCCCAGCACCACTGGCGGTAGAGGGGAGATCTGCGCTTCGAGTTTCAGGTCCTCCAGCCGTTTCTGTAACCGGCTCTGGAGAGTATCCGCCCGCTTCCGCGCCTCACCCGAGTTGAGCCGCGCGCCGGTCTTGCCGGCCTGCTCCTGGACCTTGAGTTGTTCGGCCCGGTGATCCCAGTAGGTGATTTCCTTCGTCAGCCGGTCCTTGACGGCGGCCTCGGTCTTTGCGATTAAGCCTAGCTTGGCATCCCGGACTTCCTTCAGGTGCTCGGGAACGACTTCCTCAATGGCATACGCCAGTGCTTTTTGCTCAATGTTCTCGCCGATCCAAGCGCATTCCTCTCGGTCAAGGATAGCGTCGAGCCCCGGCTCCTCGTCGGTCAACGGCCGGTAGTCCAGATACGGCGCATAGTGCACGTGACGCGTCCCTCGGTTGCTATCCAGTTCGACGTAAAGCATCCGTTTAGACACCATTCGCCGCTCGCCGGTGCGGGTCATGCTCGAGTCCTGTATGGAATGCTCGACGAAAAAGAGCATACGGGGAGTCGTCCCGTGGTCGCCCTCGTCTACCAGCACGGTGCCCCGTTTCAGAAGATCGCGGTGGCGTTCCAGCATGAGATCGATGACGGCGTCCAGCAGTGGATGTCCGGGGCAGACGAAGGCCGCGAGGGGTTGGCCCGACGGCGCCACCAAATGCTTCTCGAAAGCGATGCGCTCATAGCGGGGAAGTACGGGCTCGCGGACGCCAACCTGCCGGTCACGGTTGCGGATCGAGGCCGGGACGTGGGTGACCTGATAACGGCGAGGCTCACGTTGCCGCGCAGTGCCGCCGAGGCGCTGGAACGCCTCACGGAAGAACGACTCGATGTAATGCGGTTGCAGGCGGCGCGCCTCGGCCCGCTCCATTTCCTCTCGAATCCGATGCAAGCGGCCCGCGTCCATGCCGTCATGCACCAACTGCCGCTCCTCCAGCAGGTCCTGAAGCATGCGGCGGTCCAGAGCCTGGTCCACCGCCGTATCCAGACGCGCCCGAACCTCCGGTTGCTCGCCGTAGCGGACGGCGTCGAGCAGGAGTTCGCGCAACGGCCGCCCTTCGAATTCCAGCTTGCCGAGGACATCGAAAACCTGCCCTCCCAGGGCCTCGCGCGCCTGCTCCAGCTTGTCGAGCAACTTGCGGTAGACGTCGCCCTCGCGCGTCTCGTCCGCAACAAGGTTCCACAGGTGACACACTTCGGTCTGACCGATTCGGTGGATACGCCCGAAACGCTGTTCCAGGCGATTGGGGTTCCAAGGCAGGTCGTAATTCACCATCAGGTGGGCGCGTTGAAGATTGATGCCTTCTCCTGCCGCATCCGTCGCCAGCAGCACTTGGACCTCGGGATCGTGCCTGAATGCTTCTTCCGCCTTCAGGCGATCCTCTCGACCCATACCGCCGTGGATTACCACGACCGAAGTCTCCCCACGACCGAGCAGTGTGGTGATGCGCCTGTGGAGATAGCTCAGTGTGTCGCGATGCTCGGTGAAGAGCACGAGCTTCTGCCGCGGGGACGGGACCGGCCGCAGAACCGAGCCTGCGGCGTCGGGCGCCTCATCGTCCTCGACTCGATCAGCGAGTCCCACTGGAGTGAATATTTCTCCGAGCAGGCTCGCCAACTCTCGCCACTTCGTGTCGCCGCCGCTTCGGCGCACACTCAACGCTTGGGATTCCAACCCTCTCAGAGTGTCGAGCTCCGCCTTGAGTTCCGAAGTGGAGCCGGCCGCAGTCGCTTGGTCCAGGATGTGCGCCTCCGCCTCGGCGACTTCCTGCTCCGGTGCGTCGTCGAGGTCATCAACGTCTTCCGGATCGACCTGGAGGCCATCCAACGCCGGGACAAGGGCCGCGTGTCCACCTCGCTGCAACACCTCCAACTCGCGCACACGGCTCTCGAGTCGTTCGCGCCGCCGGCGTAGCGACTGGTAGATTGCTTCGGGCGACGAAGCGAGTCGGCGCTGGAGGATCGTTAGCGCGAAGCCCACCGTGCCCGCACGCTTGGCGTTCGCCAGTGCCTCCGCGCGGTTGAACTCCTCGCGCACGTAGTCGGTGACGGCCTTGTAGAGCTGAGCCTCCGACTCGGACAGCTTGTAGGGCACCGTGTAGGCGATCCGTTGCGGAAAGAGCGGTTTGCCGTCGAACTTCAGGAGGCGCTCCTTGACCATGCGGCGCATGAGGTCGGAGACGTCGGTCACGTGCACGCCGTCCCTGAAGCGCCCTTCGAACCGATCGCCATCGAGCAACGCCATGAACAGCTGGAAGTCTTCTTCTTTGCCGTTGTGCGGCGTCGCCGTCATAAGCAGGAAGTGGCGCGTGAGGTCTGCCAACAACTGACCCAGCCGGTAGCGTTTCGTGTACTTGATCTCACCTCCGAAGAACGTGGCCGACAATTTGTGCGCTTCGTCGCACACAACGAGATCCCAACCGCAATCGGGCGCGCTGAGCTTGGCCTGCACGTCTTCGTCGCGCGACAGCTTGTCCAGGCGCGCGATGACGAGAGGGGTTTCCAGGAACCAGTTGCCGGTGCGTGCCGCCTCGAGTTTGTCGTTGGTGAGGATTTCGAAAGGAAGCTGGAACCTGCGGTAGAGTTCGTCCTGCCATTGCTCTGCAAGGCTTCCGGGGCAGACTACTATACAACGCTCCAGATCGCCTCGCGCCATCAGCTCCTTGATGAGCAACCCCGCCATAATGGTCTTACCCGCCCCGGGGTCGTCGGCTAGCAGGAAGCGGAGCGGCTGGCGCGAGAGCATCGCCTCGTACACGGCCGTAATCTGGTGCGGCAGCGGCTCAACGACGGATGTGTGGACCGCCAGCAACGGATCGAACAGATGCGCGAGGCGAATCCGTTGCGCCTCCGACACCAGACGATACAGCGCGCCGTTTCCGTCGAAGCTCCAGGGGCGGCCGATTTCCACCACCTCGAGCCGGCTCTCGTCATCACGATATAGCAACTGGTTGGCCACCCTGCCCGCAGGCGTCTTGTAGGTCAGCTCCAGCGCGGCAGAGCCAAACCACTGGACGTTGACGACTGTGACGAGGCCGTCAGCGAGTATGCCGCGAAGAGCGGCGTTGGGTTGTACGTCTTCGAGTCTCATGGAGTAAGGCTACCTTTGGTCATCTTGACCGGCTGTCATCCGTTGAACTCTAAGGTTGATGAATCGCACGTGATCGATTAATGCTCGCCGTCTCTTGTGACCGTGTATTCCAGCTCCCCGTAGGCGCCGGCTATCACCGAAGCATCACATTCCGCCAGCCTGCGGCCGTGTTTCGGCCACCCGCTGTCATTTCGAATCGACCGCCTTCGAACCCGCTCGAAAAAACATAGGGAAGAAACTCTTCTGCGCCTTTAGCTTCAACACATCGGTTACCGCTATCGTGTTTGCCTTACGGCGCGCGCCGCCAGTGGGCGTGAAAACCTCTACGTCCGGACTGCCGATGATCGCCGCGTGAACATCGTCGGCATGTGCCGGGGTCTCGTTGTAAATGTACTTGTAGAAGTCAGCCATCTCCAAAACATCGCCAGATTCTGAGATGAGCCGAGGGATGTCGTCGAGGAGTTGCGCCTTGGCTGTCTCGCGCCCCGGATCATCGAAGAGGTAGAGTGCGCCGCTGTCATGATCGGGATCGAAAGAAAGCATATCGAGTCCCGACCGCCCGAAATGAGCCTGGGCGTTGCTGTTGTCGTGCAGGATGTTGTTGTAGACCTGACGCGCCCTGTAGAAATTCGCGAAGTGGATTAGCCAGTACCGCCAGCCTTCAGGATTGTTGATCGAGAACGGGCTGACGAACGGTGCGCAGGTTCGGAACGCCTCAAAGACAAGACGCTCCGCAGCCCCAAGCCATGAGTTCTTGTTCATCGCCCCCTCAAGGCCTTTAAGGTCGCTGCCGTCAAGACCGACATGAGCTAGTTGCTTCGCGACAGCCGCGGGCTTGGACTTCTGCAGGAACGAGATCAGCGCTTCGATCGCAAAAGTGTAGAACACCTCTACCGAGGGATAGGAGCGCATGATGTCGGCAAGTGTCTTGTGATCGATGTGGCGGTGACCGTATTGGTCGAGATTGAAGAGAACGTTCCTGTAGCGACCCTCCGAAAGGAATCTCTTAATCACCGGATATGCGCTCTCAAATTCCTGATCGAGATACTTGACGCGAAGATGGAGTTCGGGAACGGCTTCTTTGATCGCGCCATAAAGCGGTGCCACGTTGCCCTTTAGAATTTCGATCACGTCGCGTTCGATATCGTTCAAAACGAGAAGGCACTCGATTTCCATCACGCCGAGTCCCCGGGCAACACGTTGTGCGTTCACAGATTCCGTGGCGTTCCTCAGTTCCTCCAGGAAGATAATGGGCGAGCCCGCGGTCCCACAGCCGTAACGGCCACCGCCCGCGAATCCGTCGACTATCGCTAGGCGAAAACGCGATTGTTTAGGGAGTTGGCAGCGGACGGTCAGGTAGTTGAAGAAATACTCGCGCAGAATCTTGTGCTTGCGGCGCGAGTGATCTTCAAGCGTAGCGCCTTCCGTCCATTTGTAACGCTTCTCGACCATGACCGTTTCGTAGCCGGCTACAGCGCAGCGGACAGGGCCGGCATCTCGTCCCAGGTCTTGCCGCGGTATTCGCGACCATTAGCTTTTTTCGATCGACGCTTGTTGTCCTTGCCCCATGTACCCCACTGTTTAAAGAAGAACGCTGTGCGGTACCGAACGCATTGGACATGGATCTCATCGATCCATTCCTCTCGGATCGGCCGCGCTGCTCTTCCACTTTCGCCGCCGACAATTGCCCAGTGAATTCCGGCAAGTCCGACGCTACCAACCGGGCCGATCAGTGGCTCGAAAGAGACGAAGCGAATTGCAGCGGGCGTCAGGCGTAGGTGATGCAGTCGCCCTACGACTTCTTTGTTCTCGACGCTCGTTCCAAGCCAGACATTCGGAAGAACCGTCTTTATTTTCTTGGACACGATCTCGGCCATGCGTTCAGGGCGCTTCGTCAGAACCTGATAGTTGTGGTGAGGCGTGTCGCGCATCACCTGCCAAACGTCCATTATGAGCGAGTCGCTGACTCGTTCATGAAAAAGATCGCTCATCGAATTGACGAAGATCTTGCGTGGCTTCTTCCACGCAAGAGGCAGAACGAGGGCATCGCGATCCTCTTTGACGAACCCGTTCCAGATCGTGTGCTTGCCACGCCGACGCGTTAAGCCCGCATATTTCTCGACCCCCATCGCCTCCAGGCGCTTGGCCATTGCCATAGCGTAACAGTGGGTACAGCCAGCAGTGACCATGGAACACCCAGCCACGGGGTTCCATGTCGCGTCTGTCCACTCAATCTGGGTCTCCGCCATCTGATGCTCCCTGTCCTCTCGGCGTAGCGGACTCAAGCTCCAGCCGTTGCCTATTCAATGCCTCGCACTTCTACAGCAGTCGGCGACCACCACGTCGGTGAAGTGTCGGTTCGCGTCGGTTGCGGCAACTCAGTCGTTGGCTTCCGCGACCAGTACGGTGATCGTGTCGGCCCTACAGGGCGGGTCGTTTCGTCGAGAATGCAATAGGAATCGTGGCGGGATTGTGTCGTAGAATTCCACGGTGACCCTCTATCGTTCCAGCAAATCATTTGGACCTACGTAACACATTGAATGTTATAAGGAAATCTCAATTTGAGTCGCAGCACTGCGCATCTGACGGAGGTGAAGCGGTAGCTTGAACCCGGCGCGGGCGCATCGGCGGAGCACAAGCGCCGGGTGAAACCATCACTCTAGAAGTTTGCTTCAACAGTGCCGAATAGACCAGCCGCTTCAGTGCCGCTGAGACAAGTAAGTAATCTTGCAGGCTGCGGGTCGGTCAGGAGCGGGGCCATGGCACGAGTCCCTGGAGCCGTTCGGAATGTCCGGGCGACTACAGCCCGAGGCTGATGGTACCCGGACGGCGGTGGGCCGGAGGCCGTGGACAGCCTGGAGTTCCGGGTCGGTCCAGCGACAGCCTGTTGATTCGAAAGAGACTTGCCCGGCCGGCTGTTCGAGGAAGGCCGCAAGGTCACGTCCTCCTTACCACCCACAACACCCTGCCGAGAACATGCACGTCCTGGACGAGGCAAGAGTACGGAGCATAGTCCGGGTTGGCGGAGATGAGCCGGATGCGGGGCGGTTGGTCCTCGTCGGCGGTGTCGCCATGCAAGACCTCGACGTGCTTGACCACAAGCCCGATGCCGTCCCATAGCACGAAGGTTTCGCCAGTGGCCGGGAGGCGTCGCGAGACGTCTACGACGATACGGTCGCCGTCGCCCAACTCCGGCTCCATGGAGTTGCCCCGGACCCTCAGGATGCGCAGGTTCCCGGGCTCAGCGCCGGCCTCGTGCCGGATCATGTTCTCCGGCCAGTGCCACAGCGCGGTCTCGGAGACGAACTCCTCGGCCAGCGTTCCGGCCCCGGCGGAAACCTCCACCGTGACCTCCGGGATCGTCGCCACCGGAGCGCCGGGTAGCCCGGCCGGTATCCGGGAAGGCCTGCGCTTCATGGGCCTGCGTTTGGGCGTCACCTCGTGGCGCAGCTCCTCCGGGTCGCAGCGGAGCATTCCGGCCAGGGTCTCGCTGTCGCGATAGCCGAGGACGGCGGGAATGCCGCGGTCCACGTACTGTTGCAGGTAGGTCCTGTTGCGGCCGATGGCCAGGGATGCGGCCTTCAGGGTGAGGTCGTTTCGGCGGAGCAGGTCCTTGAGCCTCAGCCGGACCGGGTCGCGCCGGGCCGCCTCCCTCTCTTTCGTGTTGTCGGGACTCATCGGGTTCCCTTTCGTGGCGCCGCCGCCAGGAACATCCAAAAAAACTTACCGTATTGCAGCGCAGACGAACGCATGGCCAAGTGTCATTGCCGTCTTATGTAGGTTATACACGACTAAAACCTATTGTAAAACACCAATTCTTCCCCTATGTTCCGACGCATGGTCGCGCTTGACCTCCGCCCCGACGCCCCCTTGGACGACCTTCTGCGGCGCGCGGTTGCGGCCTGGCGGGAATGCGGCGGAATGAGCGCCCGGCGCTTCGGCGCCGAAGCGTTGGGAGACCCGGATTTCGTGTTCTCGCAAGCTGGGGGCGGTCGGTGCGGCTCGGGACGGCAGACCACATCCTGGTCTTCATGGGCCTTGCGCCCCTGGGTCCGGCGTTCCGGCGCGAGGTCGAGGCGTTCCTGGAAGTGACCGGCACCAAGGCTTCGGTTCTGGGCGAAGAGGCCGCGGGCAACCGGTCGTTGGTGGGGAGGCTCCGCAGGGGAGCTTCGCCTTGCCTCAGGACGGTCGACCGGGTTCGGGCCTGGATGGCCGCCCATGCGAGCGCGGAGGAGACGGCCGCCATCCGCGCCGGGACCGATCACGGGCGCAATCTCGTCGAGGCCGCGGGGCCCGGATCATCCACGGCCCGCCATTGTCGGGCGGGGCCGTAATCAACCTGGAAGAGGAAGGAGGAAAGGAATGAGCGGGAACGGCAGCAAGCATTTCAGCACGAGGGAGGCGGCGGCCTGGCTGGGTCTTTCGCCCCGGACGCTGGACCGCTACCGCGCGAGGGGCGACGGCCCGGCGTTCCACCGGTTCGGGAGCCGGGTGCGGTACCTGGCCGCCGATCTGGAGGCATGGGCCGCGGCGCGGCGGCTGTCGATGTCGGACGACGGGCCGGCGGGAAGGGAGGGGAAGCCATGAGAACGCTTTCACGGGCCAAATGGCCGCTCCTGACGTTGGCGTGGGCAGCGCTGACAGTCGTGTTCGCGGTGTGGACCTCATCCGGTGGCGGGGGATCCGGGCCGGCGCGCGGGATCGAGGCGGAGCTTGCCGAGGCCGGGACAGCGGAGGCGAGCCGGGTGCGGCGCTCGGAGGCGCTGATCGGCGAGCTGGATGCGCACCTGCGGCGCATTCAGGAAGAGAACGCAAGGCTCAGGGCGCGGCTCGTGCGGAACGCCGAGGACAGCCGGGCGGTGATCGACCGGCAGGCGGCGGCCATAGACGCGCTGACGCGCCTGCTCGAAGCCCCGGCGGACTTGGCGGTCGAGAATGTCCGGCCCGGTGCGGGGGCCGGCGGCAGGAAGGAACGCGCGCGCGGCGGTCCCCCGGGCGGCGACGAAGTGCCTGGACCATGAACGGGAGGGTGTGATGATGTTCGGCAAGGCGACGCTCAGGGGCGGCCAGAGCCTGCTTCACGACGTCCACATGTGGGGTCAGCTGGTGCGCTGGGAGATCCTGGGCTTCGTCCTCATGGTCGTCCTCGTTCCCTCCATAGCGCTCTACCGCACCACGACCGCCTACGAATGGCGGCTCGTGGGCATGGGGACCCTCGCGGAGATCAAGCTGTCCATTGGATACTCTCCCGATTCGGGCCAGATGCACGAGTGGGGGGAGGGGCGGAAGACCCCGACCCCGATCGTGGACATCGTCGCCGACCGGAGAATCGAAAGGATACGCAGACGCATGCTCGAGACGGTCCACTCCTGGGCATGGACGGGCGCGGGATGGGGAGTGGGCGGCATGGTTGTGTGCACCCTGGGGTTCTGGATGCTGGGCCGGCGACTGGCCCGGACCCGGCGCGTGCGCGGCGCGGAGATGGCGACGGCGCGCGAGCTTCGGAGGCGCGTGCAGCCTCTCTCCGTGCGTGTGGCGACGGTTCTGTTTCCGGCGGCGCGGCGGGCGTCGTGCCGCATCGCCGGAATCCCCTGGCCCAGGCGCGCCGAGACCCAGCACACCATCGTCTCGGGCACAACGGGGTCGGGCAAGACCGTGCTGATCGCGGACCTGGTGGCGCAGATCCGCGCCCGCGGAGAGCGCTGCATCCTCTACGACAAGATGGGGACCTACACGCGCTCCTTCTTTGATCCCGCTACGGACGTCTTGATGAACCCGCTGGACGCCCGCGCTCCGCGCTGGTCGCCCTTCCACGAGGCGAGGACGCCGCGGGACTTCGACATGATGGCCGCGGCCCTGATCCCGCAGCAGAAGGACACCGTGGACCCGTTCTGGGTCACGGCCGCAAGGCAGCTCTTCTCCAACGGCGCGGGAGTGCTTTGGACACAGAAGGTGACCGAGAACCGGAGGCTGGTCGAGGACCTGCTCAAGACCGAGTTGTCGGAGTTGGCCGAAGCCATGGAAGGGACCGTGGCCCAGTCCATCGTGAGCCCGGAGAACCCCAAGACCGCCCTCTCGGTGCGGGCCATGCTGACCGCGCACCTGGGAGCGCTGGAGTTCCTGCCGGATACCGGCGAGCCCTTCTCGATCCGCGACTGGGTCGGCCAGGAGGACGAGAAAGGGTTCCTGTTCCTGACCTCCAGGGGAGACCAGCACGCGAGCCTGAGGGGACTCATCTCCACTTGGCTCGAGATAGCGGTCAACGCGCTCCTCTCGCTCCACCAGGACGGCACGCGCCGGATCTGGGTGGTCCTGGATGAGCTGCCGACGCTCCACCAGGTGCCGAGCCTCCAGCCGGGTCTAGCGGAGTCCCGCCAGTTCGGCGGCTGCTTCGTGTTGGGGATACAGGTGTTCTCGTCCCTGCGCGACATCTACGGGAAGAACGGCGCGGAGACCATCTCCGGGCTATGCGGCACCCGGGTGGTGCTGTCGGCGCCCGACCAGGAGACCGCGCAGTGGTCGGCGGAGAGCCTCGGGCGCGGCGAGGTGGAGGAGTACACGCAGGGGATGAGCTACGGCGCCAGCACCATGCGGGACGGGGTCTCGCTGACGCAGCACCGTCAGATGCGGCCGCTGGCCCTGCCGTCGGAGATCATGCGGCTCGAGAACCTCCACGGCTACCTGAAGTTCCCCGGTCCCTTCCCGGTCACCTCCATCAGGCTCAGGTACGTGAACCGTCCGGCTTCCGCCGAACGGTTCGTTCCGCGGGAGGAGACGCTGCAGCCGGACGGGGAGCGGGCCGGCCCCCCGGAGCGGGACGGGGACGTTTCCGCTGCGCCGCCGCCGAGCTCGGATGCCGGGATCGTGGACGGAAATGCGGACGGAAGCGCCATGGCCGATGCCGATCAGGGGGAACCCGGTCTCCAGCCAGTACGGCGTGATGGCGCGGCGGCAGCGCCGTCCGCCGAAGAAGTACCGGCGGACACGGCGGCAGGGCACGGGGCGGAGCCGAAGCCTCCGGGCGATGAAAACGCGCCGCAAACAGAGGAAGCGACGGCAACGGAACAGCCCGACGGCGCGGGCCGCCCCATCGGAATCCGTCTCTGACATGGTGGCCTCGATCGGCGCCGTGGCCGCCGCGTCGCAGGGCGCATCCTACTATGAGCGCGACGGCTACTACACGAAGGACGATTCCGCGCACAAGGAGGCGAGCGCCTGGGCCGGCAGGGGCGCGGCGGAACTGGGCTTCGAAGGCCCGGTCGATCCGGATGTCTTCCGGGCGGTCCTCGAAGGCGAGGTTCCGGACGGCTCCGGGCGGCGGCTGGGACGGAGGGGCAAGGACGGCGGGATCACCCATCGCCCCGGCCGGGACCTCACCTTCTCCGCTCCGAAGTCGGTGTCGCTGGCGGCACTCGTCGGTGGCGACGCCCGGGTCGTGGACGCCCATGACCGGGCCGTGACGCGAACGCTGGACTGGTTCGAGAGGAACGTCGCCCAGACCCGGAAATGGGACCCGGACACCGGGCGAATGGTCCGCGTGGCCGGTCAGAAGACGGTCGTCGCCACCTTCCGCCACGACACTTCTCGGAACCTCGACCCCGCGCTCCACACCCACTCGGTGATCGCCAACATGGTCAGGGGCGGGGACGCCAAGTGGCGCACCATGTCGAACGAGCGTCTCTACGCGTCCAAGATGGTCCTGGGCGCGATGTACCGGAACGAGCTTGCACAGGAGCTCTCACGGCTCGGGTACGGCATCGAGAGGACGCACGCGGACGGGCGCTTCGAGATCGCGGGAGTTCCGAGGAGGGTGATCGAGGCGTTCTCGACCCGGCGCGCGGAGATCGAGGCGGCGGTTGCCGAACGCGGCGCGGGCGCCACCGCCGGGAACCAGCGCCTCGCCCAGCGCGCGGCGCTCATGACCCGGGCCGTCAAGCGCGACGTAGACCGCGACGCGCTCCGCGGGAGCTGGGAGAGGCAGGCGGCGGAGTTGGGGTTCGAGGCGCGCGCCCTGGCGAAGCCTGCGCCCTTGAGGGAGGCCGGGCGCGGGACCGCGGCGAAGGAGCCCGCGGCCGAGGCCGTGGACTGGGCGGTGGAGCATCTTTCCGAACGCGAGGCGGTGTTCGCTCGCACGGCGCTCCTTTCCGCCGCGCTCGCCTGGAGCCCGGGCGCGGTGGAGAGCGCCAGGATCGAGCAGGAGATCGCCGGGCGGGTGGAGGCCGGGACGCTTCACGCCGCAAGCCTTCCCGGCGCCGAAGACGCGCTCACCACCGCCCGGGCCGTGGCCCGCGAACGCGAGACCGTCGCGCTCATGGAGGCCGGCCACGGACGCGGCGCCGTCCCGATGCGAACCCGCGCGGTCGACAAGGCGCTCCGCAACGGCCCCCTGACGAACGGGCAGAAGGAGGCCGTGAAGCTGATCCTTTCGTCGAAGGATCGGGTGGTGGGCGTGCAGGGCTATGCGGGCACGGGCAAGACCACCATGCTGAACCGCGCCCGCGCCCTTCTCGAGAAGAGGGGCTACGAGGTCCGGGGCCTTGCGCCGTCGGCGTCGGCCGCCCGCACCCTCGCATCCGAGGCCGGGCTGGAGAGCGAGACCCTTCAGCGCTTCCTGGCCCGGAACCGCGGCGTCGCCGAAGGACGCATGACCAGGAAGGGCGGGAAGCAGATGCGGGCGGCGTATCGGAACACCGTGCTAGTGGTCGACGAGGGCTCGTTCGCGTCCACCGCCCAGGCCCGCGACCTTCTCCGGATAGCGGACGCGCTCCGCATCCCGCGCGTGGTGCTGGTCGGCGACGAGAAGCAGCTCGACGCGGTGGATGCGGGCAAGCCGTTTGCGCAGCTGCAGCGCGCCGGCATGAAGACCGCGGTCATGGACGAGATCGTGCGCCAGCGCGACCCCGGGCTCAGGGCCGCCGTCGAGGCGAGTCTCGCGGGCGACATAAGGCGCGCCTTCGAGAAGCTCGGAGCGAACGTCGCGGAAGTGAAGCGCGACAATCTGGCCGGAGCCGCCGCCGCGCGCTGGCTCGCCCTTCCGCCGGAACGGCGCGCGAACGCTGGGCTCCTGGCCCCGAGTCATGCGCTGCGGGAGGAGGTGAACGCCATCGTGCGCGAGCGCCTCGTGCGGGACGGCGTCGTCCACGGCCCGGCCCTGGACGGCGAACGGCTGGTCTCAAGGGGCTACACCAAAGCGGAGAAAATCCTCGCGTCGAACTACGCGCCCGGTGACGTCGTGGCCTTCCACCGGGCATACAAGAGGCTCGGCGTGGAGAAGGGCGATGAGCTTCGTGTCGCCAGGGTGGAGCGGCAGGGAGGCACGGTGATCCTGGAAGGCCGCGGAGGCGCTCCTGTAGGTTGGGAGCCGCATCGGCTTGCGGCCCGCTCGGGCGGGGTCGAGGTCTATCGCGTGGAGAATATGGAGCTTCGCGCCGGGGACCGCATCCGCTGGACCCGCAACGATTCGGGCCTCGGGCTCGTCAACAGCCAGACAGCGGAGGTGAGCGCGGTCCGGGACGGGCGGGTGGCGTTCCGCCTCGAGGACGGGCGCATGCTGGCGCTTGGGCCGGGCGACCCGCAATTGCGCCACATCGACCGGGCCTGGGCCGCCACCGTCCACTCTTTCCAGGGCCGCACCGTCGACACCGTGATCGCCGCCATGGAGGCCAACCATCCGACGCTCACCAACCAGAAGACGCTTTACGTGGAGATAAGCCGTGCGCGCGACAGGGCTGAGCTCGTGACAGACGACAGGGCGGCCCTCAGGGAGCGTCTCGAAGCGGTCACGGGCGAGCGCATCGCCGCGCTCGAAGCGGTCGAGCCGGAGCGGGCGAAGGATCGAGGGACCGGTTTGGACTCGGGCAGGGCTACCGATCGCGACACCGGTGCATCCGCGTCGCGCGAGACGGACCGAACTCCGGCAATGGAGCGGGAGCGCGCGGGAAATATCGATCGCGAACTGGGTCTGTAGCACGACATAGAGCCGTCTTGCGCGACAAGTGCTTTGGCCACTCAAGGCTACCCGTCTCGTCGAAATGCTTCTGGCTCTGTAGTTGCCCCCATCATTCGCTGTGGGCCGTCGCGGCTGTAACCTGAATCGTCCGGCGAACGGGGCGGTCCCATTCCGGCTAGCCATGGCGCCGGCCGCAATGATGCTCCGGAGCGCCGCGGGCCCCGTTCCGGCACTCGGCCGGGGCTGGTAAAGCGTCGACCGGTCGCGAGAGGCCAGTAGACGACGTCCAGATCCCGAACGCGCTGCTGGTGCGGCTGGCCCCTTCCATGGTGCCCCAGCAGTAGTAGCCGTCCGGCTGCGCGCACGGCACCCAACACGTCGAGCGACTGCCGGTACACCGTGTCGTTCTGGGCGAGATCCTCGTAGCCCGTCGCGCGTTGAAGCAGGCCTTCCTGTCCATCAACTCTTCCACCTCCCGGTTGTTGATCAGCAGCGCGTGTTCCTTCCGGTTGTCCAGGCGATGTCAACAAGGCCAACTAGCAGCGCTGCCTGACCGAATACCGTAGTGAAAAGGCCCTACGATAACTTCCAATCTAAGTGTCCTAGAATACGGGCTGTTCTGAAAAGGGGCTACCGGCACCCCATGAAATCGAACCCGGGACGTGTTAGAGACAAACTGGTAATGATCTCCATTGACCACCCCATCCACGACGCGCGTGACGACGCTCTCGGCAGAACCGAACCCGCAAATTCATTCGTCCGGTATGCACTGGCACTCGACGCTACAGAAGGCGCCGTAGTCGGGGTGTTTGGACCTTGGGGATCGGGAAAAACCTCCTTCATCAATCTCGCCCGACAGGAGTTCAAGCGACGAGGGTTCCGTGTGCTCGACTTCAATCCTTGGCTATTCAGCGGCTCGGAACAGCTTGTGGAGCGGTTCTTCGCTGAACTCTCGGATGAGTTGAAGCTTGCCGACCTAGTTGAGGTAGGCAAGGCGCTGGACGACTATGGCAAGGCGCTTGGCGGTGCGTTGAATTTGGCGATTGGCACCATCGGCATAGTCGTAAGTGTATCGACAGCCGTCACCGGTTTGGCCACCCTCATCGCTGATTTGTCTACCGCCATCATATCTGGAATCGTGGTGGCTGGTATTGCTGTCTTGCTTTTGGAAGCCCTTGGCAAGACCCTCCGCCGTCGCCAAAGTGGAATCCCGGGTCTCCGTAAGAAGGTCGAAGAAGCCCTCCGAAAGCGTAACAAACCGATCTTCATCGTGCTTGACGACGTGGATCGGTTGTCGGTCGCTGAGATCCGCGACGTGTTCAAACTGGTGAGGCTGACAGCCAGCTTTCCCAATCTAGTCTATATCGTGGCCTGCGACCGTCTCCAGGTGGCAAAGGCACTTAGTGAGCTGGGAGTCTCGGGACATGACTATCTGGAAAAGATTATTCAACTGCCCTTTGATCTACCGGCAGCCCCAAACGAGCTGCTCGAGAAGCAACTAGAAGCTGCGATTGGTAACATCGTTGATGGTACTGAAAACCCTGGCCCGCTCGACAGGCAGGCCTGGGAGGCTGTTGCTGTGGAACTCGTCCGCCCACTTATCCGAAACATGCGAGACGTTCGTCGCTACGCTGCGTCCACACAGAAAACCTTGGCCCACCTTGACGGTCAAGTAGCCCTTGCTGACGTCCTAGGACTCGAAGCTGTGCGGATCTTTCTTCCCGGTGTCTTCAGCCTGTTGCCCGCAACGGTCAATGCCCTTACGGTGACGTCCGTCGGTCACGAAAATATGAGACACATCCGAACTCAAAGTCAGACACGGACAGGCATCTCAACTGAACCAGAGTTGCGATTCAAGGAGCAAGTCGCTGAACTGATCAAGTCGGGCAACAACCACGATGTAGTGGTCAGAGCCCTGATCGTACATCTTTTTCCGGTTGGCAGACGGTACATGCCATCCGTGGGCGCTCATCCCCATGTAGGTAGCGAAGATTCCCCTTACGACGACGAATGGGCAGTCAAAAGACTCCAGGAGCGTCGTGTGGTTCACGAACACGTCCTGCGGGTTTACCTGGAACACACAGCCGGTAGCAATATACTGGCTCTCCACGATGCAGAGCACGCCTTGGAACTCATGGCTGACGACACCGCACTGGAGGATTTCCTACGCTCAATGGTTCCTGATCGTTTCGTCGCCGTTCTTGACCATCTGCGAACATTCGCTGACCGTTTTAGGCCAGAGCATGTTGAGTCTGGGTCCGCCATATTGCTGAATCTTCTAGACGGGATGCCTAGGCAACCAGGTGGTTCCTTGCGGGATGCGCCTCAAATGCTCGTAGGGTTGGTGATCGATGCCTTGCTTGGAACCCTCAAGGAACCCGCGGCGATCGAGGCTGGTGTGAGACGCATCCTGACTGCCATCAGATCACTGTCTTCCAAGGTGTTGCTGATCGACCGAATTCGGCGCTCGAAACAGGATGCTCAGCCGCTCGTGTCGAGCGCAGCAACGAGGGAGTTCGGGCGACTGTTGAGCGACGAGATACGTTCGGCTTCCGTCGACGACCTCGTCCAAGAACGTGACATACTTCGGGTCCTCGTTTTCGCCAAAGGTCTCGCAGATTCAGGAGCCCCATTCGATGTTCCGGACTCGCCTCGACTGACCCTTGTCCTCCTTCGTTTCTACGACATCAATACGCTCTCGACTCTCTATGGCGACAAGGCGACATTGAAAGCGCGTTTCGAAGACCTGAACGCGAGTTTCGAAGATCTGAAGCCATGGATCAAGGAGAAAGGAATTTCTCTTGATGAAGCCAAACAAGTGCTCGACCAGACAAGCGGTGAGTTGAACAAGTAGCTCCACCAGTCACATCAAGCTGAAGTAAGTGCCGGCGTCCGATTCAATCCTGCTGACGAAAGGACCAGCCCAACTTGAGAGGTCGATCTCGCAGAGACTGTCCATTGATCTCTGCGAACGCCTTCAGGCTGGTGGCCGAGTCAACCATTCGCACGAAGGCGTACCCGCGGCTATGGCCGGTCAGATAGTCTTTCGGTATGCTGACGTCCAGCACTTCGCCGACTCGCCCGAACACGCTTCGGAGATCGCTCTCAGTGGCTCCGTAATCAAGATTGCCAACGTAGATGTCCCTCGCTGGCGTTAGTGAAGTCGTCGGGCGTGCTTCGACGTCCAGTTCGGGCGTGGGATGACTTCCTTCCCCGTCGGCCCACACTTTGCGCAGACGTTCGGTCGGCGCCCCCCCCGAATCAACCAGCTGCAGCCAATGGAGAAGTTGCCGAATCTTGACAATGCCGCGATAAAGGTTGTGATCGCTCAGCTTTCCCCGTATCCGTTCAAAATGAGCGTTCCGGACTTGGTTCAAGGGTCCCATTTCCATCAGTGCTTCAACGACTTCGAATTGGTCCCGTAGTGCGACATCTGGCGCTCTAATAGCAAACCTTGGTACGTCTCGAGTCGTGATGCCCTGCCTGCGCGCGATGTTTGCTGCCACCCTTTTAGTAATCTCCGACCACAACAGGCCCTTGGTTTGTAGTGACTCCACCAGTTGCCTGTAGTCTTCCGTATCGACGAGATTTAGGGTCTCCCAGATTTGATTGGTCGAAATCAACCGGCCTCCCCGTCCCAGCAAAACAATCAGTTTCTCTTCCCGGCTGAGGTTGAACTCTCCGAATGCATCGAGCCAAATCTGCTCCGAAGGACTGAAGATATTCCTCTGAGAGAAGGTGATCGAAAAACTGTGATCCACTGAATCGATGTCAGGAGGGGCCAACTCGTGCCCGTTCATCAGAGCACCGATTCTACGAATACCTTCACCCATCTCCTGCATGTAGTCGAGTTCCCGGAGAACGCGGGCGATGTATGTGTTACGCGAATCGTGGACTCCAGTCCCCTTCCTAAGCTCGGAAAGCTTTACGGTAGAAAGGAGTCTGCCCGGATTCCTGATCTCAAGCCGGTCGTTGAAGACCAGAACTTCAATGGGACGTCCCTCGATGCTGTAGTCACGGTGGGCGATGGCGTTCACAAAAGCTTCACGGCACACATCTTCAGGGTAGGCAGCCTGGAGTTGGAAGGTCCCCCCCGCGAGCCGTTTCTGAACCAGGAACTGTCGGATCTGTTCCCAGCCCTCACTGAGCAGTTGAAGCACGTTCCCAGACTGCGTCTCGTCCTGCTGCACGTTGTAGTCAGCGCCGGTGAGCACCTCGGTACCTGCTATCCGCAACAGTCGCACCTCAGACCTTGGATGCCATCTAACTATGTTGGACGAGAACAACAACAGAGCGGCAGTTCTCAGCCTTAGTGAGCCAGCCACAAATTCGGCGAGACCGAGGGCCTGCAAACACTTCTCCATCGACAGGCCAGGCGAGACTCTTTCGGCTACCCTGGCCAAGAGATCGCGGTTGAGATCTGCCACCGTTGCACCGTCAACCCATCGGCGATCATACTCCCTCGACAACTGTTCATGGCGCTCGAATCGAATCTGCTCCGAAGCCACCGGTAACGTGCTGGTATCTCTTCGTTGAAGGCACCGGCCATCACTAGTGAGATGGATGTACTGAGTCCCTTTCTGCACCTCAAAGGCGAGGAGGGCCTTGTCCGCCACAGACACGGTATGAGTCCTGACTCCAGGCAAAGGCGTATCGGTGTGTACATGGGTCTTCGGAGCCTGCCGGAGCACTTCGATATCGCCTTCCGCGTACGGAACTCCGGATATCGTACCGTCGTCCTCAGCCCCGACGATCAGGGTCCCTCCATCCGCGTTGGCAAACGCAACCAACGTTTCGCCGATGTCTTTGGCCACCGAGCTCAACTTACGTCGGCGCTTTCGCTCCGGGCCGTCAAGGGCGCTCTTGAATTCGCGGAAGTGACTCTCACCGAGCGTGAGGTCATTAGTCAGCCGTTCCTGAATCAACAGTATCCGAGCGTCACTACTCAAGGTACCTCCTGGGCGCTACGTACCATCCTGGGTGACGTTTACATCCGATGTCAGTTCTGGGATGTCCGCAATCGGTACGGGGCCCATGTTAACCTCTCACCCGTCCAATGGACAAGTCTCCGACCAGCGGGACATCCGTCGAACCTACAAGTCTTCGTCGTTGGTCTCTTGTTCCGGCGCGTCAGGCTGTGCCGTAGCCGGACTCTCCATGGCCGTATCGGGGACGACGGTGGCTATGTAGCGCCGAATTTCGTCGATCTCCTGCCCGCGACCGGCTGCCATCATGTCGTGCGCGATGGCTTGGGCCGCAAACAGGGAGGCTCGCGCTATCTGCACCTCCGCGTCGGTTCTGGGCCATGCGCGGTTTTCCAACCACCGAGCGGCGAGCTCGGCGAGGAGCCGGTTGGCGGTTGTGCCGAGTTCCCCGGCCGCTTTCTCAAGGCGTTGCCAGAGTTCCTCGTCGATTCGAATGTGCTTGTTGACGGTGCGGCCCACGGCCGTTGCCTCCGCTTGCTTCGCCTAGGTTCCTTGGCGGCCTTCCGTTTTCGGGCTTGGCCGGTTCGATTCCCAGCCGCTTGCCTTCTGGACAGTATATCGCAGCCAGCGTCGAATTGGCATGAATGGGACGCCGGGTTCTTGTTGGCAACGGCTGTCGTGGTGTTGTTGTCGCCTGAATTTGAGAGCAGTTGACCGGATTTGCCCTGCGGGACTGTCAGTTCCGTTGAGGAATTCCCGACAGTCGCGTGTCGCTTCGGACTAGCCAGCCGACGACGGCAACGGTGCGTTGGAGCTTTCCTGGTTGGAGCGGACTTCGATAGGTCGCGAAGCGGGGAGAGCCGCGGTGGAGACAGCGACGCGGAATGCGACGTACCACCTGGAAACCGGGAATTCCGGGCACTGAAGGCAGCCATCGTGGTAGCGCTAACGTGTTGATATCGCTAGGGTTCCATAGTGAACGGATGCGACGCATAGTGCGACGCACGTTTCCCGGCGCGACGGAGACGCGCTGAAGCATGACGGGTCATGCAGGAGCGCAGTCAATCGTACGTCTTCGCAGCCTCTTCAGCAACTCGCATCGAGATGCGTCGGGTGTGAAAACCAAAGCCGCGGCACGCGGTCAGGAACGGCAAACCCGGGGTATGAGCGAAAGGGAATCGATGCGGGCGGAGCTCGCGGAAGGGAGCCGCCACGGCGACTGAGTGGGGGGAAGTGCAGAGGAAGCTGAAGGCAGTCGTGCGAAGCACGCTGCCGAAGGCTCTGGCAGAGGTGCTGACACTGGAATGGACAGTACAGGATGGCGAAGTGCAGAGGCCGGTGACGGTGAAGCCCGCACCGGGCGACGCGAACGCGGAGGCGACGCCGAGGACGAGCGCAGCGAGGCGAACAGCGTGAGCGCGGGCGACGTCGCCGAAGGCGGCGAGCCGAGCGAGACCACACGGCGGACTCGGCAAGCAGTCCAGTCACGAAGCGACGCGGTCAACGGCTTCGACGTGCAGTCGGCACCGCGGTGAAGCGCCACGCCATGATCGTCATCACCGACACGTTGACCGGCGTTGTCGTGGCCGGCGTCGTGAAAGGAACGGGACGGACATTGCCGCGATGGTGGGCAGCGTCATGAACATGAACGGCGTCACCGGCAACGAAGATGAAGCGAAGCCCGCGCCAACGACGCGGACGTGAACGGCGCCGACGGCGAGCGCAGCGAGGCGGAGGGCGTGAACGGGGCGATGACGCCGGAGGCGGCGAGCCGAGGGGTTGCCGGGACGTTGGCGCGCGGCAAGGCGTTGAAGACTGACACACGGACGAGGTGGGCGCGTCGACGATCGGCGTCGTCATCGACGGCGCCGGAGCCGGACGGGTTGAAGCGTGGAGTGCTGACAGCTCTGACGGAGCTGGCGACGGAGGTGCGACGCACGGCGCCGGAAGGTCTGGCAGCGGAGTTGACGCTGAGGGAGTGCGAAGTGCGGAAGCGTGTGACGGGCGGAGCCCGCACTGGCGAGGCGGACATGGGCGGCGGCGCCGACGGCGAGCGTAGCGAGGCGGACGGCATGAGCGGGGCGATGCCGCGGGAGGCGGCGAGCCGTGTCTGCACCGGACGGGTTCGAGGTGAACCGGCACGGCGGTGAAGCTACTGCACCGTCCTGGTCGGTGGCATCGTGACATAAGAGGCGTCGCCGGTCGAAGGTGGAGAACGGACCGGTCCGAAGGCGGGGAGGCCCACCTCGCCGAGTGGCGCAGGGGAGGCGCGAAGCGGGTCCTCGGCGACGT
>JAPPMC010000311.1 GCA_028819235.1 Bryobacterales bacterium
CCAGCTCAATCGACGCGCCGCGTTAAACCGCATCAAACATTGAATCTGCCTGGTGGGAGCACGGGCCTGCTGCTGCGGGTGGCTTGCCTACGCTATGACCGGGGAGGTGCACAGTCTCGCCCGTAGCTCCGGTGGTGTAACCTGCGATTGGATGGGACGGCTGGAAGGAAAGACAGCACTGGTTACCGGAGCCCTTGGGGGCATTGGCTCCGCGATCACCGCCAGATTCTTGGCCGAGGGCGCCCGTGTCGTGGCCAACGACTTGCCCGGAGCGGAACCGCAATCATCCGACCGGGCAGACGGACGAGTCGTCACCCACCTAGCCGATCACACCTCGGAACGCCAGGTGATGGACATGATGGAGCGCGTTCGCGAGGAACTCGGCGGGCTGGACATTCTGGTCAACAATGCGTTCGCCGCCTTCAACGACACTGAGATCGACGTATTGCAAGAGGCCGACTGGGACAGAACGCTGGCCGCCTGCCTCAAGGGCCCCTTCCTGTGCACGAAGCACGCCATTCCGCTCCTGAGGGAGCGCGGTGGAGGGAGCATTATTTCCATCTCGAGCGTCAATGCGCTGCGCGCCGTCAGCGAGACCGCATACTCCGCCGCTAAGGGTGGCCTCATCTCGATGATGCGGCTGGTGGCGGCGGATTACGCGGAGTTCAACATTCGCTCGAACGTGATCTGCCCGGGTACGATCGCGACGCGTGCGTCGCTGGGCTACTGGGAACAGTTTCCGGCAGGCTTCGATGAGCTGAAGCGCATGTATCCGCTCGGGCGGATCGGCGAGCCCGAGGATGTCGCCCACTACACGTTATTCCTGGCCTCCGACGAGTCACGTTGGGTGACGGGCACGGTCCACACGATCGATGGAGGCCTGATGGGCGGAGCGAAGCTCGGAATCCGGTAGTGCAGGTCTGTTAGACTCCGGTTCGGTGCGTATCAAGCCGAGAGTCCTAGCGCTCGGAACGGCCCTCCTGGCATGCGGCTCGTGCGGTTCGGGCGGCGGGACGGTCCCCTTTGAATCGGCGGGTTCCCGCAGCCAGCGGAGCGCGTTCCTGACCGAGCGCATGGCCAACGCCGCGTTCGAGGGCAACACCAAGGCTGTGGAGGACATGCTCCCGCGCGTCGATGTCGACGCGCAGGACGAGGGCGGCCGGACCATGGTGATGCTGGCGTCCTACGGCGGCCACTCCACGACTGTGCGGCTGCTTTGCGAGAACAAGGCCAACCCGAACCTCAAGGACTCGAACCGACGCACCGCTCTGATGTACGCCGCTTCCGGACCGAACGCCGGCACCGTCGAAATCCTGCTTGCCCACGGCGCCGAGGTTAACGTCGCCGACGGGGAGGAGGGTTACACGGCGCTCATGTTCGCAGCAGCAGAAGGCCATGCCGAAATCGTGCGAATGCTGTTGGCCAGCGGGGCCGAAGCGGATCTGCGCGACATCGATGGTGAGTCAGCTTTGAAGTTTGCCGCAGACAACAACCATCCTGAGGTCGTTCGCCTGCTGCAAGAGGCCTCGGCGCATTGATTGGACCGAGCGGGCTGCTCAGGAGCGCACCGGCACGGCCTGGCCGCTCGACGGCCCATGTGCCCTACTGGCCGCACTTGCGCGCACGTCATTTGCTGGCCCTGACAGCATTGGCATGGCCATTAACCGTCGGGGCGCACGAATTCAGCATCACCCCCGTGACCTTGGTGATTCCCGGCGACGGCAGCTTCCGCGCGGAAGTCGGACTGGACGCCGATGCGCTGGCCTTGGGCTTGCCCCTAGAGGCCGACTCGGCGATCGTTGCGAGCGCGATGCGCGCCCTGCGGGATGACGAACTGGCCCAAGCGATCGAATCGGCCAAGAAGGCCATCAGGGAGGACATTGAGATCAACTTCGATGGGCGGCCGGAGGACTTTGAGGTCTCCTTTCCGCACCACGGCACGGCTGCGGCCGCGGCCGCGGCAACGCCTACTGTCCTTGGCGCTCTCGCCCGACTCTCCGGAGTTGTGCCGCACGGCGCAGACCGGCTGACGGTGCGCCTGCCGCCGCGCTACAAGGCAGTCTCGCTGGAGATCGCCGTCCCGGGACGGGACCAGCCCTATGCGACCGCAGTGCAGCCGGGCGGGTCGAGCCCGCCGTATTCTCTGGCGTCCTCCGCCGCTCGGCACACGGGCCGCGGGGTCTTCGTGTCCTACCTCGCCCTAGGCTTCACGCACATCTTGCCCAAGGGGCTGGATCACATCCTCTTTGTCCTCGGGCTGTACTTGCTCAGCGCTAGGTGGCGGCCATTGCTCTACCAAGTCTCCGCATTCACGGTGGCCCATTCAGTGACGCTCGGGCTCTCGATGCAGGGGGTGGTGTCGCTCCCGGAGAGGTGGGTCGAGTCCCTGATCGCACTGTCGATCAGCTGGGTGGCGGTCGAGAACATCGCCACGTCCGAGCTCAAACCTTGGCGCATCGCGGTCGTGTTCTGCTTCGGACTGCTTCACGGTCTGGGCTTTGCCGGCGTGCTAGGGCAGCTGGGCATGCCCGATGACCGCTTCCTCGCGGCGCTCCTGTCCTTCAATCTGGGAGTGGAATTCGGGCAGCTGGCTGTGGTCGGGATCGCTTTCGGCGTCACGGCCAGATTCCGGCATCTCGCCGGCTATCGCCGGTACTTCGTGATTCCTTGCTGCTTGCTGATCGGGGGAGTCGGCCTGTGGTGGTCGGTGACGCGAGCATTGTTCTGAGGCCTTGGCCGTGGCCCGGTCATAATTAGGCTCCTGATGGCAACCGTGTTCATACCCTCCATGCTTCGGCCCGCCGCCGGAGATCGAGAGTCCGTCGAGGTTGCTGGCTCTACTGTCCGGGACGTCATCGAACGACTGACCGAGGCCTATCCCAAGCTCAGGGTTCGCCTGCTGGAAGACGGCCAGCTGCGGGCGAACATCTCGGTGGCGATCGACGGCGAGATCAGCACCCTGGGTCTTTTGGACACGGTGGAGAAGGACTCCGAAGTGCACTTTGTGGCCGCGATCTCGGGAGGACGCCCATGATGCGGACGCCTTGGGGCCAGATGACGGTCGAGGATTCCCACGCCCACCTCTTTTCCCGGTCGTTCTTTGAAGGTTTGGCGCGCCAGCGGAAGACGGAAGACGTCGATTCGATGGTCGCGGAACTGGGGTGGGATCTGCCTCCCCGGAGCAATGCCGAACTGGGAAGCCGATGGACGGAGGAACTCGACGCGCACGGGGTCGCCCGGTCCGTCCTCATGGCGAGCCTCCCGGGCGACGAGGCTGCGGCGAGCGACGTAGTACGGGCTTTCCCCGACCGATTCTACGGATTCTTCATGCTGGACCCGACCTCTGGCGACCCGATTCCGAGAGCCCGGAGGGCATTTCGGGATCTTGGGCTGCAGGGGTTGTGCCTGTTCCCGGCCATGCAGCGGTTCTCGGTGCGGGACGAGGCCCTCTGGCCGCTCTACGAGATCGCGGCACAAGCCGGCAGGGTGGTCTTCGTGCACACGGGAGTGCTCACAGTAGGCGTGCGCGCTCGGCTGGGACTCCCTTCGCGGTTCGACATGAGCTATTCCAATCCTCTGGACCTGCACCGAGTCGCCTTGGAGCATCCTGAGACCACGTTCATCGTGCCGCACCTCGGTGCCGGGTTCTTTCGGGAGACCCTCATGCTTGCCAGCTTGGCCCCAAACGTCTACGTCGACACCTCCAGCAGCAACAGCTGGAGGAGATTCCTGACGCCAACCCCCACCCTAGAAGAGGTGTTTGGCCGGGCGCTGGACGTCGTCGGCTCCGGGCGGCTGCTGTTCGGAACGGACTCGTCGTTCTTCCCGCGCGGCTGGCGCCGGGGGATCTTTGAGACGCAGTGCGAGACGCTCCGAAGGCTCGGAATCACGACCGAGGAGGCTGCTGCGATCTTCGGCGGAAACCTCGCGCGCATCATGCGACCGGCTATGCGATCCAAAGCCGACGCGTAGTCCGGCTGGAGGCAGGGCTGACGGAATACCCGGGGGCCGAGGCAGCCGATGTCGGCGCCGCCGGGCGGAAAGGGGTGCCGTGCCCCAGCCGTTGCTGCGCTCACCGGCCCGTCAGGGACGGCAGGGCCCGGGTCGACGACCGACGCACGCCAGTGCGCTTGCGAGCCCGGAAGTGATCCAAGTCCGCTCGCGTTGGAGGACCGAACTTTCTAAGGCGGGGCAGGTCGCGAGAAGAGAGCGGCTCCGGAAGGTGGCCCGATACTGCCGGCCCGTTTCTCCAGCGCAGCGGCAACTGCCGTCCATGCGTTAATGGGGGCCAGTCGGCCCGGCCTGCGACGGGCGCGCCGGGCGGGCCCCATCGATGCGGTAGCGCATCGCGGCTCACCAGCACCTTGAATCCGAGCATCTCCGGACCCGCATGATGCAGCTTGGCCACATTTGGTCGCGTGCCCTGGGGATGTTTGCTCTCGTTCTGGCCGGAGAGCTCATATTCGGCTTGCCGTTCCACCTTCCCAGGTACTTTCGGCCGACACTGCTGGAAGTCTTCGGACTGTCGCACGGCGACTATGGCGACATCTTCGCGGCCTACGGAATCGCCGCGCTGCTGTCTTACGGTCCGGGAGGTCCAATCGCCGATTGCTATCCGGCGCGGAAGCTCATGGGCCTGTCGCTGTTCATGACGGCCGCCGGCGGGCTGTACCTGCTCACCATCCCCGGTCAGCTAGGGATGGTGGTGCTCTATGCATTCTGGGGCGTCACGTCGATCCTCCTTTTTTGGGCGGCACTGATCCGTGCCACCCGGGAATGGGGTGGCCGTCTGGCACAGGGTCGCGGTTTTGGCCTGCTGGATGCGGGCCGGGGTGCGGTTGCGGGGGTCGTCGCCGGTGTGGGCGTCGTCGTGCTGCGCACCGCGCTAGGCGCTGACCCCTTCCTCGCAGACGTCGCAGCTAAGTCTTCCGGGCTAAAGCAGCTCATCCTGCTCTACACCGTGGCGACGGCCCTTGCCGGGGTCGTCGCGTGGCATTGGGTGCCAGAGTCGGATCCGGCGGAACTCGCTCCAAGAAGGTCCGCGTGGTCCCAGATCCGTGGTGTGGCGGGAATCTCGGCGGTCTGGCAGCAGGCGATCGTGGTCGTCTGTGCCTACTGCGCCTACAAGGGGCTTGACCATTTCTCTGTGTTCGCGGTGGACGTGCTCGGCATGCACCAGGCGAATGCGGCGGCTTTCGCCACGGTGACGGTCTGGATCCGTCCTGTGGCGGCGCTGCTCGCAGGGGGAGCCGGCGACCAGGTTGGAGCGGCACGGAGCGTGCTGGTGCTGTTCGCGGCCTCGGTCGCGAGCTGGGGCATGCTGGCGGCCTTGGACGCGGGAGCGCAGGTGCCGATCTACGCCAGCATTGCGGTGACTTGCCTGGCGGCCTTCGGCTTCAGGGGGCTGTACTTTGCACTGTTGGAACAGTCCCGCACGCCTCGCCACCGGACTGGCGCTGCGGTCGGCCTGATCTCGCTCGCGGGCTATTCCCCTGACATCTTCTTCGGTCCGGTATCGGGACGGATGCTCGACTCCACCCCCGGAGTCGGCGGCTACCGGCACGTCTTCCTGCTGCTCGTTTGCACGAGTGTGGCGGGCCTGGCGACGAGCGGCTGGCTGCACCTCCGGTTCGGGCGCAAGTCATCACCGAATGGGCCGCCCGAACGGATCAACGCACGACCGGGGCGAGGCGATCGCCCGGCCTGACCAAGGTCGGACGGACGCACAGCTACTGCACATTGCGCCGGCAGGGCGACCCAGAGTCCCGCCGTCCGCGCCCCGGGTACGGCCCGCAAGAACCCAGACGCGATGGCTGCCTTTCCCTCGTGCGCCCTCGCCGGAGTACAGTGGGACCCGCAATGCCAGCCCCCCAACTCACCCGGCGCACCTTCTCGAGAGCCGCCCTCTGTACCTTTCCCGCAATTGTTCCGGCGAGCGTCCTTGGCCAAGGGGCCCCGAGCAACCAGCTCTCGATCGGCTTCATCGGAACTGGCAACAACGGCACGAACTGGATGCTCCGGTTCCTCCAGGACGCCCGCGTGAGGGTGCGAGCCGTCTGTGACGTGAACAGGGAGGGCGGCGGCTACTGGGAAGGCACAGTGCGCGGCCGCGAACCGGCCCGGCGCATCGTCGACGAGCACTACGGAGACAACTCGTGTCTCGCCCTCAACGACTTCCGGGAGTTGCTTGTCAGGGACGACGTGGACGCGATCTACATTGGGACTCCCGACCATTGGCACGCCCCGATGGCGATCGCCGCGGCAAGGGCCGGCAAGCACATCTACTCCCAGAAGCCCCTATCGCTCACGGTGCGCGGCGGGCGTGCCATGGCTGATGCCGTGAAGACCGCCGGCGTGGTCTGGCAGACGGGCAGTCAGCAGCGCTCGGACCGCAACTTCCGGATTGTCTGCGAGCTGGCCCGCAACGGGCGGCTGGGCAGGCTGCACACGGTCCGGGTGGGCCTTCCAGGCGGACGGCCCGACTACGGCAAGACGGCTCGTCTCACCGAGACCCGGCCCGTCCCCGAGGGGCTGGACTACGAGATGTGGGTCGGGCCGGCCCCGTACCGTCCCTACGCACCGGCCCGCATTGGCGTCAACTTTCGCTGGGTGAGCGACTATTCCGGGGGTCAGGTCACAGACTTCGGGGCACACCACATCGACATCGCCCAGTGGGGGCTCGGGATGGACTCCTCCGGCCCGGTGGCTATCCGGAACCCGCGCGCGAAGTTTCCGCCGCATCCGATCTACGACACCGCGACGGAGTTCCGCTTCGAGTGCGAATACTCGAGCGGCGTGAGGCTGGTCTGCTCGGACAAAGAACGGGGCGGCGTGCGCTTCGAGGGCAGCAACGGCTGGGCCTGGGCCAATCGCGGCACGCACGAAGTCAGCGCCCGGGACATCGTGTCGGACCCTCCCGGCCGCGGGGAAATCCGCCTCTACCGCAGTTCGAACCACGTCACCAACTTCATCGACAGCTGTATCACGGGCAAGCCCACCGTCGCGCCGATCGAGGCAGCGCACCGATCTGTGTCAATCGCCCATCTTGGCAATATCGCCCTTCGCAAGGGGCGCGCCCTGCAGTGGGACCCCGCCAACGAGAGGATCATCGACGATCGAGGAGCGGAACAGCTGCTGGATCGGCCACGGCGAAGCCCATGGGAACTGACATGAACCGCACAAACCAAGCTAAGCAACACGAACCGGAAGGCAGCCAGCTTACGACGCTGGGCGGGCCAGCATGGCTGGTGGTACTGGCTTCCGCCGTCAGCTTGGCCTGCTCCCCAGCGGGAAATTCCGACCCGCCGGCCCGCCCGAACGTTCTGCTGATCGCGATAGACGACCTCCGCCCAGAACTTGCCTCGTTCGGAGTCCCGTACATCCGATCCCCGAACATCGACCGACTTGCAGGGACCGGCCGGATATTCCGGAGCCACTACGTGCAGGCCCCCACATGCGGTGCCTCGCGTTTCGCGCTCTTGACTGGCCGCTACGGCGCGGCCGGCAACTCAGCCTTGTTCGAGCGGGCGCAGCGGATGCGAGAGGATCCCGGCTCCGTTCCGCCGAGCATGCCGGCCTGGTTCCGCCTCCGCGGCTACGCGACGGTCTCCGTCGGGAAGGTCTCCCACCACCCGGGCGGGCTCGGCGGACCGGACTGGAATGACGCGTCGAATCCGGAGATGCCCGACTCGTGGGACCGGCACCTGCTCCCGGCCGGCCCTTGGCAGCACCCGCGTGGATGGATGCACGGCTTGGCTGGCGGGGAGATCCGGGTCAACCGCGCGGACATGGACGTGTTCCAAGCGGTCGAAGGCCCGGATTCCATCTATCCCGACGGCGGGGCCGTTGAAGAGGCCCTCCGCCAGATCGACATGTTGGCGTCGGATCCTGACCGGCCCTTCTTCCTCGCGGTCGGCATCCTCCGCCCGCACCTGCCCTTCGGCGCTCCGCGGAAGTACTACGACCCGTACGAGAACGCGCTGCTGCCGCCCACGCCGCACCCCGGAAGGCCCCAAGGCCGATCAACGTGGCACGCGTCGGGCGAATTCATGGGCTATAACCGCTGGGACCGCGACCCGAATGAGGACTCGGAATTCGCCCTGCAGGTCCGGCGGCACTATGCCGCTTGCGTGAGCTACGCCGATGCCCAAGTCGGCAAGCTGTTGGACCGGCTCGAGAGTTCGGGAGCTTCAGGGAACACCATCATCGCCCTGTGGGGCGACCACGGATGGCATCTGGGCGAACACGCCGTTTGGGGCAAGCACACGCTGTTCGAGGAATCGCTGCGGTCCCCGCTCGTGGTCTCCGCGCCCGGAATGCCGGTCCCCGGCGAGCCGACGGACGCAATCGTCGAGACACTGGATCTCTTTCCCACAATGTGCGAATTGGCCGGCCTGCCGACGCCGGACTTTGTGCACGGTGTCTCCCTGCAACCGCTGCTCAAAGATCCGACGGGGGAGGGCCATCCGGCGATCGCGTACCATCGGCAGGGCAGTACGATCCGCACGCCCACACATCGCCTCATCCTGCACACCGACGGCTACGCCGAACTGTACGACCATTCGTCGGCCGAGGGAGAGACCCTGAACATCGCGGAATCGAACGCGCCGATCGTTGCGCGCCTCAGCGGAATGCTGCAGGATCGACTGTCCCTCGTGGATCGCCAGACTCCAGCGCCGCGGCAATGAGACGCACGATTGGCAGCTGTCAGGCCCCTCTGCTCTCGCCTGCCCCAATACCCCCCGAGGCGGACCGCGCTCTGTCGAGCCCCGCGACCGATCTGGCCTTAACAACTCCACGAACTCCTCAGGCGGGGTCTGACAGGGCCCTGGCCGCAGTGCCGAACTGAGCGGTCCCGCCCCGCCATGACCCAAGAATCCATCACGGCGCTGATTGGCCTAGCAATCGCGATGACATGGACACCCGGTCCGAACAACACTCTGCTGAGCGCCTCCGGTGCAAACTTCGGGTGGCGCAAGACCCTGCCGCACGTGATGGGCGTCACCATCGGCTTTCCGCTGATGCTGTCTGCCGTGGCAGTCGGCCTTGAGCGCGCCGTCGGGCAGTCTGCGGCGTTTATGGGCGCGCTGCGCTGGATCGGCATCGGAGTGATCCTGCTGTTCGCCTGGCGCATTGCAATGGCAGACGCAGCAGCGACCGGGGCCAGAGGACGACCGCTCACGTTCCTCGAGGCGATCGGATTCCAGTGGGTGAATCCCAAGGCTTGGGGCTTGGCAGTGTACGTGACGACCACGTACGGCTCCGGCCATGCGGCCCTTTCGAACACCGCGTTCGCCGCTGCAGCCTTCTTGATCTCGGGATTTGCGTCGTCAGCGACGTGGGCGGTCTTCGGCGCGGGCATTGGCGTTGCGCTGAGTCAAGGCTGGCGGCTCAGGGCCTTCAACATCGCCATGGCCCTCCTCCTGCTGGCCAGCGCTGGCTGGCTTTTCCTAGAGAGCTGATCTGGCGCAGCACCGGTTGACGCGAACTGCGGACGCGAGCCAGACTCGACCCTCACTTCGCGCGGGACGGCGACCCAAGGCAGGGCGCGATTGGCTCTTGGGGCAAGTGCGCCTCCACCCGATCATCACGGCTCCGAGCCCATACCAAGTTGGGCGATACTCCCCTGAGCCATCCCCGTGGGGCTATCGAGCGCTTCGGTGCGCGCCAAGGAAGCCGAAGCTGCCGACCGCGCGCGGGCAGCAGCCGGCCGTAGCTGCCCGAGGGCCGGCGTCGACCTGCTGTGCCGTCAAGTCAAGAGCGAGCCCTGCAGCGTCCAACCTTAATCCGACACCTATCCTCCACCCGCGCAGGAAGCACTCGAAGAGTGCTACAGCAAGAGGGGGTGGCCTAACGCACGAGACGCTAGACAGACAGCACCCACGGCTCCCGATAGGGCCGTTTGTACATGATCGCCTCGGCCTCGGGGTCATCGATGACCCGCTCGTTGTCCACGTCCCAGTACACCCGCCGGCCCGTCCGCACGGCGGCGTTTCCCAGATGGCAGCCGACCATCGAGTCGTGGCTGACCTCAACATCGGAGCGAGGGCGCTCACGGGTCCGCATGCATTCCAAGAAGTTCTTGACGTGCTCCAGATGCATGTCGTCCCGGTCCGGTCGGTACGCCTGAAACGGCACGCCAGGCGCCTTGTACTCCCGGACGCGCTTGTCGATGCGATCCGTCTCGGGCAGCACCTCCCAACCCTGCCGATCGACGATCAGGATTCCGTTTTCGCCATGCAGCATCACCCCATGTTCGCGATCTGCTGGCCCGCGGCCAACTCCGAGGGCGTGCTCCCAGACCATCGAGAAGTCCGGAAACTCGTACAGCACCTGCTGCGTGTCTGGCGTGATCATTGCGTCCTTCGGGTAGGCGAACTTGCCCCCTACGGACATTGCGGAAGTCGGGGACTTGATGCCCATGTACCAGTTCGCGATGTCGATCATGTGGGCGCCCCAGTCGGTCATCAGGCCGCCCGAGTACTCCCAGTACCAGCGGAAGTTGAAGTGGAATCTGTTCCGGTTGAAGGCACGGCTGGGCGTGGGTCCCAGCCACATGTCGTAGTCGACGCCGGCCGGCGGATCTTCGTCCGGCAGGTGCGGTGTCTCTCCCTTCCAGTCCAGATATGCCCAGCAGCGAACCAGGCGCACCTTTCCCAGCTTGCCGCTGTCGACAAACTCCTTGGCCTCTCGATACTGCCGGCCGGATCGCTGCTGCGTTCCCATTTGGACAACTCGCTCGTGATTGCGCGCCGCCGTGACCATCTGGCGACCCTCCCACACTGTCATTGCGAGAGGCTTCTCTACGTAGACGTCCTTTCCGGCCTTGCAGGCCTCCACTGTTGGCAGGGCATGCCAATGGTCCGGAGTGGCCACGATGACGGCATCGATGTCGGCCCGCTCCACGACCCTCCTGAAATCGCCCGACTGGAATTCGGACGCCTGACCGGCGGGCGCGACTACGTCCTTCTCTGTCCTGGCAATCTGCGATTCGTCGACGTCGCAGAGAGCGACCGCTTGGGTGTTTCCGGCCTTGAGCATGTCCCTAAGATCCGCACGGCCCATTCCGCCGCAGCCGATTAGGCCGAGCCGGATCCGATCGTTGGCACCCAGCACGCGGCTGGCAGAGGCTGCGCTCATCGGTGCGACCGTGCCGACGGCTGCGGCCGCCAAGAAAGAACGTCGGGATGCGTGAAGTTTCGGTGTCGCCATTGGGTCGGGCGCGGCCCATGCGGCTTGCCCTGCACCATTAGAATATCGGAAGCCGGGCCGAACACCGTGTTTCGGCACTGTGATAATCTGGCCCTCCGGAGAGCTCCCCACTCCGGTTGGCCGATGCTCTTGGATCTCTCATCCATCCGCAAGCGCTTTGGCGGCGTGCACGCGCTCCGGGATGGGTCCCTGGATGTCAAGCCGGGACAGGTCCATGCGCTGCTCGGAGAGAACGGCGCAGGCAAGTCCACGCTGATGAAGATCGCAGCGGGCATGGAGCGCCGGGACGGGGGCGACATGCGATGGAGGGGCCGCCGAGTCCACTTCGCAGTTCCGGCGGACGCCCACGCCGTGGGCATCCGTATGGTTCACCAGGAATCGCTGCTCGCACCACACCTCACGGTCGCGGAGAACATATTCTTGGGCAGAGAGCCCGGCCGCGGGGGACTGATGGATCGATCCGGTATGGAACGCGCCACTGACGCTCTGCTTGAGAGCCAGCGTTTCCCGCTTGAGGCCCACTGGAAGGTACAGGCCCTGAGCCCGGCCCAGCGCCAGCTAGTCGAGATCTGCCGGGCGCTTCAAGGCGAGGCGTCCCTGCTGATCTTTGACGAGCCGACCTCGTCGCTCTCCGAGGCGGAATCGCGGGAAGTGTTTCGGATTGTCGGCGAACTCTCAGCGAAGGGAATCGGCATCATCTACATCACACACAAGCTGGCAGAACTGCGGAAGATCGCCCACCACGTGACGATTCTCCGGGATGGGTCGACGGTGCATTCCGGCGCCATGGACGATATCTCGACGAACGGGATCGTGCGTCATATGGTGGGGCGCAAGCTCACGGCGATCTACCAGCGCGGGAAGGCCAACCCGGGGGATACCCGTCTTCGGGTCAGCCTTCCGGGGGTCCAGTTTGCCGTCCGGGCGGGAGAGGTCGTGGGCATGGCTGGCTTGGTGGGATCCGGCCGGACGGAGGTGTGCGAGACAGTCTTCGGCATCACTCCCGGGCCATCGGGATCCGTCGCAGTGAACGGTGTGGCCCAAGACATCCAGTCTCCGTGCGATGCGGTCGCTGCCGGCATTGCACTCGTCACAGAGGATCGCCAGTACACCGGCCTGGCAACAAGGCTCAGCCTCAGGGCCAACATGACCATGGCGAACTTGGAGCGCGTTTCCAGATACGGGGTAGTCATGACTCGCAAGGAGCGCTCCGTGACAGAGGGATTCCGGGCACGGCTGAAGATCCGATCGGATGGGGTCGAACAGAGTGCCCGCCAGCTGAGCGGCGGGAATCAGCAGAAGGTGGTCATCGCGAAGTGGCTTTTCCGCGACACGGACATCGTTCTCTTCGACGAGCCCACGAAGGGCATTGACGTCGGTGCGAAGACCGAGGTGTTCGCCCTGATGGACGAAATGGCGCGTCAGGGTAAGGCGTTGGTCATGGTCAGCTCCGAGCTTCCCGAACTGCTGCAGATCGCCGACCGCATCCTAGTGATGCGCCACGGGCGAATCGTCGCCGAACTGCCTCGCGAGACGACGCAAGAGGAGATCATGCACCACGCCACGGTCGGGGCAGATGCCCCGGACCCGGGCGGCGCTTAGGGAGGACACGTCCGGTCTGGCTGCGGAACGGGAGTCCAGAGCGAGGACCCGGAATCCAAATGGCTGTTCGAGCGCGGCCCACCGCGCAATCCGAGCGCGACCTGGGGACTGGCCGCCAACGGCGGACCATCTATATACACTGGTTAGCTGGTTGAGCCAATGGACTGGCTGCTCGAACTCAACAGCAGGGTCAACAACATTGTTTGGGGCACGCCCATGCTGGTGGTGCTGGTCGGATCCGGGGTGGTCCTGACCGTTGTCACCAAGGGAATCCAATTCCGCAGATTCGCGTACGCTGTCCGTCAGGTCCTGACCGGGCGTCGGCATCCCCTCGCGCAAGGCACTGTCTCGCCGTTCCAAGCGCTTGCCACCTCTCTGTCGGCGACTGTTGGAGTCGGGAATATCGCTGGTGTGTCGATCGCGATCGCGACGGGCGGCCCCGGAGCCGTCTTCTGGATGTTCATGACCGGACTCGTCGGAATGGCAACCAAGTACTCCGAGATTGCGGTGGCTCTCGAGTACCGTCAGCGAGATGCGTCTGGAGCATTGCGGGGCGGGGCGATGTACGTTCTCTCAAGGGGCTTCAAGATGCCCTGGCTGGGGACGATCTTCGCGCTGAACTGTTCTCTGGCGGCGTTCGGGATCGGCAACATGACCCAGGCCAACACCGTGGCAAACGCCCTGCAAGGGGAATTCCAAATCCCAGTGTGGTCGACAGGTATCGCCCTTGCATTCATCACGGCACTGGTGGTGATCGGTGGAATCCGCCGGATTGCCGAGGTGACTTCGCTTTTAGCCCCGATCATGTGCTTGATGTACATGACGTGCGCATTGGTCGTGGTCTTGAATCATCTGGAGGACATACCTGGAGTGATCGCCTTGGTGATCAGTTCTGCCTTTGACGGGCACGCCGCAGTAGGCGGCTTTTTGGGCGCCTCGGCGCAGATGGCGATACGCACAGGAATCGCACGCGGCCTGTTCTCCAGCGAGGCGGGCCTGGGCAGCGCGCCAATCGTCCACTCTGCGGCGGTCACGGACCATCCGGCGCGGCAGGCAACGTACGGGATCTTCGGGGTGTTCCTGGACACTCTCGTCGTTTGCATGCTGACAGCGTCAATCGTGTTGGTGACCGGTGTCTGGGATTCGGGCAATACGGGAGCCCAGCTCACCGCCACGGCCTTTCAAGTCGGCTTCAGCGGATACTTGGGCGGCCCGATGGTGGCCATCGCTGTCGCGATGTTCGGCTTTTCGACGATCATTGGCTGGGCCTACTACGGCGAGACCGGGATCGTGTACATGTTCGGGCTGCGCCCGATTCCCATCTACCGAATAGCTTGGACGGCAGCGGTGTTGGTCGGGGCGGTGGGCGGTCTGGAGACGGTCTGGAAGATCGCTGACACACTAAACGCTCTCATGGCAGTTCCAAACTTGGTCGCAGTGCTTGGATCGATCCACATCCTGCGGCGCCAGATGCACGAGTTCTTCGACCTTCACGAGGTGCGCAAGGTCACCGAATGACGCCCACGTACGCGGCGAAGGTCCGTGGCGTGCGGGAAGTGCGCATTCCCACTGCCGGAGGGACTGCCAATCTCAAGGCTGCAGTCGCCTGACAAGACTGCTCGGCACGGGCCGTCGCTTGGCGTGTGCAGCGGTCCGCTGGTTCGAACCTTGGCGTCCGGGAGTCGCCTCTCTCAATTCAGCGCACAGATCCTGGGCGCGAGCGCCCGTGCCACCATCCCGATCCTAGCGACGACGAGTCTTCCCAACGCCAAGGCCAACATCCGGGGCTCTGCACCCGACCCCGAAGAGGTCGCCGGGTAGCGAAGCTCAATCGTCGTCCTCGTCATCGTCATCATCATTGTCGTCATCATCGTCATCGACGAGAAAGACAAAGTTGAAACTCACCGTACCCGAAGGGGCAGTCTCGGTAGAGTGCTCTTCAATGTCTAAGCCGGCGTTCAGCAATTGCGCAATGGTGGCAGCGCACCTGTCAAGTTGCCGGACCGTCACTCCAACGGCACTTGTCACACTCGAGTTCGCGACCAAGATTCGCCCGTCGGCCAGCGTGTTGCAGCGAACGACGGCCACCTTGTCGCACTCCCCGGCATCACAGTTGCGGGTAGAGCCCGCAGCCTCGGTCGCCAAGAGGCAAAATGCCGTTACCGAGAATCCTGTGAAGACTACGCCTAGGCGTTGATACATCTCAAGCCCTCCCCTGAAACCAACCGCTCAACGGTACCGCAAAGGTGGTACGGTCGCAACCTTGGGGCTCGTTGGCAGTGAGTCTCCCGACCAAAAGGCGTCAGCTGTCCGATTTCCACTCCGCTGGACCTTTGACCTTGCGAAGGCGAATGACCCGCCGTCCGGTCCGACGAACCATAAGCTCGGCCCGAGAGGGTGAGGGGCTGCCAAGAACCCACCCATACGGTCTCTCGCCACTGGCGCGAACTTGCCCCTCTCACTTGGGTAGTGGCGACGGGGGCGGCGACACAGACAACGCGTCAGGATCGGCTTCCCTCCGAGGTCCGCCTAGCTGCGATGGAGCGACGCCAGCGTCTCAATGTGGTAGGTCTGCGGGAAGAGGTCCACCAGTGTCAAGGCTGTGAGAGCGTAGCCGTGGGCAGCCAAGCCACTCAGGTCCCGGGCGAGCGTGGCCGGGTCACACGAGAGCAGCTGTATGCGCGCCGGCGCCAACCGGACGATGTGCTTCACGACCCGGGTGCCGAGCCCGGTCCTCGGAGGATCGGCAACAATCAGGTCGGGCCGTCGAGAGTACCCCTCCAAGAAGGCTTCCACGTTCATTTGCACGGCACGGACCTTGACCCCAGCGCGCCGCGCGTTGAAGCGCAGGTCTCGCATGGCAGCGTTCGAAGAATCAACGGCCAAAACCTCCTCGAAGCGCCGCGCAAGCGGAAGCGTGAGCAGTCCTACCCCGGCATACAGGTCGATCGCCAGCTTCCCGCCAACCCCAGCCGCCGCGACCGATCCCAGATCAGTCACCAAGTGGCGGTTTACCTGAAAGAACGACCGTCCGCTCACCCGGAAGATGTCGTCCCCGCAGCGGTAGTCAAGTGGAATACCCGGACGACCGACGCCCAGTTCGGCCTCACAGCGGCGCCAGAATCGGGACGGCAGCGGCCCGGACCGGCGTGGCAGGTTCAACTGGACGTGCTCCTCGTCACTGAAGATCTCGATCACCCGCAAGCTTCTCGGAAACCGTCGAGCCGAGGCCATTCCCTGCAGGAGATGCTGGACTGCATTGAGTTTCGGTGAGTTGATGGCGCACGCATCGGCGGCCACCACCCGGTGGGACCGGGCGGCGTGAAATCCGAGTCGAGCCGTGCGGCCCCGGTGAAGGACGTGGAGCTGAGTGCGGTTGCGGTAACCGAACGGTTCTGCCTCGATCACCGGGACCGGCCCGTCCCACTCGACACGCCCAATCCTGTCCAAAGTCTCGCGCAAGATCTCAACCTTGTGTGCACCCGCAGCCGCAGGAACCATGTGCTGGTAGTGGCAGCCGCCGCACTGCGAGAAGTAGGGACAGGGAGGTTGCGCTCTCTCGGAGGATCGCCGGACAACCTGGACTTCGCTGCCCCGCAGCACTCGGCCCCTCGAAGCGCTGATCTCTGCTTCCACATGCTCGCCCGGGAGCACGAACGGGACGAACACAGACCTGGAACCATGGCGCGCCAACCCGTCTCCGCCGAAGACGAGCTTCTCGATCTTGAGCGCCGCTCGCATTCAATCCGATTCTTGCACCTTGCCAGCGCCCGCACGTTGGAGCCGCGTGGCCCGACAGGCCACAGCTAGGTGTCCCCCCGTCGGCCGACAGAGGGACCGCCCGGCTGGCGTGCGTCGCCCGGCATCGCCTGACCGCTCCTGATCGGTTGGTAAACTCGTCCTGAGCCGTCAGCCCATGGCATCGACCGCATTCCTGTTCCCCGGGCAAGGCTCGCAGTCACCGGGCATGGGAGCGGCCGTTGCACAGCGCTACGCGTCCGCCCGGACCGTCTTCGAAGAAGCGGACGACGCCCTGAACTTCGAGCTCTCTCGGTTGTGCTTCGAAGGCCCTGCGAGCGAGCTCAAGCGCACGGAGATCACTCAGCCAGCTATCTTGACGGCGTCTGTTGCCACGCTGGCGGCACTGCGCGAGCGGGGGGTCACCGCCGGCTTTGTGGCAGGCCATAGCCTAGGCGAGTACTCGGCCCTGGTAGCGGCCGGGTCGCTCCGCTTTCGGGACGCGGTTCGGCTGGTGCACCTGCGCGGCCGGCGGATGCAGGAAGCCGTGCCTCAGGGAGTCGGGGCTATGGCTGCGCTGCTCGGCATCCACGCGGGCGCCGTAGAGCGGGTCTGCGCTGAAGCCTCCGACGGCCAGGTCGTTTCGCCCGCCAACTTCAACTCGCCTATCCAAACGGTCATTGCAGGCCACACCGAGGCTGTCCGGCGTGCCGTCAAGCTGGCCAGACGGACTGGTGCTCGGAGGGCCGTGATGCTCCACGTGAGCGCTCCGTTTCACTGCTCCCTCATGGAACCGGCTCGGATTGCGATGGAGCCCGAACTGGACAAAGCCGGGTTTGACGACCTCCAAGCCGGATTGATCAACAACTGGCAAGCCGCCGAGGTGCGCACGGGCAACGCGGCTCGGACAGGACTCAAGGAGCAGATCGCTAACCCGGTGCGCTGGCACCAGACGATCGAGGCGCTCAAGGCCCGCGGGGTGGACCGCTTCGTCGAAGTCGGGCCCGGAAGGGTGCTCACCGGGCTGATGCGCAGCATTGACCGCTCGCTACCTGCGGCCAGCACGCACAATCTAGCGAGCTTGGAGGGACTCTCTGCATGACGAAGCGGACGGTGCTGATCACCGGTGCCAGCCAAGGCATTGGGAGGGCATGCGCTGTGGCTTTCGCGGCGTCCGGGCACAGGATCGTCGCGGCTGCCCGCCAGACGGGAAAGCTTGCCGAATTGGTGGAGGAGATCCGCGCCGACGGCGGGGAGGCCGAGGCCGTCAGCCTCGACGTCTTGAGCCCGACATCTGTCGGTGCCTTGGCCAGGTCGCACGGCAAGGCGATCGACATCCTCGTGAACAATGCTGGCATTACCTCAGACGGCCTTGCCATCCGGATGCGCGATGCCGACTGGAGCCGCGTGCTCGAGACCAACCTCACCGGCGGGTTCCGGTGCGCTCGCGCAGTCATGCGGGGCATGATGCGCAGACGCTGGGGCCGGATCATCAACGTTGCCTCGGTGGTCGGCCTCTCGGGCAACGCCGGCCAGGCCAACTACTCGGCCTCGAAGGCCGGACTGATCGGGCTCACCAAGTCGCTGGCTCTGGAGCTCGCCGGCAGGAACATCACAGTCAACGCCGTGGCTCCGGGCTTCTTCGATACGGCAATGACCGCTCGTCTGGCGGACCGGCAGCGCGAGGGCATTCTTGCGGGAATACCCCTCGGCAGGATGGGCCGGCTGGAGGAGCTCACGGCCGCGGTCCGCTTCTTGGCGAGCGAGGAGGCCGGCTACATCACGGGCCACGTGCTGAACGTGAGCGGCGGGCTCTACATGTGAAGGCACGGGCACCCGACCGGCACCAGACCGTGCTAGAGCGCATTCTGGCGCACAAGCGCCGGGAACTTGCCGCCGAGCGGCTGAATGTGCCGATCGAACTGTTGGTGAAGGCACCGCCAACGCGCCGGAGGGGGTTTCGCGCCGCGCTGGAATCCCGACAACCGGCGGTGATCTCAGAGATCAAGCGCGCATCCCCCTCTGCGGGGCTGATCGCGCCGGACTTTGACCCTGCCGTCACCGCCCAGCGTTACGAGCGGGCCGGAGCCGCGGCTCTCTCTGTGCTGACGGACTCCCGCTTCTTCCAAGGGGCGCTTGCGCATCTCGCCGCAGCGCGGGCGGCTACCAGTCTGCCCCTGTTGCGGAAGGACTTCACGATCGACGTCTACCACGTCCTGCAGGCTTCTGCAGGCGGCGCCGACTGCGTCTTGCTGATCGTCGCGGCCCTGGCGGACGCCGAATTGCGCGAACTGCTGGCCGCCGCGGCAGAAGTGCACTTGGACGCACTGGTCGAGGTCCACGACTCCGGCGAACTCGACCGGGCACTCGAAGCGGGCGCGACGATCGTCGGCGTCAACAACCGCAACCTCAAGACAATGGAGGTGTCGCTGCGGACATCGCTCGATCTGGCGAGGCGAATCCCCGAGGGGATCCTGAAGATCAGCGAGAGCGGGATTCGTACGCCTGACGACGTCCTGCGGCTCCGAGATGCCGGCTACCACGGCTTCCTCATCGGCGAGGGCCTAATGCGGCATTCGGACCCAGGCAGCGCCCTCGCAGACCTGCTGGGGGCGGTGCGATGAGGGCTGTGCTGCGTCAGGCCGCGGCCCTGCTGGAAACGATCAAGTTCCAGCATTCCGTGTTCGCCCTCCCCTTCGCGATGACCGCAGCACTGCTGGCGCTCCGCGACTTTCCGCTGCCCGGACGCGTAATCGCAGAGAAGCTGCTCTGGATTGTGGTCGCAATGGTGGCTGCCCGCTCGGCGGCGATGGCCTTCAACCGCTTCGTCGACTCGGACATCGATGCCCAAAACCCGCGCACGGCCGGCTGGGCTCTTCCTTCCGGAAGGGTGTCGAAGGGATTCACTGCCGGCTTCGTGGCCGCTTCGGCAGCGCTATTTGTGCTGGCGGCGTCGCGCCTGAACCCGCTTTGCCTGAAGCTCAGCCCGCTGGCGCTGGCGGTCGTGATGGGGTACTCGTACACCAAGCGCCTCACGCCCCTTTCCCATCTCGCCCTCGGCGCGGCCCTCGGGATCGCGCCCGCGGCCGCCTGGATCGCAATCCGGGGCTCGCTCGATCCCGGAATCCTGCTGCTCTCTGCCAGCGTCGTGCTTTGGACGGCCGGGTTCGACATCATCTACTCCTGCCAAGATGTGGACTTCGACCGCACGCACGGGCTGCATTCGATCCCGGCGCGACTTGGCATCGCGCCAGGCCTGCTCGTGTCGAGGGTGTTCCACGCCGGGATGGTCGCCTTCTTGGCAGCGGCATGGCAGCAGCTCGAACTTGGCTGGCTAGCGCTTGCAGGGGTCGCCGCGGTCGCGGCATTGCTGGTCTACGAGCAGTCGCTGGTTCGCGCCGACGACCTATCGCGCGTCAACGCGGCCTTCTTCGCCGTCAACGGATGGGTCAGCCTGCTGTTCTTCGGATTCTGGGCGGCCGACATCTTGCCAAGCTGGCGAATTCACTAGCTCGGAGTGCGCGGCGTCAACGGCCGGGACCCGGTACCATCGAGCATGCGCAGCTGTATCCTTGCATGCCTGCTCGCCGCCTTCACGGCGAGCATGTCCGCCCAACGGGAGGAGTGGTCGCGACCGTTTCCGGGCCACTGCGTCATAGGAAACCTGTACGCGGTCGGAACCTACGACCTGGGCGTGTTCCTGATCACTTCTGACGAAGGCCATTTCCTGATCAACACGGGCCTGGAGGATTCCGTGCCCCTGATCCGATCCAACATCGAGTCCGTAGGCTTTCGGATCGAGGACGTGAAGATCCTCCTGCAGATGCAGTCCCACTGGGACCACACTGCCGCCCTGGCCGAGATCAAGCGCCTCACGGGTGCCCAGATGTGGGCAACGGCGGCAGACGCCCCGGTGCTCGAGGATGGCGGATTCAGTGATCCTCACTTCGGCGGCAAGGTCTCATTCCCACCGGTTGAGGTTGACAGGATTCTCGCGGACGGCGAGGTGATCCGGCTGGGGGACGTGGATCTGGAGGTCATTCTGACACCGGGGCACACAGCCGGAAGCTCGAGCTACGCGATGACCGTGAACGAGGGCGGACGGGACTACCGGGTGGTGGTCGCCAACATGGGAACGATCAATCGAGGCAAGCGGCTGGTCGTCAACCCAACCTACCCGGGTGTCGCGGCGGACTTTGCCGAGACGTTTCGGCGACAGAAGGCCATGCGGATCGACGTGTGGGTGGCCGCTCACGGCTCGCAGTACGGCCTGCACCGGAAGTACAGACCTGGCCAAGCGTACTCGCCGGACACGTTCGTCGACCCCGATGGGTTCCGGACCGCTGTCGAACGGCTCGAGGCACTCTACAACGACCAATTGCGCGCCGAACTGGCAGCCGACCCTTCGAGTCCGCGCCCCTGAAGCGTCGGAACGCGAGAACTGAAGCCGTCGCCCTGCCTGAAGCGCGTCTGCGGCGCGATGGCGTGATCGCTCCTCGCTGATAGGCGGCCGGGATGAAGGAAGGTGGACACCCGCTGGGCTTCGCTGCCAAGGACACCCGTTCGAATTGCTCCCAGGAGAGAGTGCTTGGATTGTTCAGTGGCCATTGGAACTCGGCCTTGGCGCCTGATGACGGAGCCCTCTGGGGCTGGGAGCCCCTGCCATGGCTGCTCCGTTCCAACACACGGCTAGGAAGCGGTGGGGTCCCAAAGGGCAAGATCGGGTGTGCTGCCTGTTCCTGTGGCGAGTCTGGTACAGCAGAGGAGCAAGTCTCGGGGCAGGATGGCGCTTGTCCGAAGCGGCTCCGACACACGCCTTTCCGCAGCCGCCCTCATCAGCCCGACAAGCTGCGACCGCTTGAAGGCTCCCCGCCTGCACAAATGGCGATCAATCCAAAGACGCGCAAGCCTCGGAATCGCGGTGCGCAACCGCGGCGCGACTTAATTCTCGGAACGGGTGTGGCGTGATATGTTGAGGGGCGAGAAGGATCACGTGCTCCCTCGCTTCTCGGACCCAAGGCTGCTTCCAATATCCGAAAAGGTGGTGGCTGGGCAGCGGCTTTCCTTCGATGATGGGATTGCCCTGTATCGGTCCCACGACCTGCTAGGGGTCGGCTATCTGGCGAACATTGTCCGCGAGCGCCTGAGCGGCAACGTCACCTACTACAACGTCAACCGGCACATCAATCCCACGGATGTGTGCGTCGCGGCGTGCAAGCTTTGCGCGTTCGGGAAGCAGAAGCGCAACCCGACTTCCTACACCATGTCGCTCGAGCAGGTCTGGCACACGGCCGGCGTAGGCTACAGCGAGCAGGTGTCGGAGTTCCACATCGTAGGCGGGCTGCACCCGCAACTCGGCATCGAGTGGTTCGAGCGCATGTTTCGAGGCCTTAAGGAGCGCTTCCCCTCCGTGCACCTCAAGGCGCTGACGATGGTTGAGGTCGGCTATTTGGCCCGACGAGAGAAGCTTTCGGTCCGGGACACCCTGCTGCGGCTGCGTGACTCGGGCGTGGACTCGCTGCCGGGGGGAGGGGCCGAGATCTTTGCGGACCGCGTGCGCCGCATCATCTGCGACCACAAGATCGACGGGGACGAGTGGATCGAAACGGCGCGCACGGCGCACGAGATCGGGCTGCAGTCGAACGCCACCATGCTCTACGGCCACATCGAAACCGAGGAAGACCGGGTCGACCACCTGCTGCGGCTACGGGCACTGCAGGACGATACCGGGGGCTTCCAGACCTACATCCCGCTGGCATTCCACCCTCAGAACACCCCGATGCGGCACCTGCCCGCGACCTCGGGCTTCCAAGACATTCGGGCCGTGGCGGTCTCCCGACTCCTGCTGGACAACTTCCCCCACATCAAGGCCTACTGGATCATGATGACCCCCAAGATCGCGCAAGTGGCCCAGCGCTTCGGGGCTGACGACATCGACGGCACTGTGGTCGAGGAGAAGATTTACCACGACGCTGGCGCAACGACCCCGCAGGCCCTGCGACGCGACCAGATCGAACGCCTGATCCGCAAGGCAGGGCGCGAGCCGACGGAGCGGGACACGCTCTACCGGCCCGTGCGCCGCGACGACACGACGCTGGCCATAGCCGTCTGATACCAGTCCCGGCTCAGGCGTCCAGCAAGTCGAGGATCTTCTGCAGCTCTGCCTTGATTTCCTCGACTCCTCCGGCCGGAAGCGAGTCGAACAGCACCAACTGCTTGCTGGACGGCCGCGCAGATTCTTGGTCCTTCATGCGCAGGGCTCTCCTCGCGCCCTTGATCGTGTGCCCGTCCACGCGCAGCAACCTCTTGATCGTGAGGAGCAGTTCTACATCCTTGCGCCTGTACTGCCGATGCCCGCCGGGGAGCTTGCGCGGCGAGAGGGTCGGGAACTTCGTTTCCCAGAATCGCAGGACGTACGGCTGCACGCCCACGATCCTTGCGACCTCGCCCACCTTGAAGAAGAGCCGGTCAGGGATCTGCAGATCGGCTGCGAGCGATGCCGGATCTTCTTCCATAGCCTTCGCTCAGTTGCCGCCGGCCACCTGCAGCCCGGCACCGGTTCCGCCCGATCCGACGCGGCCCAAGCCGCCTCCATTGAGGCCAGCGGACCGGCGCTGGCTTTTCATCACGGCCAGCGGGGATCTTCCGTCTGCCAGCACATTCTAACGCCACGGCCCGGCGGGCTACGGCCCGTGAGAGGCTCCGGAGCCAAGCCCGCGAGGACGTGCAGCGAAAAGAGCCACTCGAATCGGGGCTGACAGCGTCCGCGCCCCGGTACCGTGCAGACTCGCCGCCGCTATCGGCGGACTGGCCTCCGTGCTATGCTTGCCGAAGAGGCTCCCGGCTCGTCCGGGGATATGCTGAAGGGTCGGTTGACGGAGGGCGCTTAGGCCGGACGCAGAAAGCGCGTTGTGCGCTCTATGCGTGCGAGGCCCTCTCCGGGTCGGGTTTGCGTGGGACGATCCCTTGATGTCGCAGCGAGGGGATAGGAGCGCGATCAGCCGTGAGAAACGCTCACGTGCGCTGCTGCGCCGGAGCGCCGCAACCTCCTCTGACAGGTGTTTATTGAGTGCATTCCCGGGCTCAGGTACGCTTCATGCGATTGGTGCCGCAGTTCCTCCCCCGCAAGTGGACCGGGACGCGCGGCGGCACGGCCCGCGCGTATGCGCCTGCCCAGGCATGGGCCGACCAGCCCGATTCCATTTCATTGGGGCCATAGGCGAGGAATGCACGTGACTGCCCCGAAGTTCCAAACAGCCCAAGGGAGGGCTCCCGCGTCCAGCAGAGCGGCGACTCTGCCGACAGGGCGAGCGGAAACCCTTGAGCGCTGAACGGGCATCCAAGCGAGGCATCCCGATGCGATCCGTGTTCGACCGTTCGGCTTCGGCCCGCGCCTCGGCGGACCGGCAGGCCACGTTCCGCTCCACCACCGTCTTGTGCGTCCGCCGCGACGGCAAGGTGGCCCTCGCCGCTGACGGCCAGGTGACAATGGGCGCGCAAGTCGTCAAGTCGACGGCCCGAAAGGCCCGGAGGCTGCATAACGAGGAAGTTCTCGCGGGCTTTGCCGGCTCTACCGCGGACGCGATATCGCTGTTCACCCGATTCGAGGAGAAGCTGCAGTCCTTCGGGGGCAACCTGAGCCGGGCAGCCGTGGAACTGTCCAAGGAATGGCGGCTCGACAAGAGCCTGCGGCACTTGGAAGCACTGCTGGTAGTGGCGGACGCCAAGCTGACCTTGGTGCTCAGCGGCACTGGGGACGTCATCGAGCCGGACGAGAGCGTGGCTGCGGTCGGGTCCGGCGGCCCGTACGCGGTCGCGGCCGCCACCGCGCTCCTGCAGCACACGCCGATGGGCGCAAGGGCGGTGGCCGAAGAGGCGATGAGGATCGCCGCGAGCATCTGCATCTACACCAACTCAAACATCACGATCGAGGAGCTTGGGTGATCGATGGTCATTTACCTTCCCGGCGACTCCAACTCGGAAACGCCAGCGCTCGACCAGCTGACTCCGCGCGAGATCGTCGAACAGCTGGACAAGCACGTCGTCGCCCAGAAGGAAGCCAAGCGCGCCGTCGCAATCGCACTTAGAAACCGCGTCCGCAGACAACGGCTCGAAGCCGAGATGGCCGAGGAGGTCATCCCCAAGAACATCCTGATGATGGGGCCGACGGGCGTGGGCAAGACTGAGATCGCACGCCGTCTGGCCCGTCTCTCCAACTCGCCGTTCGTCAAGGTGGAGGCCACTAAGTTCACGGAGGTCGGCTATGTTGGCCGGGACGTCGATTCGATGATCCGGGACCTTATCGAAATGGCGATCGACATGATCCGCGAGCAGCGCATCCGGTTGGTCTCTGAGCGCGCCGCCCGGAATGCTGAAGATCGGCTGCTAGACGCCCTGCTGCCACCCGAGCCGCAGGCGGACGATGCGAGTGCCGCGAAGACCAAGAGGACGCGAGAGAAGCTCCGCCAGCGGCTGCTCGACGGCAAGCTGGACGACCGCATGGTCGAGATCGACGTGCAGGGAAAGCGGAGCCCGATCGAAGTCATCACCAACCAAGGCGTCGAGGAGATGGACATCAACATCCGCGACATGTTGCCGGGCCTGTTCGGCGGACAGACGCGCAGGCGCAAGATGACGGTCGCCGAGGCTGTCGAGGCGCTGACCCAGGAAGAGGAGCAGAAGCTGATCGACATGGAGCAGATCACGCGCATGGCCGTAGAGCGCACCGAGCAGGCGGGCATCGTGTTCCTGGACGAAATGGACAAGATCGCGGGCCGTGAGGCCGGTCGGGGACCCGAGGTTAGCCGTGAGGGCGTTCAGAGAGACCTGCTCCCCATCGTGGAGGGCACGACCATCAACACGCGCTACGGTATGGTCCGCACTGACCACATCCTGTTCATCGCCGCCGGCGCGTTCCACGTATCCAAACCGAGCGACATGATCCCCGAGATGCAGGGCCGCTTCCCGATCCGCGTCGAGCTGCGATCCCTCACGACTGAGGACTTCATGCGCATACTGACCGAGCCCAAGAACGCTCTCACGAAGCAGTACATGGCGCTGCTGGAAACCGAGGGCCTTCAGCTGGAGTTCACGGAGGACGCCATCGAGGAAATCGCCCGAACGGCGACGAGCGTCAACACCCAGACAGAGGACATTGGGGCGAGGCGCCTGCATACGGTCATGGAACGGCTGCTGGACAAGGTCTCGTTCGAGGCCCCAGACATGAAGGAGCGGCGTGTCGTCGTCAATGCCGCATACGTAAAGGAGCAGCTCGCGTCCATCGTCAAGGATGAGGACCTGAGCCGGTACATACTCTGAAGCATGCCGTCGAGCCAGCTGGGCCGGGCGGCGGTTGCTGCGTCATTCGCGTTGGCCACCTGCGGCTCCGTGGGGGATCCGCTGCCGCCGCTGGCGAACCTGCCGACGCCAATCTCCGACTTGGCGGCAAGGCAGGTCGGGGACGAGATCGTAGTCTCGTGGACCTGGCCGGTGACCACTACTGAGGGCACAGTTGCACGACGGCTGGGCGCCTTCACCCTGTGGGCAGTGGATGTGCCCGGCTTCGGCGATCCGCTGGCCCCTGACACGATCGACAGCTACCGCCGCGAGGCCCTGCGCGTGGAGCCGGCGCAGCTGGGCGGGCACGGGCCCGGCCGTCCAGTCAATGTCGGTTTGCCGCTGTCGGATTGGAAGCTCGGCCAAGAGACCGTGCTGGCAATGACCGCCTCGAATCGCTCCGGTCGGGACGCGGGCTACTCCAACCAGGTACGGCTCGACCCGCGGCCCCCTCCACAAGCCCCCGACTGGGCCGAAGTGGGCGTGCAGGCGAACGGAGTGGCGCTGGCCTGGCGCGCCGGCGACCATGCCGAAGAGCACGACTTGGAGCGCGCCCATGGAGAAGACGGGAGGTTCGAGCGCCTCGGAAGGCTGGCCGGCGGGTCCTTTCTGGATCGGACGGCCGAGTGGGGGAACACGTACCGGTACCGGCTGCGAAGCCTCAGGGCCTCCCGCGCCGGTTGGATCGAGGGCGGCGTCTCGCGGATCGTCGAGGTCAACGTACTCGACACGTTTCCGCCGCCGGCCCCGAGCGGCCTTCGCGCCGTCCGGACTCCCACCTCGGTGGAACTGTCGTGGAGGGGCGGACCTGACGATGAACCCGCGGCCTATCTGCTCTACCGCGACGGCGAGGCAGTCTCCCCGCCGCTGACGGGAACCACGGCCAGCACCGCTCCGGTCGCAGATCGGGCAGTGGAATTCTGGGTCACGGCCGTCGATGGGGCCGGCAATGAGAGCCCTCCCAGCGATCCGGTCACCGTGTGGCCGGGCGGCACTGGGCCGCTGGACTGAAGAGTGTGGGCTGGAACGCTGGCCGACTGGGACGCGTGCCGCCTCAGTCCGCCGCGCCAAGATACGGGTTAAACGTATAGCGCAGCGAGAACGGCCCGGGCAGGGCCAGGTTGCGGGACACCGCGTAGGCGGGGTCTAACCCCCACTGGCCGGTCGCCAGGATCCCCTTCTTCCTGGTCTCGTTGTCGTGCCAGCCCCAGAACGGCTTCGCCATGTTCTTCCCGTGGCGCATCCCCCGGAAGGCCCCCGCGATCCACTCCGCCGCGGCCGGCGGCCGACCGCCCGCCGGTTCGTACCGGTAGTAGGCGGCGAAGGCTCCGCCCGACCTTGATCGTGCTTCCTGCGAGCGCATCCACCAGTGGTCGTGAATCGACAACAGGTCGTAGCCGACGTTGCGGTCCGATGGGTGCCTAGGCCGTTCCGCAAAGCCCTTGTAGACATAGGTCACGCCAGTCCCGCCGGTGAACTCGTCCTTTGCGGCGGAGTACCCCGAGTGCTGGCCTGTGCCGTACACGCCATGGCCCCCGGAATGCACGAACACCACCGGGTGGGAGCCCTTGGAAAACTCGACGTTGCCGTCCAGATTGTGGGCATTTCCCCGTACGCGTGGGTCGGCTCGGTACGAGTAGACCTTGTTGTGCGCAAGAGTCTCCATGGCGACCGGGGACCCCATGTCGGTGCCGTCTCTGGCGATCGTCAAGACTAGCCCCTCATTGTCGTTCTCGTGGCACGTCCCGGCTGCGCACTTGTCCGAGTAATCCCGAAGGTGGAAGAAGTTGTAGATGAGGAACCAATGGGTCTCCGTCGCGATCGCGGCGTAGTAGACGTAAGCCTGGGAGCTGGCATGTGCAAGATTCTCCCAGTTGTTATCTCCGCGCCAATCTCCGTCGGCGTCAAACCGGGCGAGATAGTCTGACTTCGGCTGGAACCAAGTCTCCTGTGCAACGAAAGGGGCATAGTGCTCGGCAAGGCCTCGGTATGGATCTCCATTCGCCGGCTGCGGCCCGAACTTGACCCGCTCCGGAATGGCCTGCGACATCGCATCGTCGGTAACCGTGATGCGGACCGTTGCCGAGACGCCCTCAATGGTGGCAGTCAGCACGACTTCACCCGTGCGGTCCGGAGCGGTGAACAACACCGTGTCCTGCAGACCGGTATGCCGAGCGGCCATGGCCGCCATCCTGCGCTCCGACTCCGAGCCGGACCCGAGCAGGGCGCGCAATTCGGACGGTCCCTGCCGCCGGTATGGCTTCGACAGCCAGCCGGAGCGGGTGTCCCTCAGGTGGAACGTAGCCGGTCCCCTCTTTAGTGGGAGGCTCGCGGTGCCCGTCCGATCGGTGGACGAGGCGCCGAGAGCGGTCACGTGCACGACAACGCTCTCGAAGGGCCTGACTCGCGCATCAGCCGGGTCCGTGCGGATCTCGACACGACTTACGGGGCCGGGCACCTGTCCAAAGAGGCTCATCGCCAGAAGCAGCGGGAGCCTCCGGAAGTGGATCCGGGACGGATGCTGGAAAAGGCTCGCCGCTCTTCTGACGGATACCGCCGCCACAGCCATTCGAAACGGGCCGGCCGCTGATCGCGGCTTCTGGCCCTGGGCGGTCCGCCAGTCGCGCAAGCCACTCGCTTGGCGACAACTCGCCCGTGCCCCGCAGCCTACTCTAGCACCGGCCCTCAGGCTCCGAGTTCCCGACATCGGCGCCGGTCTAATCCCATTCGATCTCGGACTAGACCGGCCAAGGCAGGGGGATTGCTGCAGGGCCATTGTTGTGAACGGACCCGCCCCATCGGCGGACACCTTCGAAGCACGGTTGTGCATGGCCGGATGGGACCTTCACCGCGCGAGCGCAGGCTGTGTGACACGATGTCAGGATTGGCACCGCGCGGGAAGAATGGCCCTTCTGGGGAACGATGTCGGCCCTATGGAGGGGCACGACAGGTTGGTTGGCTGCCGTTGTCAGTTCTCGGGAACGACAGCACAGTTTTCCCAACGACACTCATGTAGGTGGATTCTGATGGCCTGTCGCTCGGCTGGAATAGCTGGTCTCAATACGATTCGGATGTTACAGCGCGAGCCCGACCGAGGCGAGTGGTGCATTCGCGGCTCGATAGCAAGACGCCTTAGGTTCGAGACGATCCTTCCACATGCGGGTGGCTCTCTGGCAGTCAAGTCCGTGACGGCGACGGTCGTGGGTGCGCTCGCGTTCAGCTCCCATCTGAGGGCGCAGCGTAAGCCGTCGTTCCATCCTCCGCCTCCCGCGAAGAAGGCGACCATCGAGGGGCAGAAGATCCCGGAGGATCGTTTCGGCATCGCCTACGACGATGTCTTCCATCACATGCACTACGATCAGCCACTCCGGCCACAGGTGCACTACACCCTGATCACGGGGAGATTGGTGACGCCACGGGATTGATTCTCCACAAGGGACGCTGCCGCCACGAGGCGAGACGTTACACGCAGCGGGCGATGGTCCTGGCGCTAGCGCGTCTGCCTGACGCGAGTAGCGACGGCGCGGCCGGGCGGGAACGTGGCGACACTCTGGTAGTGCGTTCAGTGGGCCGTGCTTCGGCCCGCCCGCTGATGGACCACTTGGGGGAAATCGAGCGCGGGCGGAGTGATGATCTCGCATAACGGGCCCGCGGCACGGCTCAGTCTCTTGTCAAGGGTGAACAGCGGGCAATCGAGTTGCTCTGCAATCGCCACATACCATGCGTCGTAGCTCGTTAGATTGCCACGTAACGCCCATATGCGCTCTGCGAACGGCATGAAAGGAAAGAGCAAGAACTTCAGTTGCAGCAGGTCGCGGAAGCTGCTCGTTGATTCCAGCTGGGAGATGTGACCCGCCAACTCCATGTGGCGCAGCAAGTTGCACGTCTCGGCCAATAGCAGTTCCGGGCCGGCTAACGATCTTGTGGAAAGAACAGACCTTGCCCAGAGCCCCTCCCGCTCGCGGTCAAGAAATCCGGCGACCACCACGGAGGCATCGATCACTGCCGTCATTTCCTATCCCTGTCGCGGGCGCGCAGGATAGCCTTTGCCGAAATGCTCGTGCCCGACGCTTCCAATCGCTCCCGAATGCGTCGAATCACCTCCTCCTTGTCCGGCCGTTGCGACATCTTTTCCAGTTCGTCGCGGAGGAACCGTTGCATAGACTGACCTCGATACGCCGCTCTTGCCTTCAGTCGGTCACGAACCGTTTCGGGGACGTCTCTAATAGTGATCTGCACTGCCATGGATTCAAGATACCATCAATGCCATCAATTCGACAGCGCAGACACGTGCGAGCCAGCAGACCAATGGTCGGCCCGTCCCCGCAGAAGAAACCCCGAGCTCGGCCGCTCGCCAGCACGTTGGTGACGAGGCATCGCCCGCATGCGCAGCCAAAGAAATTCCGCTCAGGCACTAGAGGTATTCGCCGTCCATCCTCATGAGCGGTTCGTGTTTCCGGGACTCGGCCAAATCCGCGACAAAGCGGGCTCCGCACAAACCAAGTCCATCCTTCCACCCGGAATGGAATCGTCCCCCGAGCGGCTCATCGGGGCTCTCCGGCCTCACGTCTAGACCGACACAATATGGTATGCGTGCTCGGGAACGACAGCACAATCATCCCAACGACACTAATGAGAGGTACAGCCTAATGAGCTGTCGCTTGGCTGGGACAGCAGGTCTCAATACCGTTCGGAGGTTGCAGCGCGAGCCCGATTCAGTCGAGCGCTACACTCGCCTCTCAGCAATGAAGCGCCTCAAGTTCGAGACGATCCTTCTACATGCGGGTGGCTCCCTGGCAGTCAAGACCGCGACGGCGACGGTCGTGGGTGCGCTCGCGTTCGGCTCCCATCTGATGGCGCAGCGTAAGCCGTCGTTCGAGCCTCCGCCTCCCGCGAAGAAGGCGGTCATCGACGGGAAGAAGATCCCGGAGGATCGTTTCGGCATCGCCTACGACGATGTCTTCCATCACATGCACTACGATCAGCCTCTCCGGCCACAGGTGCACTACACCCCGGTCACCGGGCAGATTGGTGACGCCACGGGATTGATTCTCTACAAGGGCGTCTACCACCTGTTCTACATGTACGACGAGTGGTCCAGGAGGCGCAGGTTCAACAAGAGCTGGGGCCACGCCGTCAGCAACGATCTAGTCTTCTGGGAGCAGCAACCGCAGATCCTCAACACGCGCCTCGACAACGCGCCCGGAAGTGGAAGCGGAATCGTCGATTGGAACGACACGCTCGGGCTGCAGTCGGGTGTGGAGAAAACGCTGGTGGTCTTCTACACGGACTACGGTCGCGGGACTTCCATCGCGTTCAGCCGCGACGCGGGCAAGACCTGGATTCGCCACAAGGACAAGCCCGTAATCCCGAGGCACGAGACCAGGAACGATCGGGACGCGAAAGTGTTCTGGTACAAGCCGGACCAATCTTGGCGACTGATTCTCTACGAGACGCCAAACTTCACGTTTTACAAGTCGGACGACCTGCTGCACTGGGAACGGCTCAGCAGCGTAGACGGCTTTCACGAATGCCCTGATTTCCTCGAGATCCCGATCGACGGCGACCAGAAACACAAGAAGTGGGTGCTCATCGATGGCGACGGCTCCTATCGAATCGGCGATTCCGACGGCACGAGCTTCACATCATCCATGGAGAATGCCTACGCCAACCGGGGCGTGGCTCGCGACGCCTGGAATGGAGCGGACCGTGAGATCTACGCCACGCAGGCCTGGAGCCACTCGTACGAGGGCGACGGACCCTTCTATCAGATGGGCTTCATGTTCTTGCCGGACGGAGCGGATCACGATCGCACCTGGAGCCAACAACAGATCTTCCCGGTCGAACTGACACTCAAGACGATCGCTGGCGATGTCCGCTTGTGTCGCAACCCGATCAACGCGATCAAGCAGCTGCGATACGACCCGCATCTCTGGACTGACCAAGAGATTCAGCCTGGAATGAACCCCCTCGCCACAGTGGACGGCGACGTGTTCGAAATCATCGCCGAGATTGAGCCCGGTCAGGCAACGGAGGTCGGCTTTCGAATCAGGGGTGAGACCCTAACGTACTCCGCCACGGATGAGCGGTTGACCTTCATGGAATCCGACGCGTCCCTGGCCGCGGCGAATGGAACAGTCAAGCTCCGCATGATCGTGGACCGGGGCTCCGTCGAGGTCTACGCCAATCAAGGTGAAGTCACGTTCACGAAGCTCTTCTATCCAGAGCCGTCGAACATGAACCTCGAGATCTTCGCCAAGGGAGGAATGGCCAGAATCCGAGCGATGGAGGTCTATCGCCTCCAGTCAATCTGGTTGAAGCGCGAGCACGAGCTGGGGTACTTCAGATCCTCAACGAAAGGCAAGAGGTAATCCCACCCATGCTTGACCGCCGCCGGTTTCTCGAACTCTCTCTCCCCGTGCTCGCGTCCCAAGCGTGTTCGACGATGACCGAGCCTGCGGTGGAGCCCCCTCAGCCGAACGTGCTCTTCCTGGGCGTCGACGACCTCAACACGTGGCTCGGCTGCATGGGAAGCAACCCCCAGTCGAGGACTCCCAACATTGATCGCCTTGCCACCCGCTCGGTCGTGTTTCACAATGCGCACTGCCAAGCGCCGATTTGCGGACCGTCGCGCGCGAGCCTGATGTCCGGCTATCTGCCGTCCACCACGGGAATCTACGGTCAGATCCAAGACAAGGACCTACGAACGGCTTCACCCGAAACCGGCGCGACGCCATTCCTTCCGGAGTGGTTTGGTCAGAATGGCTACCACACAATGGCCGTCGGCAAGCTCTTCCACCAGCACGCCCCGGAAGGCGCTTTCGTCGAGTCGGGCGGCCGCGTTGCCGGCTTCGGCCCTCGACCGCCGCAACGCATGCAGTGGGATCGTAGGGGGACCAGCACGGACTGGGGCCCATTCCCGGAGACCGACGAGGAGATGCCGGACTTTCGTACGGCGGAGTGGGCGGTGGAACGGCTCCAGCGCGAATACGACAAGCCGTTCTTCCTCGGTGCTGGATTTCTGCGCCCGCATGTCCCCTGGCATGTGCCGAAGAAGTGGTTCGACATGTTCCCTCCAGACACACTACGGATGCCTCCCTACCAACCCGGCGATCAGGACGACGTGCCGGAGATCTCTCGTCGGCTCCATGCGTTGCCGATGATGCCGACCGCAGACTGGGCGATTGAGTCGGGACAGTGGAAGGCTATCGTCCAAGCGTACCTGGCGTGCGTCGCCTTCGTGGATGCGCAGATCGGCAAGGTACTCGACGCGCTCGCTGCGAGCCCCCACGCCGACAGCACCTACGTTGTGCTGTGGGGCGACCACGGCTACCACATCGGCGAAAAGAACCGCTTCGCCAAACACTCCCTATGGGAGGAGGCGACAAGGACGCCCTTGTTGATCGCCGGTCCAGGCATCGCGCCCGGAGTGACTCGGAAGCCTGCCGGACTGATCGATCTCTACCCTACGCTGCTGGACCTGTGCTGCCTTCCCATGAATCCATCCAACGAAGGCCATAGCCTGCGTCCCGTCCTGAACGATCCGGCAGCGGCAGATTGGCCGCATGTCGCCCTGACGACCTACGGCCGCAACAACCATGGTGTCCGCGATGAGCGCCACCGCTACATCCGCTATGAGGACGGGGCCGAAGAACTCTACGACCACGAAGACGACATCCACGAGTGGAACAACATCGCCGGCAACCCGACCCATAAGGAAATAAGAGATCGTTTGGCCGCTCATCTGCCCGAGGTCAACGCTCGATGGTCGGAGAAATCGGTCTACGACTACAACCAGTATTTGACGGAGCACAGAAAGCGGAACCTGTGAGCGTGTCATGAGTCGCACACGAATCCAACGAACCGCCCCGCTCGCCGGTCATTTCTGGTCGCTGGCCACAGCACTCGCGTTCGCTGCGGCATGCCTCGCTGCCACTGACGGGGTGAAGCCCAACATTGTGTTGATCCTTATCGACGACTTGGGCTACGGCGATATCGGTCCTTTCGGTTCGGCCATCAACAAGACCCCCCATCTCGATCGAATGGCGGCAGAGGGACTTGCCCTGCGCCAGTTCTACGCCTCGAACACAAATTGCACACCGTCGCGCGCGGCCCTGATGACCGGGACATACGCCCATCGGATCGGCATGGACGGCGATGTGCTGTTTCCGGGCGAGCGCCGCGGCCTCAACCCGAACGAGACGACGATCGCGGAGGTCATGAAGGGAGCGGGCTACGCCACCGGGGCTTTCGGGAAATGGCATCTCGGCGATCAGCCGGAGCACTTGCCACTCAAGCACGGCTTCGACGAGCACTTTGGAATCCCCTATTCGAACGACATGTGGCCGGGGAACCTCAAGGGCCACCGCCACACCAAGGAGCCCTACACGCCTTTGCCGGTCGTATTGAACGATCAGGTGGTTGCGTACGTGGCTGACGGCGCGGACCAATCGCTGCTCGCCGAGGCCGTCACCGGCGCAGCAACCGAGTTCATTCGAAGACATTGGGCCGAGCCCTTCTTTCTCTATCTGGCCCACGCATACATCCATCGACCGCGATACGCGCGCCCAGAGATTGCGGAACGGGCCGGGGGAAACGTAAACCGGGCGGTCGTGGAGGAGGTCGACGACAGCGTCGGACGCGTTCTCGACACGCTGCGGGAACTCGACATCGCGAAGAAGACCCTGGTCATCTTCACGTCGGATAACGGCGGCTCCGCCGGCATGAGCATGGGGCCTCTACGCGGCGGGAAGGGCGGCCCAAAATATGAGGGCCACATGCGCGAGCCGACGATCACGTGGTGGCCGGGGACGATCCCAGCGGGCCAGACTACGGACGAGATCGTCTCGTCAGTCGATATCCTGCCGTCGCTCGCGGCATTCGTCGGTGCGGAACCGCCCGACCGCCAAATCGACGGGAAGGACGCACTCGATGTTCTTCTGGGCAAGCCGAACGCACGCTCGCCGCACGAAGTCCTGTTCTACGAGGACGAAGGCGTGCGCAGCGGAAACTGGAAGCTAGTTCGCGGAGCGTCGGGAAGATTCGAGTTGTACGACCTAGGCTCAGACGTGGGCGAGACAAACGACTTGGCGGCAGTGCACCCGTCGCGTGTGAGCGAGTTGCGCGGGCTGCTTGAGGAGCACACGGTGGAGATCGCCACCAACCGGAGACCGCCGGGTGAGAGCGAGACGGCCCTCCCACTCATCACGGAGCCCGGGGATTTGCCCAAGCTGCGGAAACTAATGGGGGTCGACGATTTCGAGGCCGTACCGGAGCGCCGGTGAAGGAGGAGGAACCCATGCTGCAGACTCTTCGAAGTCGAACCGCTTTCCCAATTCGCGCACTTGTCTCACTGATGGCTCTCCCCGCTCTTTGTCAAGCACAGCAGCGTCCGAATGTGATCGTCGTCCTGACCGACGATCAAGGCTACGGCGATCTCTCAGCTCATGGGAATCCTGTGCTCAAGACGCCGAACTTGGACAAGCTGCACTCGCAGAGCATTCGATTCACCGACTTTCACGTCGCGCCCATGTGCACCCCTACGCGCAGCCAACTGCTGACGGGACGTGACGCGATTGACAACGGCGCATCATTCGTCTGCATGGGACGGTCGCTGATTCGAGAAGAGCTGCCGACCTTGGCCGACATCTTTCAGGACGCCGGCTATGCAACGGGGCACTTCGGGAAGTGGCATCTGGGCGACAACTACCCGTTCCGGCCCCAAGACCGCGGCTTCCAGGAGACGGTACACCACGGTGCCTGGGGCATCACATCGCTCGCCGACTATTTCGGCAACGACTACTTCAATGACCACTACCGCCACAACGGGCGCATCGAGCAGTACACGGGCTACTGCACAGACGTCTGGTTCCAAGAGGCAATGTCCTGGATTCGGCGGCAGGCGCGAGCCGAGAAGCCCTTCTTGGTCTACCTGCCCACCAACGCCCCACACGTGCCATTGTGGGTGCCCAACGAATACATCGACCCGTACCTAGGTGAGGTCGAGTCTCGCGTCGCAAAGTTCTTCGGGATGATCGCCAACATCGACGAGAACATGGGACGGTTAACCGGGTTATTGGACAAGTTGGGAATCGCCGACGACACAATCTTCGTCTTTGCCGGCGACAACGGGACCGCGCAAGGTGAAGCCGTCTTCAACGCCGGAATGCGTGGCAAGAAGCGTTCCCTCTACGAAGGCGGACATCGCGTACCGCTGTTCGTTCGCTGGCCAGCAGGCGAAATCGGTGTGCCCCGGGACATCGGCACCTTGACACACGTGCAGGACATCCTTCCGACGCTTCTCGATCTCAGCGGCGTCCCCGCCCCGGCCCAAGCTGCTTTCGATGGCGTCAGTCTCGCGCCGTTGCTGAAGGGACAACAGCAAGACCTAAGTGAGCGCATGCTGGTCGTGCAGTACGGCGGAGTCTTCGAGAAGGATCGGGACGCCGCGGTGATGTGGGAGAGGTGGCGGCTGATCAATGGAATGGAACTGTACGATCTCAGCAAGGATCCAGGGCAGAGAAATGACGTTTCCGGGGATTTCCCCGATACGGTCGCCAAGATGCGGGAGCACTACGACGCGTGGTGGAACGAGTTGATGCCCGCGGCAGAGGCCTATCAGCCGATCGCGGTCGGTGCGAGGGCTGAGAACCCTGCCCGGCTGAACGCTTCCGATTGGAATGGCGTCTACTGTGACAACCCGCGCTGCGTGCGAGGCGGCCAGAGGCTTTCGGGCCCTTGGAGGATTCGGGTCGAGAGGCCCGGCCGCTACCGCTTTTCGCTGCGCCGCTGGCCGAAGGAGTCCGGGCTGGCCCTGCGCGACCCGGCAGAGCCGCTCCAAGGGAAGTACGGTGACCTGATCGCTGGCAAGGCTTTGCCGATTACGGACGCACGGCTGCGCGTAGGCGACACGGAAATGCACAGGCGGGTGAACCGGGACGACCAGCAGGTCGTGTTCGAGACCGAGCTGGAGTCGGGCGAAATGCAACTCCAAAGCTGGTTTCTGGACGAAGCCGGCGAGTTGCTGGCCGGTGCCTTCTACGTGGAGGTCGAACGCGTTGTCAATGCGGCTCACGCCACGGACTCCGCCTCGCTCTGCCCCCCGTCGGACTCCTCCTGCTTGGACCAGCGGAAGTAGCCGAGTCGGACTCTAGCGCTCATGATTCCGAGCAACAAGCTCGTCCTCCGGGCGCTCACTTCCGCCATGGCCGCAATTCCCTTCCGTCTTCGACAGGGGCGCAGTCGCAGGGGCTCAGCAGGAATGAGTTAGAACATGGCAAGAACAAGCATCACCCAGAGTCTACGTTCGTGCAGAACTGCGATGGGCCCGATTGTCCTGCTGACGGCGATCGGCCTCTAAGCCCAATAGCAGCAGCCGGACTACACCGGCATAGTTCCCTGCTACGCGTCTGCGGACATCCTCGAGGGGCAGGATGGGCAGCTCAGGACAAATCCACTGCTGATCCGGTTTCGGGAGTCGCGCAAGAAGATGGCCGACGACCCACACCCGCCGATATATCGCTGCGTCAACACCGGGTGCCGACCGAACGACCTAAACGGGCTCTCTCTGGAAAGGCCGATTGCACTTGTTCGATCAGGCCTACCCGCCCGAGGGTCCCTGATAGCACTGGGGGCACGCCGTCAGCACGGATCTGATCCACTAGCGCGATTTGCCGTTGGCCATCCATCCGCACCCACTGGAGAAGGTCTTCTCCGCCGCGACATTGGTGGTAGAGGACCGAGTGATCGCGATGTACGACGGGACGATGGGCGGCAACATGGTGGCAGTTCCAGCGATCAGCTGCTGCTCAACGGAGAGAAACATCGTCGCGCCGGGCGTAACCACACCCGGAATCCGCGTCGACGCGCCGATCATCCTCCTCGACATGTATCCCACACTGCTTGAGTTAGCCGGCCTACAGCAAGAGGCGGATAACGACAGCGAGGGCTTTCGTGACAATGCTCATGGGTCCATACGCGAAGCGCTCGCGGCCCCCGGTGATGACATGGCTTCGCGGCAACCACGCTTTCCGCACTGAGCGCTGGCGCTATGTCCGCTATCGCGACGGCAGCGAGGAACTCTACGACCATTCCAACGATCCGTGGGAGTGGGTGAACTTGGCAGTCGACCCCCGATACTCGTCTGTCATCAAGGAGCATCGAGGCCGGTTGCCAATGGACGAAGCTCCGCAGTCTTCGAATTGAGGAGCGCAGAAGGGTTCCCGTCGAGCAGCGGCTGCCGTTCGCGTCGAAAGTGCTGCCTCAGAACCTATCGACGAACAGTGCCTTGAGGTGGCGCCAAGTGGAGCACCTGGCGGTGCCTGTGGCGCTAAGCCACTTCACAGGCGCGCGCTGCCTGGCCCTTGACTGCGCGGCCTGTTCCTCCAGCACATCCATGAGTGCCGCCGGGCAGTCAGCGATAGCTGGCCGCTCGCCACCGTCGCCAGCCTAGGGGTCTGCGCCAAGATGGCCGGCTACCGCGGGGTAACCGCTGTTTCGCATTTAGCCTCCCTCTTAACCCTCGAGCGGCGCGAGGCCGTGCACGGCCCCCTTGGTAAGCGCCTGCCAGACCACCCATGCCACGTTGCCAACACTAACGCTGAAAGACGGCGCCCGCAGGCGTTGCCGTGCGGTTGCAGAAACCGATGAACCAACGTCACCTTGCGCCGGGCCAAGCGTTCGCGCTGGCGGATGTGAGCGTCTGAGTCTGGCCCAGCGCGGAATCAGGGAGTCACTCAAGACGTCGGCGAGGCCCGCAAGTGGCTCGCCGCGGATGCGGGATCCGTCTGACCCTCGGTCTCGTTGGATCGAACCAACGTTTTGCCCTGGCCACACGCTCTCTGTGAATCGCCAACCCATTCATTGACCCTGTTTGTGCCGCGCAAGTTGGCTGGCCTATGATGGGAATCCATAGGAGAAGCATCACTAATGGCATCAACAGAGGACCGCATCCGGCAGCTGATTCGAGACAATCTGGATATTACCGATCACTTGGACTTCGACGCCAGCTTCGGAGACCACGACATCTCATCTGTGGACGCCGTCGCATTCGCCAAGCTGGTCGGGAAGACGTTTGGGCGCCAAATCCCGCCAGCGGACTTCGCACAGTTCCAGAACCTCCGCGACCTTGCAGACTACCTCGACTCGAACGCTGGGTAGGCACGCCGACCGTCGTTCCAAACCCCAACATCGTAGCGAGGCATACCGCTCAGCGGCCATCCGTGGGAAGCCGCTCGGAGAACGATCGTTCGCCAGGGCCCGACAGGTCTGGTCGAACGTTCGGGAGCAGTTCGGCCACGCCGCAGACAGGCGGTAGCGTCGTGACACGGAAGAGAGCAGCATCGTCACCCCGGATACCGCATAAGGGCTCCCGACCGACTTTCGACGTCAAAGGGCGATTGGACGACGGTAGCGTCACCAGCCTGCGGCGGCGCGGGAATCCCGAGGGGGTGAGCGTCGCGACGAGCCGCGGCGACGGCCTAGCTATTCACCTTCACCTTCCCCGCTGGTCGCTGCCAAAGGACGAATCGATCTCCAGATCTCCGACTTGAGAACCCATAGGGTGAATCCGGTTGGAACGCGCTTGGGCCACAACACTCCGAACTTGATCCGGCATCCTGCTGGAAGTGGCCCGCAGGCGACCTGTCCAAGAAGGAACGGGACAAGGGCCGCCGGGAGGATGGGAGACGCCCGGCGGAACTGGGGCGGCAACCGCCCCGGCATTCCGCACCATGTGGATTCGTCGACCTCTCCGGCGTCAAGACAATGCCGATCAGAATCAACCCGAGGACACTCCAATTCTGTGGGGGGCAACATTCCGCGGCGAGCCGCTCAAGAGCGTAGTGCCGCGTGCTCATGGGGGGCGCTTCATAGAGCCCGGTCGGTGGCCGCAGGCGGGAACAGCTGGGCGGCTGGATCTGCCGGCTCAGCGAACGCCTAAGGTTCGGACACGCGTGTAGGCCTCATGGCGCCGGGCACCCGCTCCGCACTCAGCCCCGGATCGCCATCGGCAGGGATAGCGCAGTCGGGCAAACCGAACCGCTCCGGATCTCTTGGGAGGAACTCGAGTAGCGAACTGAATCGCGATAGTGTCAAGAGTTTGGGTTGGAGCAAGGGCCCCAAGACGGGGTGCCCGTGCTCGGTCGCGAGTTGATGCCGGCTGCCGTCGCGCAAAGCGTAGACAAGCAGGCGCCTGCATAGGTTGTGGGCCTCGTAGCCGACCACAGCGGCGCCGATGCGGTCGATGCCGAGCCTGGAGCCGAGATCGGGCCCCATGTGGCCACCATCCTCAGCCATCGCGCTGCGTCGGCCGGGCCAATGCAGCCTCGAACGGCGCTAGAGACCGGCCCGGCCAGAGGCAAAGAGCCAGTTCAGGCTGGCCGACCTACAATCGAAATGCGCCATGGCTCCGCGCCGCCGTGCTAAGACCGCGCAACGAAGCAGGTGAACCATCTCGCCCACTTGCGGCTGGCCGCTCCGGCACGAGAAGAAATGGTCGGCCAAATACTGGCAGACTTCGTTACGGCAAGCGAGATCAGCAGCTTCCCTCCTGGCATCCAGGCGGGCATCCGCCGCCACCAGCGGATCGACGCCTTTACCGACAGCCATCCGGTTTTTTCCCGGGCGAGGCGGCGGCTGAGGCCGCCCCACCGCCGCTTCGCGGGGGTGCTCCTGGATGTCTTCTTCGACCACTTCCTAGCTGTCGAGTGGCACGCTCACGGCGTCGGAGGCTCGCTATCGGAGTTCGCGCAATTCTGCTACCGGGTGCTGCGGCAGCACGGGGGACTGCCAGCGCCGCGCTACTTGAGGGCGATTGACGCCATGCGCCGCGACGACTGGCTGGTGAACTACCGGAACCTACAGGGGGTTGACCGCGCATTGCGCGGCATCGGGAGGCGCTTCCCGAAGGAGAATCCGCTCGCGTCCGGCATCTCTGTGCTGCAGCAGGACTATCGGGCCTTCAGGTCGGACTTCCGGGCGTTCTTCCCGCTGCTCGTACTCGAATTCGGACGGACCGAAGCCCCGCGACGTCGACTCGGGACCGGCGACGCAGGGCTCATGGTTACAATTGGGCGATATGCTGACCGGGATGTCAAAGGGTCACCTAGCCCTCTTGGTGGTCGCTCCGCTGCTGGTCATCGGGGCGCTGCACCTCGCGGCAGCCGAAGAGCAGGCGGACCCTGAACTCTACCCGCATGTCGTGCTGATCACTGTCGACACTCTGCGGGCCGACCACCTCTCCTCGTATGGCTACCACCTCAGGACCAGTCCGGTGATGGACGGGCTGGCGGCCGAGGGGGTCCGTTTCGACCGCGCCTACACGCCGATTCCGATGACCGGACCAGCGCACTTCTCGATCCTCAACGGACGCTTCCCGCAGGAGCACGGGGCCCGCATCAATGGCGTGTCGGTGGCCGATGGTTCAAAGTTCCTGACCGTCCCGCAAATCCTGCGGCGATTCGGGTACACAACCGGGGCATTCGTCAGCGCTTGGCCACTCTTGGGCCGGCTAACCCGCCTCGACCGGCACTTCGACCACTACGACGACGAGCTGACGCGGTCATACCAGCTCGTGCACTCGATGCGCTGGGCAGAAGACGTGACCTCGCCGGCCTTGCGCTGGCTCGAGGACAACCAGAATGCCCAGCGATTATTCCTTTGGGTGCACTACTTCGACCCCCACGAGCCCTACAACCTTCGGGAAGAGTTTGCCGACCCCGAGGTTGTGGCGGAACCGCACCCGGACACCCCCGAGTACTCGAAGGAGATCCAGAACCGGATTCGCCGGTATGACTCGGAGATCGGGTACGCCGACGCGCACATCGGCCGCCTGCTGCGGCGTATCGAGCGCCTCGGAATGCGCGACAACACGCTGGTCGTGCTGGTCGCCGACCACGGCGAGGGACTCGGGGAGCACGGCTTCAACGGCCATGGCCGATGGCTCTACGAGAGCACTGTCCGCGTTCCCTGGATCATGCGCCTGCCGGGCCGGATCCGGCCGGGAACGGTCGTGCGGCCGAGCGTCTCCATTCTTGACCTTGCTCCGACATTGCTTGACCTGGTCGTGCCGGAGTTCCGCAGCGAGGCGCCGATACCTATCTCCTTTGCAGGCCGCAGCCAGATTGCGGCGATCGACGAGGAGCAATCACCCGCAATTCGGCAGATCCGCTTCGTGTCCTTCGAGGGCAAGAAGGGATTCGCGCCAACCTGGCTATCGTGGGTGTGGAAGCCGAACTCAGGGCTCCCGTTCAGGATCGGAAAGTTGGAAGGGCAAAGAAAAATGGTCTGGACTCCGGGAGCGGACAGCTTCGAGATCTTCGATCTGGCGCAAGACCCGCTTGAGCTGCGCCCTGCCCAGCTGACGCCCAAGGACCGCAGCTATCCGTTCGAGCGAGACGGCTTCCACCGCTGGTTCGACTCCACTGACCTTGCCGAGAGCGAAACGCGGCTCACCAAACGCGACCAGGAAGCCTTGGAGAGCCTCGGCTACATCGTGAGGTAGGGGCCGGGAAAACCTAGCCTACTCCCGCCGCACCGGATCGGGGCCATCCGACTCAGACTCGGCCATGCCGCTGTCCACGCCTTCGATGACCCGGCTGACCGAGGACTCCACGTGAGAGAGCAGTCCGGCGTGGCTCTCGCGCTCCTCCGCCAGCTCGTCCGCGATGAGCAGGGCCGCCAAGACGGCCTGATCATACGGCGGCGCGCCCTCAGCAGTTGCGATCGCGGCCGCCATGGCCTCGTCAACCTTCTCGGCCAAACTGCGGGCGCGGTCGGGCGACAACCCGGCGATGCTGTACGATCGCCCCCGGATACGAACGGTGACGCTTCGGCTGGCAGCGCTCAAGCGCCTGCCTCCATCTCACCGACACGGCCCAAGAGGGCCTCAACCCTCCGCCGCACATCGTCACGCAACTTCTCGCCGTCCCTGAGTTGGGCGGTCAAGCCGTCGATCTTCCGGTCCCGCTCGGCCAGTTTCTCACGCAAGGCCTCCACTTCGTCGTCGACCGAAGTACGGGCCGCGCGGGCCGTGCGCAGCTGGTCCAGCAACTGCTGCACGCGACGCTCCAGAGTCTCCAGCGCCAGAAGTATCGTGTCACCGGCACCCGTTTGCTGTTCGATTGCGCCTGTTGGTTCCAAACTGACCTCCCCGGACCGGCAATGGATGTGCCAAGCCCGCCCAGAATCCGCGCTCGGCCCACGGCTATCATCGTGCGGAGAGTGGTGCGCAAGAGAGGATTTGAACCTCCACGGGATTTAACTCCCACTAGGACCTGAACCTAGCGCGTCTGCCAGTTCCGCCACTTGCGCACGGGCGAGGCGAGCAATGCACCAATCCAGTGCCTACCCTGGGCCATTATACGCCATTAGGGCTAGCCACCCTCGGCGTAGCGCTCCAGGCTCTCGAAGGAAAGACCTCCCCCGAATCCAGGCAGGGCGTCCGCTCGGGCGTGGGCCAGAAACATGCCGTACTCGACCCGCACAGACGAGCGCGCCGGCAGCCACCCGATCGTGCTCTCGCCGAAGAGCCGGCCCCGCTGCAACGCCTGCCGCCTCGTCTCGGGAAACGGCGACGCGCCGAACTCCATGCCGCAGGTCAGCGTCCGGCCATTCCACGGAGGGTGGCGCCTGGAGAAGTTCTCCTCCCAGATCCCGAGCCACGGGAAGTCGGCGCGATTCCACACGTAGCCGAACAGCGTTTCGTGCCCGGGATTGTACGCGGCGAAGAAGGCTCTCGTCGTGCTTGGATCCATCAGGTGGGCTGTGAAGCCTCCGGACGCCTCCGCGCGCACGGCGCGGCGCATGTCCCCAAGGCCGCCCTTGGCGAGCGGCACGAGAGGCCAGTCGAACTCGGCACCGGCCACGAAGCGTTCCGCCCCGGGCGCGAACTCTCCGTCCAGCACCTTCGAGCGCGTGGCGGACATCTCGACGAGGGTGCGGCCCTTCTCCAGGAACGGGGGGCCCAAGGTGGCATGCTGAGTCCAGCCGACCGGCCGGTCAACACCGGCCAGGTTGGTGGCCGTCTCGACGATGCGGACCCGCCCGCCGCTCTCATGCAGCTCCAATCGCCGCTCGAAACGCAGTCCCGAGAGCGGAAACTCCGCGCGCATCTCGACCCAGCCCGCCCCGGAGTCGGCCTCCCAGTCCGCACAGGAAGCCTCGCCGTGAACATCCAGGCCAGCCGCAGCCTCCTCGTCGGACGGCACGCCGAAGAGGTCGAAGCACAGGTTGTGCCCGGCGATTCCCGACAGAAGGCGAGCGTCGACCCCGCCCCCATACTCCGGATGCCGGCCCGGATCGTATTCCGACGGCTCGATGGTCTCCCAAGGCGGGTCCCACAGGGGGCTGACACCCGTCTCCTTCAGCAAGGCCGCCGCGATGTGGCCTCCGCCCGGCAGCAGCGTGACACGGATTCGGTCGTTCTCAAGATGGATCTGGCGGCGCTTGGAGATGCCCATTCTTTCGGTTCCCGGGAGATGGAGCGGCAATCGCTCCCCTATTGGTATGATAATTGTGCGGAACCCATCGGCTGGTTACCGAAAGGGGTCCCCTAGGGCACTGGCAACATCGCGCCGCCGCCAACTGCACACAGCAATGGCGAAGGGCGGGCCTGCTGGGCCCGCCCAGATCGCCATGAAGTACGGACTGCCCAAACAGCTTGGCCTGTACGACCCGCGCAATGAACATGACGCGTGCGGGATCGGATTCGTAGCAGACGTTCTCGGTCGGCCGAGCCACAGGATCGTCGAGCAGGGCGTTGAGGCCCTCGTGAACCTCACGCACCGCGGCGCGTGCGGCTGCGACCCCGATACAGGCGATGGCGCCGGCCTCCTGCTGCAGATTCCCGACGCCTTTTTCCGAAGGCAAGCGCAGGCTATGGGCGTCAGCCTTCCGCAGCCGGGACTGTATGGGGTCGGCATGCTCTTCGTGCACCCGGATCCGCGCCGTGACCGGGAAACGCGACAGATGGTCGAAGAAGTGGCCGCCGAGGAGGGCCTGCGGGTCCTCGCGTGGAGACGCGTGCCCACGAACTCGAGCGCTATCGGATGGCTCGCCAGAGAGAGCGAGCCAAGCGTCTACCAAGTGTTCCTGCAGCCCCGCGCGGGTGTCGGGCTGAGCCATGACGCCCTTGAGCGAAAGCTGTTCACCGCGCGTAAGCGCACAGAGCAGCTCGCCAGGGATCGGCAACTCCAGCAGTACTACCCGGTCACCATGTCGGCCCGCACGATCTGCTACAAGGGCCTGCTGCTCGCACCGCAGATCTTCTCGTACTACCCGGATCTGGGCGAGTCGGACTTCGAGTCGGCGGTGGCGCTGTTCCACCAGCGGTTCTCGACCAACACCTTCCCGACCTGGGAGCGGGCCCACCCGTTCCGATACCTAGCACACAACGGCGAGATCAACACGCTGCGCGGCAACGCTAACTGGATGCGCGCCCGGGAAGCGACGCTGGAGAGCGAGCTGTTCGGTGCAGACATTGAGAAAATCAAGCCGATCATTGACGAGACGGGCTCGGACTCGACGCAGATCGACAACGCGCTGGAGCTGCTCATCCAGTCCGGCCGTCCCATCGCGCACTCCTTCATGATGCTTATCCCCGAGGCGTGGTCCTCGCACGAACACATGGAGCGCTACAAGAAGGACTTCTACGAGTTCCACGCCACCCTCATGGAGCCTTGGGACGGCCCCGCATCGATCGTCTTCACAGACGGCCGCTTCGTGGGAGGGTCGCTGGACCGCAACGGGCTGCGGCCGTCGCGCTTCTGCGTCACCTACGACGGGCTGGTGGTGATGGGATCCGAGACTGGCGTGGTCAGCGGCATCAAGGCCGCCGACGTTCGCATGAAGGGCCGCCTGCAGCCCGGCCGGATGTTCCTCGTGGACATGGGAGAGGGCCGCATCATTCGCGACGAGGAGATCAAGGAGACGATCTCGCACGGGCAGCCGTACGGCGTCTGGCTGCGGGGCAACCTGGTCCACCTCGACGACCTGCCCGAGCCCGGGCCCTCGCCCGAGGTCCCGGAGGACGGGCTGCTGCCGCTGCTGCGCACCTTCGGGTACACGCTGGAGCACCAGCGAATGCTCCTGGCACCCATGGCTACGAAGGGCGCGGAACCCGTCGGATCGATGGGCATCGACATTCCGCTCGCCTGCCTGTCCGAGCAGCCCCAGCTGCTGTTCAACTACTTCAAGCAGCTGTTCGCCCAAGTGACCAACCCGGCGATCGACCCGATCCGCGAGGAATTGGTCATGTCTACGGTCACCTATGTGGGCCCGCAGGGAAACGTGTTGGGTGAGACTCCCGAACACGCGCACCAGATCAAGGTGCCGGCCCCAGTCTTGGACAACAGCCAGCTGGCGCGGCTGCGCGAGCTGGGGCCGGGCGTGCGCTTCTGGTCGCGCACGCTGCGGACGACCTTCGATGTCAGCCAAGGGCCGGGGGCGCTCGAACGGGCGCTGGACCGGCTCTGCCGCGAGGCCGAGGAGGCGGCCGACTCCGGCGCCGGCGTGCTGGTCCTTTCGGACCGGGACGTCAGTGAGAGGCGCGCGCCTGTGCCGTCCCTGCTGGCATGCGCGGCCGTGCACCATCACCTGATCCGCCGCGCCAAGCGCAGCAAGGTCGGGCTGGTGGTTGAGTCGGGGGAGCCCCGGGAAGTGATGCACTTCTGCCTGCTGATCGGGTACGGCGCCAACGCCATCAATCCCTATCTCGCCTACGCATCGATCGGGCGCATGCACCAGGAAGGGATTCTGGACAGTCCCGGACTCTCCTTGGAGGACGCCCAGCACAACTTCGAGAAGGCGATGCGCAAGGGGATCCTCAAGGTGATGTCCAAGATGGGCATCTCGACGGTGCAGTCCTATCACGGCGCGCAGATCTTCGAGGCGATCGGACTTGCGCGCGAGCTGGTCGACCGGCACTTCAGCGGGACGACGTCTCAGGTCGAAGGAGTGGGGCTGCGCACTCTCGCCAACGAGGCCTTGGCGAAGCACACGTATGCCTTCGCCGGGGAGACTTCGCCGGACACGGAACTCCCGGTCGGTGGCGAGTACCAGTACCGGCTGCGCGGGGAGAAGCATCTTCTGAATCCCGACACGGTGGCGCGTCTGCAGAACGCCGTGCGGCTGAACCACTGGGGCACGTACGAGGACTACTCGCGCACCGTCAATGACCTCAATCGCCACCTCTGCACTCTGCGCGGGCTCTTCGACCTCAAGCAAGCCGAGGAGCCCGTGCCGCTTGACGAGGTCGAGCCGGCCTCGGAGATCGTGAAGCGGTTCTGCACAGGGGCTATGAGCTTCGGCTCCATTTCGGCCGAGGCCCACGAGACGCTGGCGGTGGCCATGAACCGCATCGGGGGCCGCTCCAACACCGGGGAGGGCGGCGAAGACCCTGCCCGCTTCCTGGACGACCGCCGTTCGAAGATCAAGCAGGTCGCGTCAGGCCGGTTCGGCGTCACGGCGAACTACCTGGCCAACGCCGACGAGCTCCAGATAAAGATCGCCCAGGGCGCCAAGCCAGGGGAAGGCGGGCAGCTGCCCGGCCACAAGGTGGACGAGACCATCGCCTGGCTGCGGCACTCAACGCCCGGAGTGGGGCTCATCTCGCCCCCGCCGCACCACGACATCTACTCCATCGAGGACCTGGCCCAGTTAATATTCGACCTGAAGAACTCCAATCCCGGAGCCAACGTTTCCGTCAAGCTCGTCTCGGAGGTTGGGGTCGGAACGGTCGCAGCAGGGGTTTCCAAGGGGCGCGCCGACCTCGTGCTAATCTCCGGGCACGATGGCGGCACCGGCGCGTCGCCGGTCAGCTCGATCCGCCACGCGGGCACGCCCTGGGAGCTTGGCCTGTCCGAGACGCAGCAGGTTCTGGTGATGAACGACCTGCGCGGGCGCATCCGCGTCCAGGTGGACGGCAAGCTGCAGACGGGCCGTGACGTCGTCGTGGGAGCGCTGCTCGGCGCCGACGAGTTCGGCTTCTCGACGATGCCTCTGATCGCGATTGGCTGCATCATGATGCGCAAGTGCCACCTCAATACCTGCCCGGTCGGAATCGCGACGCAGGACAAGCAGTTGCGCAAGAAGTTCGCAGGCACTCCCGAGCACGTGGTCAACTTCTTCTTCTTAGTGGCCGAGGAAGTGCGGCAGATCATGGCCAAGATGGGATTCCGCAGGTTCGAAGACATGATCGGCAAGGTCGACCGCCTGGACGTGCGCCACGCCTTGGACCATCCTAAGACGGGCGGGCTGGACTTTTCTAGGGTCTTCTTCGACCCTCCGGTGGACCGCGCCATAGCGCGCTACCACAAGGAGGAGCAGGAGCACGGGTTGGAGAGCCAGATCGACAATCAGCTGATCGAGCTGTGCCGGCCGGCAATCGAGGATCTGAGCCCTGTCGAGTTCGCCTACGACCTGCGCAACGTAAACCGTACGGTCGGTACGATGCTCTCGCATGAGATCGCGAAGCGATACGCAGAGGGAGGCCTGCCGGACAACACCATCAAGATCCACTTCTCCGGAAGCGCAGGGCAGAGCTTCGGGGCGTGGGCAAGCCGCGGCATGACCCTGCAGGTCCGCGGGGACGCGAACGACTACTTCGGCAAGGGACTCTCCGGAGGACGCTTGGTCATCTCGCCCCCGCCCGGGTCGACCTTCGTTTTCGAAGAGAACATCATCATCGGCAACGTCTCGTTCTACGGCGCCACCGGCGGCGAGGCGTTCGTCAACGGGATGGCGGGCGAGCGCTTCTGCATCCGCAACTCCGGGGCCACAGTAGTCGTGGAGGGCGTGGGCGACCACGGGTGCGAGTACATGACAAACGGCCACGCGGTCATCCTCGGCGAATGCGGCCGCAACTTCGCGGCTGGGATGTCCGGCGGAATCGCCTATGTCTTGGACGAACGAGGCGACTTCGAGACGCGCTGCCTGCAGAACGCGGATGTCGACATTGACCCTCTCGATGCGGAGGACAGGGAGTTTGTTAGGCGGCTGCTGGGACGGCACGTCCGGTATACGCGCAGCCCAAAGGCCGTGTGGGTGCTCGAACACTGGGACTCCATGAGCAGCCTCTTCAAGAGGGTCTTCCCGCGAGAGCTGCGCCGTGCGCTCCGCGAGCGTGCGACGAGCCAAGCGGCCCAAGCAGATGCGCCTTCCGGGCGGCGCGCCTAATAGTCGGCGTTTCCCGGCGTGCGCGGAAACGGTATCACATCGCGCACATTGGCCATTCCCGTCACATAGCTGATCGTGCGCTCGAACCCGAGACCGAAGCCGGCGTGGGGAACGGTCCCGTAGCGCCGCAGGTCCCGGTACCACCCGTATGGCTGCGGCTCGATCCCGCACTCGGCCATTCGCCGGTCCAGAACCTCCAATCGCTCCTCACGCTGGCTGCCGCCGATGATCTCGCCGATCCCGGGCGCCAGCACGTCCATAGCGGCCACTGTTTCGCCACCGTCGTCGACGCGCATGTAGAACGGCTTGATCCCCTTGGGATAGTTCGTGACGACCACCGGGCCCTTGACGTGCCTCTCAGTCAAGAATCGCTCGTGCTCAGAGTGCAGGTCGGCACCCCAGGAGACCTCGAATTCGAACCTGCGGCCGGAACGCTGGAGAATCCTGACGGCGTCAGTGTAGGTCAGCCGCTCGAAGGGCTTGTCCACGACGGCCTGCAACCGCGCGACCGCCCCCCTGTGGATGCGCTTGTCGAAGAACTCCATGTCATCGGGGCGCCGCTCGAGGACAGCCCGGAAGAGGTGCTTGAGCAGGGCCTCGGCCAAGTCCGCGTTCGCACTTAGGTCCGCAAAGGCCATCTCCGGCTCGATCATCCAGAACTCCGCCAAGTGCCGGCTCGTGTTGGAATTCTCCGCACGGAACGTGGGGCCGAAGGTGTACACCCGGCTCAGCGCCTGGCAATAGGCTTCAACGTTGAGCTGGCCCGAGACCGTGAGGAAGGCCTCGCGTCCGAAGAAGTCCCGGGAATAGTCCGGCTCGCCGCCAGCCGTCATAGGAAGGCGCGAGAGGTCCAATGTGCTGACGCGGAACAGCTCGCCGGCACCCTCAGTGTCCGATGCCGTGATGATCGGCGTGTGGATCCAGAGATAGCCGTTCTGGTCGAAGAACTCGTGCACTGCCAGCGCCAAGCAGTGGCGCACCCGGGCCACTGCGCCGAACGTGTTAGTCCGCGGCCGCAGGTGGGCGACTTCGCGCAGAAACTCGAAACTGTGGCGCTTCGGTGAGATCGGGTACGTGTCGGGTTGCTCGACGCGGCCCAGCACGATCAGCTCCTCGGCGCGCAGCTCCACACGCTGCCCCCGGCCGGGCGAATCGACGAGCGTTCCCGACACCGACACCGAGCAGCCGGGGCCGGCATGGAGGACCTCGGTGCTGTAGTTGGGAAGCGCCTTGTCCGCCACCACCTGCAGGGCAGCGAAGCAGGAGCCATCGGAGACTTGCAGGAACGAGAAGCCCGCCTTGGAGTCCCGGCGAGTTCGGACCCAGCCCTTCACGCGCACTCGGGACTCAACTGCCACCGTTCCCGCGAGCACGTCGGCAATAGGACGTTCAGGCATACTGTCTAGTTTGAAGCACCGCTCACCGCCACAGCGAGGAAGACGGTTGAAGGGATCTGCGCCTCGTCCCGGCGGGGACCTTCCGGTACGCTGATGGCCGCGCAACGAACACGAGTCGCGATCCTTTTCGGAGGCCGCTCCGCCGAGCACGATGTGTCAGTGCGGTCGGCGGCCTCGATAGTTTCCGCACTCCCGCCCGACGCCTTCGAGGCCGTTCCGGTGGCCATTTCCCGCTCCGGGCGGTGGATCCAACCTAGCGAGGCAGTCCGGCTGCTGCCACCCGATGCCGCCGTCCGCTGCGGACTCGGCGATGTCAAGCTGCGTCCCGAGCCCGGCCGCTCCAGCGGCTTCGACGTAGTCTTCCCAGCCCTGCACGGGCCATACGGGGAAGACGGACGCCTGCAGGGGCTGCTGGACTTGGCCGACGTGCCCTATGTGGGATGCGGCGTGCTGGGCTCTGCTTGCGGAATGGACAAGGACGTCATGAAGCGCCTGTTCCTCTCCCACGGCATTCCCACCCTGCCCCACATTACCGTGCGGTGGGCGGATGCCGAGGCGAAGCTGCCCGAGGTGGAGAAAGCGATCGGCTATCCGGCGTTCGTCAAGCCCGCAAATCTTGGCTCGTCAGTCGGCATCAGGCGGGCTGCAGACCGGGCCAATTTGGAGCAGGCCCTAGCCCACGCCGGCCAGTTCGACGACAAGCTGATCGTCGAGCCCGCCGTGGATGCCAGAGAGATAGAGTGCGGCGTGCTCGGCCTTGACCCACCAAGGGCGTCCGTGCCAGGGGAGATCGTCACGCACAAGGGCTTTTACGACTACGAGACCAAGTACCTTACAGACTCCGCGGAGCTTCACGTTCCGGCTGCGATCCCGCCGGCCACGACGCGGGCAATCCGAGAACTCTCGGTTAAGGCCTTTCGCGCCATCGGCTGCGACGGCCTAGCGCGGGTCGATTTCTTTTTGGACACAGAGAGCGGGGAGCCGCTGGTCAATGAGGTGAACACGATGCCCGGCTTCACCTCCATCAGCATGTACCCGAGGATGTGGGACGCGAGCGGTGTTCCCTTCCCTGAACTGATCGCGCGCCTGATCGAGTGCGCCGTCGTCCGCCATCGGCGCAACCAGCGGCTGCGTGTCGACCGGGCCTGAAGCGTCACCGGGCAGGGGAAGCCAGCGCGCCGGCGCAAGCTGACGACCACGGTATCGCGGCGGCGGCCGCCGCTATCGACCGGGCAGCTCCGCCCCCTGCGCGGTGACGGGATCGTTCGCCACCCCCAAAGCAACCTGCGGCCGGCTCGACTGGCGCAATTCCATGAATCGGCCTAGAGCCTCCCGGGCCTCGGCTTCGCGCCCCATCAGGCGCAGCGCCTGGGCCATGCGGTAGTGGGAGACCTCGTTGCTGTCGTCGATCGCTATCGCTGCCTCGAGGTGTTCGATCGCCCGTTCCGGCTCGCGCAGGCTCGTCAGGACGCCGCCCAAGGCGATCCGCGCCTGCTCGAACTCGGGATAGAAGCCGATTGCCTGGGCGAAGAGCTCGCGGGCGCGGTCCAGCTGGCCGCGCTTGCGGTAGATCTCTCCCAGCTCGTAAGCCGCGTTCGCATTGGAGGGATCCGCTTGGAGCTCGACGCCGAACTCGCGAATGGCCTGCTCCAGGGATTCCGGATTCGAGGAGTCCCGCAAGAGCGTGCGTCCCATGCGGTAGTGGATTCCCCGCTGGCCCGGATTGGCCCGCAGCGCCCGGCGGTACTCGGCCAACGCCTGCTCCACCTTTCCCTCGCTCTCGTACGCCTCGCCCAGAGCCTGGCTGGTCCATACAGAGCCGGGTGCAACTGTCGAGAGCTTGTTGACCATCACGAAGGCCAGATGCCCCAGGACGCGCCCGGCGTGGTAAAGCACTTCCGGATCCTCCGGGTACAGCTGAGCAAGCCGCAGGGCCGTCTCCGCGGCTTCGCGGTCGCGCCCGAGTCCGCTGTAGGACCGCTGCAGCTGCAGACCTGACAGTCGGCGCAGTGCCGGATCTGCCGTGGCGTGAAAGGCCCGCTCCAGATCGCGCAGCGCCTCGGCGAACTGGCCGGTCTCGCTGAGAGAAGCGGCCAGCAGCGTCGCGACTCCCGGAAGCTCCGGCTTCAGCTCCACGGCCCTCCGAAGCACCGGAATCGCGTCGTCAAACCTCGCCTGCTGGAAGTAGGAGAACCCGAGGCTTGCCAGAACTTCCGGGATGTCCGGGCCGAGTTCGACCGCTCTTTCCAGAGCCAAGGACGCCTCTGCGTAGCGGTTCTCCACGATCGCACGCTGCCCGCGCTCGAAGAGCGAGCCGAGGTCGGCCGACGCCTCCTGCTGCGCAGCGCACGGCAACGCTGCCAGCAGCACCGCCAGTGCGGCCACAGGTCTGCTCCGGGGGACGGGGCCGACCGCAAGTTTGGACGGCCCACTCACTGGCGGGTCGGGCTGACGCGCGAACTGGCCTGAACCCGTGCGCGGCCAGTGACCCCCAGGCAGGTTCAAGGATTACCAGACCACCTTCAATCCAACCTGATTGATGCGAGCCGGGCGCGTGCCCGTGATCTTGCCGAAATTGGGCGAAGCGCGGTTCCTCTGGGGTGGGCTCCACTGGGCGTGGTTCCACGCGTTGAACGATTCAAACCGGACCTGGACGCTAAGCGTTTCTGTGATCGAGAAGTTCTTGAACAGGCCGGTGTCAAAGTTATTGATCCCGGGCGCTTTCATGATGCTCCGGCCCGAGTTGCCGAGCACGCCGCGTGCGGGCTGCTCGAACGCATCGGTGTTGAACCAGCGGTCGATCGTGCGATTCGAAGGGCTCAGCAGAGGATCGCCGACGAGGTTGGCTCGGTTCGTGCCGAACGTGTCGTTCAGCCCGCCTATATCCGCTGCCTGCACGGTCATGGGGAAGCCGTCTTGGAACGTGACGATCGCATTCACCTGCCACCCGCCCAAGATGTGATTGGCTACGGCCGGCAGGTTCGAGAGCAGCTTCCTGCCGCGGCCCACCGGCAGCTCGTAGACGAAGCTTGTGACCAGCCGATGGTCCACGTTGAAGTCGGAGAGCCCGTAGTCGCGCCGCCAATCGTGGTTGTCCAAGAAGCCCTGCCAGCCGGCCACGGCCCCGCCGACGCCAATGCCGGCTGCCGCGGACTTGCTGTCAAGGCTCTTCGACCAAGTGTAGGCTGTCGTGAAGATCATCGAGCTGGTGCGCCGCTCAAACTTGAAGTTGAACGCGTTGTAGCTTGAAATGCCGCTCCAGTCGCTGTCGATGTAAACCCCGAAGTTGGGGAACGGCTTGCGCGTCGGCACCGGGCAGTCCCGCAGGCCCTCGTTGCCGGAAGTGCCGCAGAAGCCGGGATCCTGCATCTGCAGGGCTTGGGCGATGTTGCGCCGCATCAGTAGGGCCGTGCCCTTCGTGCCGACATAGCTGAAGTCGATCTTCGAGTACTGGTCCAAGGCGCGCTGGATGCCGAACGTCCACTGGGTCACGTACGGATTGCGCGGCTCCGGTGACATGCTGACCGCCAGGAAGGTATTGAAGGCGGGATCGGCGGGATCGCCGCTGCGGATCGCTGGAAACATTTGGTCGGTCGAGCGCAGCGCGCCGCCGGGACCCTCCCCGTTGCCGATCGTCTGCTGATAGAGGCCGCGGCTGACATAGGGGTAGATGTCGGACGCTCCGTCGATCTCGCGTCCCTCGGCTGAGTCGAAGAAGACACCGAAACCGCCGCGGATGACAGTCTTCTCGTCGTCGAACGGACGGATCGCAAAGCCGAAGCGGGGCGCGAAAACGCGCCGCGAGCCGGGATAGGGGTTGCGACTGCCCGCGAACCGATAGTAGGACTGGTCGCCGACGATCCCAGAGTCGACCAGATTCTGGTCGGCTACAAGCAACCCTCCGGTCGGATTCGAAAGGTCGCGCCATCCCATCCGGTCGTTGGTCTCGTTTGGCGTGGTGCGGAAGTCGTAACGCAGGCCGAGATTGAGCGTCAGGCGCGAGTTGACCTTCCAGTCGTCCTGGAAGTACGGGGCGAAGTACAGGAAGTTGAAATCGCGGGGGTTGCCGGCTTGGTCACCCACCGCGAATCCCCCGGGCTGGAACACGCTGGCGTTGTTGTAGTAGCCCAGCAGCATGTCCGCGACAGCGTGGTCCCAATTCTGGTTCCCGCTGAAGAAACCGCTGAACGTGAATTGGCCCAAGAAGTCGTTGGCCAAGTCGCGCTGCAGGGACCACTGGCGGAAATTGGCCCCGAACTTGAACGTATGGCTACCCCGGATCCACGTCGTGCCGTTTGAGATGTCCCACATCGGCTGGTTGCTGGCCTGATAGTCGTTCACGGCGCTGCCGCCTCCCGAGAGGCCCGCACCGTTGCCGCCGAAGCCCACGCCCGGGTAGGACCGCTGCTCCTCGTTGAGCCCCTGGAACACGCCACTCAGCGCGAGCGTGTCGATGTCGGCCTGGTCGGCCAAGGCGCTGTGCTGGTTGGCCAGCGCCCGCACGTACCCGAAGCGGAACTCGTTGATGAGGTTGGGGCCAAACAAGCCCGTGTGCGAGACCTGCCAGTTCTCGGTCTCCTGGACGAAGAAGACATCCCCCAATTCGGTGGTGTTTCCCAAGGTGATGGCGGTGTAGTCCGTTCGCGTGTAGCGCCCGAAGAGGTTTCCCCACGACCCGAGGTTCTGGTCGACGCGGAAGGTGTACTGGTCGGTGTCGGTCGGAATCGAACGCTGGCGTAGGTAGTTCCCTCGGTCCGAGCTTGCGTTCGGGGCCGGGATGAATTTCTGGACGGTCAGACTGGCGAGCCGAGAGTAGCGGCTCTTTGGGACGCGGTTGTCCGGGAACGGGACCGTCGGAGCTCCAACCGGACCGCTCAGGGGGTCGAGAACCGGTTGGGGGTTGGCTGCGCGGCCGGGCCCCTGATACCCGGTGAAGACGCCGTCGAGCTGGTCCGGGGTGGGAACGTTCAGGAAGCCCAGCGCCGCCCTGCGCGTCCGGCGGCCCTCGAAGTTGCCGAGCCAGAATGTCCGGTTCTTAACAGCCGGGCCGCCGGCCACAAACCCGAACTGGTTCTGCCGCAGCGGATTCTTCTCGCGGCCGGCAAGGTTGTTGAAGAACGTGCTGGCGTCCAGCGCGTCGTTGCGCAGGAAGTGGAAGAGTGTCCCGTGCAGTTCGTTCGTCCCGGTCTTGCTCACGATGTTGACCTGATTGGCGCTGAATCCGTACTCCGCCGAGTACGTCGCCGTCTGCTCCTTGAATTCCTGGATAGCGTCGATCGACAGGATTGCGGCCGGCGTGCCGAGGGCCGTGTCCGTGTTCGAAGTGCCGTCAAGGAGGTAGTTGTTGGAAGTGGGCCTGGCGCCGTTGATGCTGATGGCCCCGCCTGCGTCCCTTCGCATGGAGCTCTGCTCGCCCCGGGTCTCGACCGCCCCGTTGCCGAGGAAGAGCAACTGCAGGAAACTGCGCCCGTTGAGCGGCAGCTGCGTGACTTGTCGCTGGCTCACGATGTGACCGACGGCGGCCGTCTCGGTGTCGATCGCGGCCACGACGCCGGCAACTTCGATCGTCTCGGTAACCTCGCCGATCACCATGTCGAAGTCGACCCGGAGCGTCTGGTTGACATTGAGGACAACATCCGTCCGGCGGGCCTGCTGGAAGCCTTCGGTATTGGCCTGAACGGTGTAGATGCCCACCGGCAGGTAGGGAAACGTGTAGTCGCCACGCTCATTGGTCGAGGTCTCGCGCTGTAGGCCTGTTTCCTGGTTGGTCACCGTAACGCCGGCCCCCGGCACGACCGCCCCGGTAGCGTCCGCCACCGTCCCGTTGATCTGTCCTGTCGCCGTCTGCGCGGGCACGTGGCCCGGAACGAAGAGGAAGACCGCCAGCGACAGCGCTAGCCCAATCCACCTCCATTGCATTGAGATCACTTTGGATACCCCCTTGGTATTTGTAAAGCCCCACCCACCTCGGCAAGACCAGCCGACTCGGTCCGGAAGGAGGGCGATTCGCAACGAACCGATTGAGAGAGTTTAGCAGACCCAGCGCACGTTGGCGACGCTTACGACAGTACTTCCCTCACCACTCGGCCAGCGGTGTCGGTCAGGCGGAAATGCCGGCCCTGATACTCGTAGACCAGTCGCTCATGGTCCAAGCCCAGCAGGTGCAGAATCGTCGCCTGAACGTCATGGACCGCCACGGATCCGCTGGAAGCGTTGAACCCAAACTCATCCGTAGTGCCGTGCGTGACGCCCGCCTTCAGGCCTGCCCCGGCCATCCAGATCGAGAAGCACCGGCCGTGGTGGTCGCGACCGTAGTCATCCAGCCGCATTTCTCCCTGAGCGTACGGCGTGCGCCCGAACTCCCCGGCCCAGACCACCAAGGTGTCCTCCAGCATCCCCCTCTGCTTCAAGTCCCGCAGAAGCGCTGCCGATGGCTGGTCCGTGTCCCTCGCGGACACCGGAAGCCGCCGGGGCAGTTCCTGATGGTGGTCCCAACCCCGATGATAGAGCTGCACGAAGCGCACGTTTCTCTCGGCCAAGCGCCTGGCGAGCAGGCAGTTCGCAGCATATGTGCCCGGAATCCTCGCGGCCTCTCCGTACAAGTCGTACACCCAGTCCGGTTCTCCCGATACATCCATCAGGCCGGGAACGCTCGCCTGCATGCGATAAGCCAGCTCGTACTGGTCAATCCTGGCCTCGATCTCGGGATCTCCTGAGCGACTGCTCGCCAGCCGATTCAGGGACGAGAGACCGTCCAAGAATATCCGGCGGCGGTCTCGGCTGATGCCAGGCGGATCGCTCAGGTACAGGACCGGATCGCCCCTCGGGCGCAGAGGCACACCCTGATGGCGGCTCGGAAGGAACCCGGCCCCCCAAAGGCGGGCCAAGAGCCCCTGCCCGGCCGGCCCCTCGCTGGCTACCGAGTGCAGCACGACAAACGCCGGCAGGTCCTGATTCGCGCTGCCGAGGCCATAGTGGACCCATGCGCCCAAGCTGGGCCGTCCGGGAAGCTGGCTGCCGGTCTGGAAGAAGGTGATGGCAGGGTCGTGATTGATCGCGTCGGTGTGAACGGCACGCAAGAGGCAGAGCTCGTCGGCGACCTCTCCCGTGAACGGAAGCAGCTCGCTGAGCTCCATCCCGCACTGGCCGCGCGGCTTGAAGGCATACGTCGAAGGCATCGCCTGATAGCTCTTCTGGTGCGCAACCATGCCGGTCACGCGCTGGCCCTTGAACACGGACTCCGGAATCTCCTCTCCCGCCCGCCTGGCGAGGACCGGCTTGGGGTCGAAGAGGTCGACGTGCGATGGCCCGCCCGACTGGAACAGGAAGATCACCCTGGCGGCCTTGCCAGGAGGCTGTGTCTCCTCGGGCAGGCCCGACGAGTCGCACGCGGCCAGCCAGTGGAGCCCTGCCGCGCCAAGGCCGTAGGCCGACCGGACGAGCAGATTCCGCCGAGACGGACCCACCGGAGTTCGCAAGCCCGTCATCTCTTCGTGATGGCCTCGTCCAGATTCAGCACGAGGCTCGCCAGCGCCGTGTAAGTGGCCCACTCGTTCAGGCTCCAAGGGCCGCGGGCCGCATCGCCCGCCACCTCGCCAGCCGCAGCCCTGTCCCAGCGGTAGGAACGCATCAGGCGCGCGAGCGTGTCAAGCATCACGGCCGTTTCCTCTGGCAGCGGCTCGCGGGCGAGCACGAGGCGAAACAGTGCGTCGGTTCGAGCCCGCGCACGGGACGCCCCCTCCAACACTTGGCCAGCAATCTCCCGGGCCGCCTCCGTGAAGACCGGGGCATTCATGAGGGCGAGCGCCTGCAGGGGCGTGTTGGTCACTTGACGCCTAGCCGTGCATACCTCTCTGGCGGGGGCGTCGAACACCGTCATCAGCGGATGCGGAAGCGTGCGCTTCCAGAATGTGTACAGGCTTCGCCGGTACAGATCCTCCCCGGCCCCTTGGTCCCAAGTCGTTCCCGGGAACGCCTCGCCGACCACTATGCCCTCATAGAGGCCCTCCGGCTGGTGCGGGCGTACGCTTGGACCGCCGACCTGAGACCCGAGAAGACCCGCCACGGCCAGCGCTTGGTCCCGAATCATCTCTGCGGGCAGCCGAACAATGGGCCCGCGGGCGAGAAGGCGGCTGTCGGGATCGCGACCTCGCATCTCAGGACGGCGCTCGGACGCCTGCCGATAGGTGGCGGAGAGCACGATCTGCCGAAGCAGCCGCTTGACGTCCCACCCGGATTCGACGAACTCAGCCGCCAGCCAGTCGAGCAGGGCCGGATGGCTGGGCGCCTCGCCACGCGTGCCGAAGTCCTCGCTCGTCCTGACAAGCCCGGACCCGAAGAACTGCTGCCAAAGACGGTTCACAACGACCCTCGCTGTGGTTGGATGGTCCGGACGGGTCAGCCACCGCGCCAAGCCCAGCCGCGTCTTGGGCTGGCCCTTGGGCCAAGCGCCGAGCAACGCCTCCGGGACACCTGGCCCAACTGGATCGCCCGGAGCGTCATAACGGCCGCGGAGGAGGACGCGCGTCTGCCTAGGGACGGCCAGCTCCCGCATTACCATGGTTGTCGGAAGTTCGCGTCGCAGCGCGAACAGGCGGCGGCGGGCGGCCCCGGCAAGGCTCTCGGAACTGAGCGCTCTGAAGAGCCAGCCGCGCTCGCGCGGCGACCGGGCCCGCTGAAGGGCCCAAGGCAGGGCCACAGACTCGAAGACTTCCCGCAAATCGCGCTCCGGCAGGGCCGTCCGCCAGACCCCCAACTCGTCGATCCGACCGCTGAAGCGCTTTGCCTGCCTGCCATTCTCGAGCCCGATGCGATATGGCTCGCGGAACGATGCGGCGGACTGCAAGTCGTCGTTCAACACCTGCGTCGCCACTTCCCGACCGTCGACGAACAGCCGTACGGAGCTGGCACGCGCCCGCGGCGTCGTCTGGTCCGGCAAGCTCGCGTAGCGTGCCGCAGCGTGGTGCCACTGGTTGGGACCGATGCCGGCGCCTTGGCTCTGCACCGTAATCGAATACGAGGGGAATCGGTGGCTGAGCCGCAGCTCGATCTCATCTCCGACAAGCCGCAACTGGACGCCTGCGCCGTGCACGGCCGATGCCTGGTCGGGGTCGTAGTCGATCGCGGAGAACAGGGGCGCGTCGGACTGGGGTCTGTCCGCTCGCAACCAGAGGCTGAGAGTGAAGTCTCCTCCTGATCTCAGTTCGCCGAGCTCCGCGCCGCCGAGTTCCGTTGGGGTGCACGCCGGGCCTGAAACGCCCGGAACGGCACCATCGTCGCAGCCGACCGACAGGTCGGGCAGGCTCGGGTGGCGGGGTGCGCGCAGTGCCTCCAGATCGCCGGTCCCGGGCCGCCACGCTGCCAAGGCATGGCGCTCCTCAATCTCCAACCGATGGACCGTTTCTTGCAAGGCACGAAGCCGCAAGGCTTGTGACGGTGTGGGGGCGGCAATGAAGGGGGCGGCGTTCGCCACCCTTCCGGCCTCGCCATGCTCGGGCTGGTTGTTAAAGAACGCGAAGAGGCGGTAGTAGTCGCGCTGCGAGATCGGGTCGTAACGGTGGTCATGGCAACGGGCACACTCCAGGGTGATCCCGAGCCACGCTATTCCGACGGTCCGCACGCGGTCGGCGACGTACTCGACGCGGTACTCCTCGTCGATGATCCCGCCTTCCGAGTTGATTCCGTGGTTCCGGTTGAAGCCAGTCGCGATGCGCTGATCAAGGGTTGGATCTGGGAGCAGGTCGCCAGCCAGCTGGGCGGTGATGAAACGGTCATATGGAAGGTTGCTGTTGAACGCATCGATCACCCAGTCCCGCCAGCGCCACATCGAACGCTCGGAATCGTTGTTGTACCCATGGGTGTCGGCGTAGCGAGCCACGTCCATCCAGTCCATCGCCATTCGCTCCCCGTAGCGCGGCGAGGCCAGCGCCCGATCCACGGCTTCTTCGAAGGCGCGCTGTCCTCGATGGGCAGCATCCCTGCCAAATGCCACGGTTTCCGGCCAGCTGGGCGGCAGCCCGTGCAGGTCGAGAGTCATCCTCCTAAGCCACACGGCGGCTCCAGCCTCAGGAGACGGGGCCAAGCCTTCCGCGTCCAACCTCCCGAGGACGAACGGGTCGATCCGGCTCCGGACCCATGAGGGATCCGACACTGGCGGCGGGGCCGATTTGCGGGGAGGCGAAAAGGCCCAGTGGCCTTCGTAGGCTGCACCTTCGCGGATCCACTGCCGCAGCAGGTCGACTTGGCGCGGATTCAGAGCAGCCCGGTTTGACGACAGAGGCGGCATCCTAACGGACTCGTCGGCCGTGCCGACGCGGCGGACCAATTCGCTGGAGTCCGGGTCACCCGGAACGATTGGGACGCGACCGGAGAGCGTTCTTCCGGTGGCAGACTCTCTCCGGTCAAGCCGCATCCCCGCCTGGCGCAGGGCGGCGTCCGGCCCGTGGCACGGGAAGCAGCGCTCGGCCAGAATTGGCCGCACGTCGCGGGTGAAATCGACCGGCTGCCCCTGTATGGCCCCGATTGCCGCGCATCCGGCCAGCGCGGCCGAGCGACGCACAACCCATTCAAGACGATTCCGCTGCATGGACCGATGGCGCCGGACCCGTGCCCATGATAGCCGCGCACGGACGGGCCACGCCCACGGCCGCCGGCCGGCACCGGCGCTCCTCCGCACGGACGGCTAGCCAAAGTCTGCCGCTTCAGTCCAGTCAATGCACGGCACGGGCGTGGCGCGCGCGTGGGTCCGGCAGCTGTTGGAGCAACTCCCTGACCGTGACCAGCCTGGCCGGGTGGATGACCTCAGGTGCAATCTCGGCCAGCGGCTCCAGCACGAACCGCCGCTCGCACATCCTCGGATGGGGAATGACCAAGTCCGCGTCCGATCGGCGCTCCCCTTCGTAGAGGAGGATGTCGATGTCGAGCGTCCGTGGAGCGTTCCGGGCAGATCGTCGACGCCCACGCCGACGCTCGATGCGCAGCGCGAGCTCCAGCAGCGCCCGCGGGCTCAGGTCCGACTCCAAGCAGACGCAGGCGTTCAGGAACGGACCGCCATCCGGGCAGTCCACCGGCTCCGTCTCGATCATCCGTGAGCGCGCCGCCACGCTACCATGCCGGGCCAATGCACGAACGGCGAACTGCAGGTGCCTGCGCCGGCAACCGAGATTCGATCCGAGGCCGAGGTACGCCCAAACCAGGGGCTTACTTCGAATGCTGGGCATTCGGAGACGGTCCTAGAGCGACGCACGGCCCAGCGGCCGACGTTGGCGCTGCGGCGGCGATAACCCCAGCCGCCAGCGTCAGCGTCTGCCTTCGCTGAATTCTGAACAGCCCGACCCATGGGACGGGACGAGCACTTCGGCTTATTGATCGCTGATTCATCTCGGCCTGTCAATCGTTGGATGTAGTCCCCGTTCGATACACCTCGACAGCGGCCCACGGGACCCCGTGCTCGGCCAAGGCTGACGGCTTTCTGACCCGGATCCGGGCCGCTGATGCCGCGAATCTCTCCAGCAAGGCCGCCGCAACCCTTTCCGCAATGGTCTCAATGAGAGCGTAGGGCCGAAGGGCGGCCACTCGCGCCGCCTCGCGACGCACGCCCACGTAGTCAATGGCGTCCGCGATCGAGTCCGTCCTCGCAGCGCGGCTCACATCGCAGATCAGCTCAACGTCGACGAGGATCGGCTGCGGGTATCGACGCTCCTGCTCTGTGCAGCCGACGGCCGCCTCCAGCGGGATCCGGGGAATCAAGATCCTATCGGCCATCGCACGCCTCCAACACCTCTACGAGAACTTCCAGGACACGGCGGCACTGTGGCACGTCGTGGACGCGCACGATCGCGGCCCCGTTCATCACCGCCGCCGCAACCGCCGCAAGCGTCCCCTCCAGCCGGTCCACTACCGGAAGGCGGCTGGGCAGGGTCCCCAAGAACGACTTGCGCGAGGGACCGACAACGACGGGATACCCCAGATCAGCGATGTCGCGCAGGCGTCCAAGGATTTCGAAGTTCTGCCTGGCCGTCTTGCCGAAGCCCAAACCCGGGTCCACGGCGATCTCCCGGACCCCGGCACGCTTGGCGGCCTGAGCCTGGCTCTGCAGGTAGCCACGGACCTCGAGCACCACATCTTCGTATGCCGTATTGCGCTGCATCGTCGCGGGCGTGCCCCGCATGTGCATCAGCACGACACTCGCGCCCGTCTCCGCGGCTACCCTGACCATTGCGGGATCGCGCAGGCCGCTGACGTCGTTGATGATCGCGGTGCCGCGGTCCACGCAGAACCGGGCCACGCGGGCCTTCCTGGTGTCGATCGAGATCGGCACATCAGTGTTGGCGGCAAGCCTCTCCACCACAGGGAGCACGCGACCGAGCTCCACGTCCTCACTGACGGCGGTCGCGCCAGGACGCGTGCTCTCTCCGCCAACATCCAAGATGTCCGCACCCTCCGAAACCATCTCTAGGCCGCGGTCCACCGCGAGCACGGGGTCCAAGTAGCAGCCTCCGTCAGAGAACGAGTCCGGAGTGACGTTCAGCACGCCCATGAGGAGCGGCCGTGGCGAGTCGAAGCAGCGGCGGCGCGGCACTTGCCTACCATTGTGCCCGTCTCGCCTCGGGCCGCTATGGAACGCTAGCCCCCTCTGATATCCTTGCCATGCAATGCGACAGACGCGCCGGGAAGTGCTGGGCACTCTTGCCACAGCGGCGGGGGCCGCACTCGGGTGCGGACCGCGTGCCTCGCCCGCACGGCCCCCGAACGTCCTCATCCTGCTCACCGACGACCAGCGCTTCGACATGTTCGGAGCCGGGGGCAACCCGATCATCCGCACCCCCAACATGGACCGTCTCGCGGATGAGGGGGTCCTCTTCACGAACAACTACGTCACGACCTCGATCTGCGCGGTCTCGCGGGCGTCGTTCTTCACCGGCCTGTACGCCCGTTGCCACGGAATCCACGGCTTCGCCACGCCGCTGAGCGACGAGCAGCACCAGCAGAGCTATCCGGTGCGCCTGCGCGAGGCGGGTTACCGCACGGGCTTCGTCGGTAAGTACGGTGTCGGTAACGCGCAACACATCGAGGACGCCGCCAAGCGCTTCGACTACTTCGAAGGCTGGCCGGGTCAGGGCCAGTACTTGGTTCCCGACCGGGCGCACATGACGGAGCACCTCGGGAACCAGGCGCTGGAATTCCTGCACGGGACTACGACCGACCAGCCGTGGAACTTGTCGGTCAGCTTCAAGGCGCCCCACGTCCAAGACGGGGTCGCACCGTACTTCATCAACGATCCGAGGCTGGATGACATGTATGACGGCCTGCGGCTGCAACCGTTCCCGCACATGGACGGCTCGTACTACCGCTCGCTGCCTGAGTTCCTGCAGGCCGACACCGAAAGCCGCATCCGATTCGAGCGGCGCTTCGGGACGCCGGAGCGGTGGGAGGAGTCGGTCAAGCGCTACTACGCGCTCATCCACGGTGTCGACCTCCAGATAGGGCGCATGCTCGAAACGCTCGAGGCCAACGGCCAGCTGGACAACACGGTTGTCATCTTCACGGGCGACAACGGCTTCTTCCTCGGCGAGCGAGGCTGGGCCGGCAAGTGGTATATGCACGAGGAGTCAATCCGCACGCCGATGGTCATCCGCGACCCGAGGCCGGGTGCCCGGGCCGGGACGAGGTGCCGGGAGATGACGCTGAACATCGACGTCTGCCCGACGATCCTGAGCGCGGCCGGGCTCGAAGCGCCACGCTCCATGAACGGCCGCGACCTACTCCCGCTCGTCCGGGGCGAGTCTCCCGCATGGCGCTCGGAATGGTTCTACGAGCACCTCTTCGAACATCCGCGCGTTCCAAAGAGCGAAGGAGTCCACACCGGCGACTGGAAGTACTTCGTCTTCCACGAATCGCGACCGCCGCATGAGGAGGCGTACCATCTGGCGGCCGACCCACACGAAACGATCAATCTGGCGGATTCTGAGCAGCACGCCGCCGAACTCGATCGACTGCGGGGCCGAATGCAAGCTTGGACGGAGAATCTTGAGGCGTGGACCTTTAGCAGCCCTTGGTCTGAGCCAGCCTGAGCACCCGGGGCCGTCGGCCGACCTGCCGCGGCGCCGCCGAAGAGGCCGCGGCTCGCGCGCGCCGTCGGACCTGAACATCCGTGTAGTCGGAAGGCGTGCCGGAACGTGGAGGATCCCCAGCCGCGGAATGAGTTCGGAACGGCGGACCGAGGAGGCCCGACTGGAAGCAGGTCTCCAGGCAAGGCTTGGCGGGCCACCTAGCCCACCAGCCCTTCCAAGGGCGAGCTAGCCGAAGCGTACAGCCGCCTCGGCATGCGACCGGCCTCGTACGCCAGCCTTCCGCCGTCCACGGCCAGCTTCATCGCTTCGGCCATCTTCACCGGATCGTCCGCCAAGGCGATGGCCGTGTTCATCAGGACGCCGTCGGCACCGAGTTCCATGGCGAGCGCGGCGTCCGAAGCAGTGCCGACCCCCGCGTCGACGATCAGAGGGACAGCGTCGATCTTCTCTCGCAGGATGCGCAGAGCTGCAGGGTTTTGCACTCCCAGCCCTGATCCGATGGGAGCCGCCAGCGGCATGACTGCGGACGCCCCCGAGTCGATCAGCTTCCGCGCGACTATCAGGTCGTCACTCGTGTAGGGGAGCACGACAAAGCCTTCCCTGACCAACGTTCGCGTCGCCTCAAGGAGCCCCTCGGTGTCCGGGTACAGCGTCTCAGAATCTCCGATCACCTCAAGCTTGACCCAGTTAGACATGCCCACTTCCCGAGCGAGGCGTGCCGTCCGAATGGCGGCATCGGCGGTGTAGCAGCCGGCGGTGTTGGGAAGGAGGAAGGTCTTCTCCCGGTCGATGTAGTCGACCAAGGACTCCTTGCTGGGATCATTCAGGTTGACCCTCCGCACGGCCACGGTGACCATGGACGCGCCTGACACGCGGTGGCAACTGCGCATCTCTTCGAAGGTGCGATACTTGCCAGTACCGACGATCAAGCGCGAAGCGAATTCGCGGCCAGCGATCCGGAGGCTCATGTCTTCGATGGTAGCGGGTGCGGGCCAGCGGATTCCGAGGCCGGCTGGCAGGATCGTGACGGGGCGATGTTCGTAGACGAGGCGTTGGTGAAAGTCCGGGCCGGAGACGGCGGCAACGGCTGCATAGCGTTCCGCCGGGAGAAGTTCGTGCCTAGGGGCGGCCCTTCGGGCGGCGACGGAGGAAACGGTGGGGACGTCGTGCTGCGGTCCACATCCCGGCTCAACACCCTGACGCACTTCCGCTACCAGCCCGAGCAGATGGCTGAGAACGGCCGGCATGGCGAAGGCAGCAATCGCACGGGCCGGTCAGGGTGTGAGCTCGTCCTAGAGGTACCCGCCGGAACGCTTGTCTACGATGCCGAGAGCGGCGAACTGCTGCGGGACTTTGACGGGCCGGGACAACGGTTCCTGGCGGCGCTCGGGGGACGCGGCGGACGCGGAAACACGCGCTTCAAGTCCTCCACGAACCGAGCGCCCCGCTTCGCCGAGGACGGCTTGCCGGGCCAAGGGGCCACCCTGCGCCTGCGGCTCAAGCTGCTGGCCGACGTCGGGCTGGTGGGATTCCCCAACGTCGGCAAGTCGACCCTGATCTCAGTCGTCTCCGCCGCGCGCCCAAAGGTTGCAGACTATCCCTTCACAACACTGCACCCCAATCTGGGCGTGGTGGAGCTCGGGGACTTCGAGACGTTCGTGATGGCTGACATTCCCGGGCTGATCGAGGGCGCACATGAAGGACACGGCCTCGGTGACCGGTTCCTGCGCCATATCGAGCGCACGAAACTGCTGCTGCACATGGTGGACCTCAGCGACGCGGACGGCAGGGACTGCGTTGAGGACTTCGAGATCGTGGAGCGGGAGCTGCGCAGCTTCTCGACCGCGCTGGCCTCGAAGCCGCGCATCGTGGCAGGCTCGAAACTGGACGCCATGCAGGATCCGAGTCGGCTGGAATCCCTCCGAAGCCACTGCGGAGCGCGTGGCCTCGAAGTCAAGGCAATCTCATCCGTCACGCGTTCGGGAATCCGCGACCTGCTCGAGTCTGTCCGGAGGCGCCTACACGAGATGCGCAAATCGGCTCAAGCGCCTGTGGAAGAGGGGAACTAGTGCGGCTCGGACTGTTTGGCGGCTCCTTCGACCCCGTCCACGGTGGTCACGTCGAGGCTGCGCTCGCAGCCGCCGAGGCATGCCGGCTGGACCGTGTGCTGGTCATCCCCAGTGGCCATCCGCCGCACAAGCATGGCGGCTGTCGCGCGGACTACGAGCACCGCTACGGGATGGTCAGTCTGGCCTGCAAGGCCGATCGGCGCCTGCGACCGAGCCGGCTGGAACAGCCGCGCGCCTCGGGCAAGCCGCACTATTCCATCAACACGGTGGACGCCGTGATCGCGTCAATGGCCCATGAGCCCCCGTTGCGCCTGATCCTCGGGGCCGATGCCTTCGCGGATCTGGCTTCATGGAAGAGCGTTCGCCGCGTCGTCGCTTCGGTCAGCTTCGTGGTGGTCACCCGCAAAGGGTACGAAGCCCACGCCGGTCGCAATGCGCCCGCCACCCCCGAACGGATTGTGCATTGCGCACACCCCGCGTCGTCACGGCTGGTCCGACACCGGGCCAAGATCGGGGGATCCCTGGCCGACCTTGCACCTCCCAAAGTGTGCGCGTACATTTGGGAACACGGCCTGTACCGCGCGGAGACGGTCTAGTCGGAGGGCCCGAGCACGGCCGTGCGCCCTACAATTGGGCAATGAGCACGAGGCGCCATTTCCTGTCCATGCTTGCGGCTGCGCCTTTGGGGGCCGCATCTCCCAATCACTGGCCCCAGTTCCGGGGACCCGGCTCGCTGGGAACTTCCGGCGACGATCCCCGCCTGCCGGAAGCTTGGAGCGCCACGGAAAACGTAGTGTGGAAGACGCCGGTGCCCGGAATGGCCTGGGCGTCCCCTATCGCTTGGGAAGACCGGATCTTCTTGGCGAACGTGGCCAGCGAGGGAAGCGTGGAACCGGTCAAGAAGGGGCTCTACTTCGGCGGAAATCGTCCGGACATCCCGCAGGATCCGCACCGCTGGTCGCTGCTGGCGATCGATTTCGACACCGGCGAGGTCGCTTGGGAGACCGAACTGCGCACGAGCGTTCCAACCGCTCCCCGGCACTTGAAGAACTCCTACGGGTCCGAAACACCCGTCACCGACGGAGAGCGGATCTTCGCGCACTTTGGGTACTTGGCCACTTGGGCCCTGGACATGGACGGCAACGTTGCCTGGCGGCGGGACTGGAAGCCCCACAAGATGCGCAATGACTGGGGCACGGCAGCGTCGCCGGTGCTGCATGGGGGCAGGCTGTACCTTGTCAACGACAACGAGGAGCGCTCCGTACTGACCTGCCTGGACAAGGACAACGGCAAGACGATCTGGGAGGTCGAGCGGGACGAGGGCAGCAACTGGTCCACACCTTTCGTTTGGGAGAACGACTCGCGGACGGAGATCGTCACGACCGGCACGGACAGGGTACGCTCCTATGACCAGGACGGAAAGCTGCTCTGGGAATTGGGCGGCATGTCTTCGATCGTGATCCCCGTGCCGTTCGCGGGGCACGGGATGCTGTACATCGCTTCGGGGTACGTGGGCGATCAGAAGCGGCCGGTGTTCGCGATCCGCCCCGGGGCCGCTGGCGACATATCGCTGCGCGAAGGCCAGGCGGAGAACGAGTTCATCGCTTGGCACCAACCCCAAGCAGGCCCCTACAACCCTTCACCGCTCCTGTACGGGGATCTGTACTACACGCTGTACGACCGAGGATTCCTCACGTGCCACGATGCGCGGACCGGCAGCGAAGTATACGGCAAGCAGCGCTTCGAGGCAGGAGCAAACGCATTCACCGCATCCCCTTGGGCCTACAACGACCGTGTCTTCTGCCTCAGCGAGGATGGGGACTGCTTCGTCGTCGAGCACGGGCGGGAGTACCGCCTGGTCCGAAAGAACTCCATCGGCGAGCTGTGCATGGCCACACCGGCCATCTGCAGGGGCAGCCTTGTGCTGCGGACCGCCGAGAACCTATACCGCATCGGCTGAGGTCCGGAAGCTCCAATCGTCCGGGCTGGCCAAGAAGGGCTGCACGCGGCCCGTCCTGAGCCTGACCTGAGGCCGGTTGCCGTTCGCGCCAACCTGCGGCGGGCTCCGCAGCACGGCGCTCGCTTGGCGGCAGCGCCGCCGGACGGGAGGTGTTTCGAGACGAGAGGGGATCAGGGCGCGAACGCGGCCGTGACCTTGGGGAAAACCGCACGCAGCCGCCGCGTGCGTTCCGGCGAGCGGAGCGACTTCAGCGCCTTGGCCTCGATCTGGCGAATCCGCTCGCGCGTCACCGAGAACTCCTGACCGATCTCCTCTAGGGTGTGCTCGCGGTCGTAGCCGATCCCGAAGCGCATCTTGATGACCTTCTCTTCCTTAGGGGAGAGGGTCTTGAGGACCTCGCAAGTCTCGTCCCTGAGCGTCGAGTCAATGACCGTCTCTACCGGAGACTCGACCTCCTTGTCCTCGATCAGGTCCCCAAGTGCGGACTCGCCGTCCCTTCCGACTGGCGTCTCAAGCGAGACCGGGTCGCGGGAGATGCTCTTGAGCTTCTGAACCTTTTCGGCCGTGATCTCCATGCGTTCGCCGATCTCGTCATTGGTCGGAGTGCGCCCGAGCTCCTTCTCTAGCTCACGCGACGCCCGCAGGAACTTGTTCATCGACTCGTTCATGTGCACGGGTATGCGAATCGTGCGCGACTGGTCGGCGATCGCCCGCGTGATCGCCTGCCGGATCCACCAAGTCGCGTACGTGGAGAACTTGAAGCCCCTGCGGTACTCGAACTTCTCCGCCGCCCGCATCAGGCCGATGTTGCCCTCCTGAATGAGATCCAGCAGGTGCAGCCCTCGGTTGACGTACTTCTTCGCAACGGACACCACAAGCCTGAGGTTGGCCTCCACCAGCGCCTTTTTGGCCTGCTCGGCCTCATCCTCGCCAAGCTTTAGCATCTTGGTGCATGCACTCGCCTCCCTCGCATCCATCAGGTACTTGGCCTTGGCCTCGCGCAAGTCCTTCTGGCGCCGGCGCAGCACAGTGTGGTAGTCGGCCGGCTTCCCGGGTCGCGCCCTTGCTTCCTCGACCCGATTCGTCAAGAAAACGAGCTCCGTGCACGCTTCCCGCAGATTGCGGCAGTATTTGTCCCACAGAAGCTGCTTGAGGCGGATGGACTGCATGGACTGGGAGACCCTGATGATCTGCCTCCTCCGCAGCCAGTCGACCCTGCGATACTCCTTGCGGCTTGCCGCAGTGCGGCGCTTGATCTTGGACTGCTCAGCCTCAATGTCGAGAAACTTGCCGTACTCGCGACGGACTGTCACAAACTGCCGGCGGACGGCCCTCACCTTGCGCTTGAAGCCCTCGGGACCGTCGTCCCCATGTGGAATGTCGGCGAGCTGGGTGATCTTGACTTCCTCTCTCCTCTCCCTCGTGCAGTCGTTGAGGAATGCATTGATCGTGTAGGCGTTGCGTGACATAGCCTTCCACATCCGGAACTTGCCGCGCTCCATCCTCCGCGCCAAGTCGACCTCGCCCTCGCGCGTAAGGAGGGGCACGGCGCCCATCTCACGCAGATACACGCGCACTGGGTCGTCGGTGAAGACCGCGTCCTCGGGCGCGGGGATGGGCTTGCGGCGCGGGCGCCCGCGTCTGCCTCGGGCGAACTTCGTTGCCTTCTTCTTCGCCTTGACGGCCACTCTGGCCTTCCGCTTGACCGCCACTCTGGCCTTCCGCTTGACCGCCACTCTGGCCTTCCGCGCCCCTGCGGCCCTTCCGAACTGATCAATCACTGCGCACCCCTTTCGCTGTCGTGCACGGCCCGCCGTCTGCTGCCCAACGCCAAGCTTGCGGAGGTCCCGGTCGCGGCTGGATGCGTCTGTGCCTCGCCCGTCTCGGAGACTGGGCCCGGGTGTCCACGACCACCCCCTTCGGCCCGCAGGCCTGGCAACCCGCGAACCCGCCTAAGTTCACTTAGTATGCCGCATTAAGTGCGTATGCGCAATATCTGCCTCGGGCCGCCGATCGGAACAGTGCGCTGCGCCCGTGTCGGGCAGGCCTGTTGCAAGAGGATGGGCGACGCGGCCCAAGCTGGCCCCGTCGACAATTCGGTGGGACGGGCAGGCGTCCGTCGGACCGGGATTAGTCAGCGCCCAGCGAGGCCCCAGGCTAGCAGTTTCGCGGTCCGGGCTAGGAAGGCTCGCCCAGTGTAGTGTCCATAGCCGCCAGGCGCCGTTCCATCTCCTCCTCAGAGACGTCCTCCACGTGCGTTGCAACAGTCCACTGGTGCCCAAAGGGATCCTTCAGGACGCCGGCCCGATCGCCATAGAACTGGTCTTCGGGCGGCCGGATCGGCGTAGCGCCGGCGCTGATCGCACGCTCGAAGACTTCATCGCAGTCCTCCACGTAGAGCGACAGCGATACCGGCGTCCCGCCGACAGTCTTGGGGGACACTGCGCCAACGTCGGGGAACTCGTCGGCCATCATCACGCGGCATCCGTCGATCGTGAACTCGGCATGGCCAAGCTTGCCCCCGGACATCGCCATGCGCATCAGCTCGATGGCCCCGAACACGTTCTTGTAATACTCCAGCGCGGCTGCGCCGTCGTCGACGATGAGATAGGGCGTGAGGGGCGCGTAGCCCTTGGGGATGTGGTGGACAGCCATCTGTACTGAACCTATCAACCAATCATAACCGCCGATGCCGCTACCGAAGATTCTGGCTTAGACTCGAAAGATGTTCCGAGTATGGTCCGAACGCCAGATCCTTTCCGACTGCATGGGACTGCTCGAAGGCGTCGCGGAGCCCATCGGGCCGGGCTCCGCCACGCCGGAAGCGCCGCTGATCGCGCTGCCCCAAGCCGACAGCATTCTGGCCGGAGGACTGCGCTATGACGGCGAGCTAATGGACTTGGCGCCCCGCCTTCTGGTGATCTCGAGGATGGGGATCGGTTTCGAGAACATCGATGTCGCAGAAGCGACGAAGCGCGACATCGCCGTCACGTACACACCTGACGGGCCGACAATCGCCACCGCCGAGCACGCCATCGCTCTGATGCTCGCCGTGGGCAAGGATCTCAAGAAATCTTCGGACGGCTTGATCCACGACCGTCGCCCAGACTACTACGGACGGCACTCCGCCGTCGAGATCTTCAGTTCTCGAGTGGGACTCGTGGGCCTCGGGCGCATTGGTTCTCGAGTAGCCAAGATCCTGCTCGCCGCGGGTGCCCGTGTGTCGGCCTTCGACCCGTACGTGGACCCCGGCAAGGCAGTCAGGCTGGGGGTCGATCTCTGCCAGGATCTCGGGCGGATGCTCAGCGAATCGGACATTGTGTCCTTGCATTTGCCACTTAACGCTGAGACGCGCCACCTAGTCTCAGAGAAGACGCTCGCGCAGATGAGGTCGGGCTCCATTCTGATCAACGTCTCCCGTGGCGGACTGGTCGACGAGGCTGCGCTCTTGGCCGCGCTGGATGGCGGGCACATCCGCGGCGCTGGCCTTGACGTGACCGATCCGGAGCCTGCCAGTGCGGACAACCCGCTCCTTCACCGGAATGACGTGATCGTCACGCCGCACGTCGGCTCGGCGAGCTATGAGGGAAAACGTCGCATCCTGACGCACGCGATCGAGAACCTCAGTCTCGTGTTGGCGCTGGAGAGGCCCGAGCATCTGCTCAACCCCGATGCTTGGGAAGGGGCCCGTGCGCGCATTGCAGGACGGAGCTGAGCTCCGGCAGGGCTTTGGTATTGTTGGGTACACCGCCGGGAGCGAGCTTGGGCTTGCCGCTCCCGGCCTGTGGTGGTAGGAGGCGTCCCGACCCTGCAAGTCTGTGTACTTGGTAGCGGCTCGAGCGGCAACGCGACCTTTGTGAGCAGCGGGGGGACGCGGGTCCTCTTCGATGCTGGTTTCAGCTGTCGGCAGATCCAGCTCAGGCTGGCACAGATCGGCGAGGACTTCAGGGACTTGGACGCCGTCGTCGTTTCCCACGAGCACTCGGACCACGTCAAGGGCCTCGAAGTCTTGGCGCGCAGAACGGATGTGCGGGTCTTCGCCTCCGAGCGCACGGCCCCTTACCTCTCATGGAAAAGGGAACCGCCGGACTTGCTTACCTTCGCGGCCGGTTCCAGCATCGCCATAGGAGAGATCGAGGTCCGAACTTTCACCGTCTCCCACGACGCTGTGGACCCCGTTGGGTTCTGCGTCCGAGGCGACCGCCGAAGGGCCGCCATCGTGACCGACCTTGGCTATGTCACGGATTCGGTCCGGCATCACATCCGACGTTCCGACCTGCTGGTCCTGGAATCGAACCACGACCTTGAAATGCTCAAGTCCGGGCCCTACCCGTGGGACCTCAAGCAGCGCGTGATGAGCCGCAGCGGCCACCTGTCCAACACCGCCGTCGCGGAATACCTTTCCCAAGACTGGGACCGGCACTCACGAACGGTCGTCTTGGCGCACTTGAGCACCAACAACAATCATCCGGCCATCGCCGAGATGGGCGCCACTGGGGCGATTGCGTCCGCGGGAGCCGACGACACGCAGGTCTGCGTCGCAGCGCAGGACACCCCGACTTCGGTCTTCAAACTCTAGCCTGCACTTCGATTGAGCCGACAGTTGACACAGCGACGCCCCGAGCATGGGGCACTCCGACCCGTAGACGGGGCACTCCGGCGGCTTGGGAATGTGAGACCCGAGACCCATTCCTCTCCGGGAGGCTGACGCGGCCACCCGTGGCTCCGCCGCGCTAATCGGCATCTTCGCTGTGCCCCAAGAGTGGACCGGTGTCTCCGTTGCGGGACGCGGCAATCGCTTCCAAGCCTCCCGTGTCCGCCACCTGGGGCACTTCGTGCGCACGGCTGCCACCATCCGGATCTGCCACGACTGCATCGATTCGCCTCGGGCACGGCGCCGAGAGCCGCGTCCTGCTTGCCGCTGGCTCCCACTATGAACCGTAGCGTGAACGCGCCGCCTCTGGGTCCGCTCGAGCCTGCTCTCTTCCGGACCGTACCGCAAAGGACCGCAAAGGCGCTCGTCGTCAAGCTGCTGGGGGCGCGCTTCGCGTTAGTGGCGGTCGAATCCCGACAGGCTACGCCAGACGAGGGACGGGCCGATTCGCCGTTGCCGATCAAGAGGGCGGCGCAAAGGCACGGGTCCACCGTTCCATCCAAGGCTTGGCAGCACTTCACCATTGATTGGCGAGCCACTAGGATCCGGTAGCTAGATGAGACTGCGGGGGTAGTCGATAGAATGTCTGGCGATGCCCCCGCGCTATGTCCCCCCAGCGGTGGTCGGCGCGCTGCTGGCCGGTCTCGCCGCGAATCCCGCGGGCTTTGCCCAAGGCCCGCAGCACTCCTACCTGTCCGACGAATTGAGGCAACGCGTTGACGAGCTGCAGCTTGCAGCCCGCAGCGATGGGACCACCGTTGCCAACCTCAAGGCTCGGCTCGACACTCTCTGGCCTTGGATCAATGCGTACTCTCTCACTGGGGGCCCCGTGCCGGTCAACGCCACGCTCCAGGTGGCGACAGCCTTCAGAGCACTGGAGGCCCAACGCTTGGAGGGAAACCAACCCGGACCGAGTGTCTTGGCCGACGTTGACGCACTGATCCACGAGTTCACCGTCAAGGACCTCCACCCGGAGGCGCTAGGAACGGTCTCCTTGGAGACCGAGGGCCCCGTCCACGTGGGCTCTTGGGCCACCATCCGCCAGACATACACCGTCGGGAAGGCCCCGCTCAACCCGGGAGCCCGGATCATGGTGGCCAGGCAGTTGCAGGCCGACGGAGGACACGTCCAGAACAGGGACGCCGCAGGCCCCCACTACGTTTCCGCATCGGCGTCGAGACCGACAGTGCGGCTGGAACGCACGACTGTTCCGCATTCTGGAATGCACGGTGGGTTTCGCAGTCCCGAGGCGATGCCCACGTTCGAAGTAGTCGGTGGCTCGTTGGAGCCGGGCGAGACCGTCACGATCGTGTACGGCGACCGTAGAGAGGGATCCGAAGGCTGGCGAATGCAGACCTTTGCTACGGACGAGGCGATCCTCCCGATCTACGTCGACCTGGACGGGTCCGGGAACTTCCTGACGCCCGGCTGGCCTGCCTTTTCGATCCTGGGAAACTCGGCCGCTGGCGTCACGGCCGTCGTCCCCTCGATCGTTGCTCCGGAGGAACCATTCACGCTCGCGATCCGCTGGGAGGACGACGCCGGAAACCGTGCCACAGGAGAAATGCCGGCGGCGGAGATTCTCGTCAACGGCGAGCCGTTTCGGATCTTGGCTCCAAGTCCTGAGCCCCTGCGGAGATTTCCGGACGTTTGTCTGTCGCAAGAAGGTGTCTACAGGTTCTCCGTGGTCAGCGACGACGGGAAGATCCGTGGCCTGAGCAACCCAGTATGGGTCCGCCGCGAACCGTCCTATCGCATCTGGTGGGGAGAAACGCATACGCACACCGGCATGGCTGAGGGTCAGGGTTCGATCCGGCGGTCGTACGAGTTCGCTCGTGAGGACGCGCGCTTGGACTTCCTAGGCCTCTCTGAGCATGACATCTGGCTGGACGACCGCGAGTGGCGGACCATGCAGGAGTTCGCCCGGGCGAACACCGTGGCGGGCGAGTTCGTCGCGTTCTTAGGGTACGAGGGAACCTTGCGAAGGCAGTGGGGCGGCCACCACAACGTCTTCTTCCGTTCTCCAGATGCCAACCGGGTCGGGGCCCAGATCGCGCCAACGCTGACCGGGTTGTACCAAGGCCTGCGGGAGAGATACCCGACCGAAGACGTTCTGATCATCCCCCACGCGCACCAAGCGGGCGACTGGCGAACCAACGATCCCGAGATGGAGACGATGGTCGAAATCATGTCGATGCACGGAACGTTTGAGTGGTTCGGGAACTACTACCTGCGCCAAGGCCACCAAGTCGGATTCTTGGCCGCCTCCGACGACCACCGCTCGCGGCCAGGCTACAGCTGGACCTCCGGCCGCCAGCCGAGATCCTCGCTGAGCCAGTTCGGCGGCCTGGCCGGTGTGCGAGCCGACCAGAAGACTGCGGACGCAATATTCGACGCCCTCAAGGAGCGTAGCGCCTACGCCGTCACCGACGCCCAGCGCATCATCCTGGAAGTGGACGTCAACGGTGCCGGAATGGGCTCGCGGACCACCCAAGGCCAGCGTCGCAAGGTGCGGGCTAGAGTGATCGGCACCTCCCCGATCCGCAGGCTGACAGTGGTCAAGAACGGTGAGACCGTCTACTCCAGCCGACCTCTCAGTTCCGGACTGCAGGGCATCACCAGCCTCGTGGTGGGCTTCGCGTCCTCGTCCGAGCCTTTCTTCCGCGACAACCCCCGTGGCTACCGGCCGTGGACGGGTTCGCTGACCGTGCGCGATGCCAAGCTCGCGAGCATGCGCCCGCTCCACTTCGACAACCGCCACAACGAGTGGGCCGCAACCGCCGAGAACGAACCGAACACCGTCCGGTTCAGCACTGGGACCAGAGGGCAAGCTGACACGCTGCTGCTCGAACTGGAGGGCGCATCGCCCTCGACCTCGATCGAATTCCGCCTGGACGAGGCCACAGAGTGGGGCAAGTCTCCCGTGCCCATACGTCCGCCTGGAAAGCTCAAGGCAAGGCAGTTCCAGGTCGCCCTGGGCGAGATGGCAGACGGCTTCGCGCGCAAGGCACTGTCCGAGACTGTCGACCGCGACTCGGTGACGCTGGAGGCGATCGGATCGCACCAACCCATGGAGGCGGAGATCGAGTTCACCGACACTGGCGAGGCACGTCCGGGCGACTACTACTACGTGCGTGTGGACCAGCTTGACGGCGCACGCGCCTATTCGTCACCAGTTTGGGTGGGCGGAGAGCCCCGGCGGTGATGCCGGGACGGCCTGCCCGACCAGCCTAGCTCTGAAGCTCGCATGCTGATCATCGACACTCACGCCCACGTCTTCTCCCCGGATGAGGCCGCCTATCCTCCGAAGCTCCAACCCTCACGCCCGCCAGAAGGCTCCGGAACGCTGGAGCGGCTTACCGATGAGGTGGAACGCCACGATGTGCGCGCGGTCACGGTCGTGCAGGTCAGCGGGTTCTATGGGTTCGACAACCGGTACGTCCGGGCAGTGGCGCGAGAGAACCCTCACTGGATCGCGGCCATTTGCACGCTCGACCCATTGGACGAGGCAGCCCCCGCCTTACTGCGGAAGTTCGCGAGGGAAGGCACCATGCGGGGCCTGCGAAGCGTTCCTGCACCTGGCAACCGGCTCGACCATCCAGGAGTGAGAGCCCTCTGGCGCGCCGCCAGCGACGAGGGCCTTCCGGTCAACGTGCTGGGCAGGCACGGGCTGGAAGGCCAATTGTCGAACCTGCTGCGAGAGTTTCCCAGCCTGCCAATCATCCTGGACCACAGCCTGGGCCTTCAGGCCGGACCCGAACGCGAGAGGACGCTCGAGACCTTGGAGCGCCTCTGCGGGAACCGCCACCTGTATGCCAAGCTCTCATTCATCGCCAATGGCGCAGCGGGCTGTGCGGACCGCTATCCATGCGAGGACATGCACGACACCGTCCTGAGGGTTGTGGGCCTGTTCGGAGCCGAGCGCTGCACCTGGGGGTCCCACTTCCCGACAGAACGTTACGCGCGCCCGCTCACGTACGGCCAACACCTGGAGGTCTTCCGTTCCGGGCTTGACCTCTCGGACCGCGACCGGCGGCTGATCTTGGGGGGAACGGCCCGTCGCATATGGTTCCCGGAGATGGACCGTCGGCTGTGAGCGGGACCGGGCTTGCGCCAGCCGTCGCCATCGTTGGCCCGACCGCCTCGGGAAAGACGGAACTAGCCTTGGAGTTGGCGCGGCGGCATGCGGCCGAAATCGTCAACTTCGATTCCGTCCAGGTCTATCGGTTCCTCGACATCGGCTCCGCCAAGCCTAGCCGCGCGGTCCGCCGTGAGATACCGCACCACTTCGTCGACCACGTCGCACCGTGCGACGTCTATTCTGCCGGAGAGTTCTCGCGCGACGCGAAAGCGGTGCTCGCCGATCTGCGCGAGCGCCGCACGCTGCCCATCCTGGTCGGAGGGACCGGATTCTACCTCGAAGCGCTGCTCAAGGGCCTGTTCGATGGCCCGCCCCGGGACGACGCGCTGCGGCGGAACCTGGACGAGTCGGCCGCGCGCCATGCGGACGGGCACCTTTGGCGGATGTTGGCGCGGCTGGACCGTGCCGCGGCAGACAGGATCCACCCGAACGACCACCCGAAGCTCGTGCGCGCCATCGAAGTGTCCGTGGGAGGAGGACGCCCGATGACAGAGCAGTGGAATCAGCCCAGGGATTCATTGCGCGGGTACCGTGTGCTCCTGTTGGGGCTGGATCCACCAAGGGACGCACTCAACGCCCGAATCGACCTGCGAGCACGGCGTATGTTCGATGAAGGCTTGATCGAAGAGGTCAAGGGACTCCTCGATCGAGGAATCCCGGAATCTTGGCGTCCGCTCGGATCGCTTGGCTACGCGCAATGCCGCCGTTACCTCGCGGACGAGTGCAGCCTCCAGGAAGCGGTGGAGGCCACCGCCCTCAAGACACGTCGCTATGCGAAAAGACAGATGACCTGGTTCCGAAACCGGGCCGGCGAAATCCGCTGGCTGCACGGGTTCGGTGACAAGAGAGGCGCTTGGGCGTGGGCCGAGGCCGAATTCCGGGAGTGGATGGCGAGCCATTCGGGCCAGTCGGAGGTGGAGTGCGACGCCGCGCCTTGATCCTGGGATGTGGCTTCACGGGCCGCAGGGTGGCCAAGCTGCTGCTGGAGCAAGGATGGGAAGTCGCGGCGACGACCCGAAAGCCTGAGCGCCTCCAATGCCTGAGACCGGCAGGAGCGCTCGTGTTGCCCTTTGATGCAGCTTCCGAAACGGGAACCACCGTATCGGCGGCGGGTGCGCACGTCCTGATCTCGATACCGACCCTGCGCCGCCGAGGGCGGCTAGACGAGCCCACACCGCGCGTCGTCAGCGGACTCAAGGGGCTGCCGCACCACGTCACGTACCTATCGACCACTGGGGTCTACGGAGATGTGCGCGATGTGGACGAGCGGACCCCGCCGGCCCCACGGACAGAGCGCCAGCGCCTGAGAGTGTTGGCCGAGCGGCACGTGCGGCGCTTGGCGTGCAGGACGGCCGTTCTGCGCCCGGCGGCCATTTACGGTCCTGGCAGGGGCGTCCACGCTAGGATGCGCGCGGGAGACTTCGTGCTGCCCTCCGGACGGCCACGGATGGTGTCCCGAATCCACGTCGACGACCTCGCCGCCATCGTCGCCGCGAGCATGGCCCTCGACGTGGACGGGGCCTTCCCAGTGGCGGACGAACTGCCGGCCCCGTCCGCAGAGGTCGCCCGCTTCTGCTCGGAAGCGATGGGCCTCCCGCCGCCCCCATTCGTCCCGGCCTCCGAAATCTCGGCAACGAGGAGGGCCGACCGGCGGGTCGACGGCGGGGCAATCCGCCAGCTCACCGGCGTGCGCCTGCTCTATCCCACGTATCGCGAGGGCATCGCGGCATGTCTGGCGCAGGAAGCCTACCGCCAGAACCGCGATCAGGCCTAGCCAGAGGCCACCTGCGGGTGGAGACCGTCACGCAATTCCAGCAGTCGGGTGACGTGCTTCGCCAGAACGTCACACTCGATGTTCACCGATTCCCCGGCACTTCGCACGGCGAGGTTGGTCACCTCGTAGGTGTGGGGGATGATCGCGAAGCCGATCGTGTCGCCCTTCAGCGAAGCCACCGTCAGGCTGATGCCGTCGATCGCCACGCTGCCCTTGTACACCAAGTACTTGAGCAGGTCACGGGGAATCCGGACCGAGAGCCACCAGTTGCCATCCCCAAGCGGATCTAACACGTCGACCGTCCCCGTGCCGTCAACATGTCCGAGGACAAAGTGTCCGCTAAGCCGGCTGGTCGGGAGCAGGGGCCGCTCCAGGTTGACCAGATCCCCGCCGGTGAGCGTCCCGAGGCCGGTTCGGGCCAGCGTCTCAGGTGACAGGTCGGCCGCGAAGCCCCTTTCGTCGACCTCCACGGCAGTCAGGCAGCAACCGTTGACCGCGATGCTCCCGCCCCTGCGAAGGTCAGAGAGAACCTCGCTTGCCTCCACCTGTATGCGGGCTCCGGAACTTGACCGCTCCATGCGGCGGATGCGGCCTGCCTCTTCGACGATTCCGGTGAACATAACGGTCTACGCTCAATCGCCGGGCGAAACATGGTCGTTGACAACTGTCGCCTCGACCAGAAACTCGTCGGGACCGACGGGGCGGGTCCGCAGGTTCCGCACCCGAATCGCGCCCGACCGCGAGCGGCGGCCCGCGCCTCCGACCATGGGCAGCGAATCGAAGCCCCCAAGGATCTTCGGAGCGAAGTACAGCAGGATCTTGTCCACGGCACCCCCTTCAAGCAGGGCCCAGTTCAGCTTCGCGCCTCCCTCGACCATCACAGACGTAATGTCCCGCCGGCCGAGCCACGCGAAGAGCGCGTGGAGGTCCACTCGGCCGGTCGGCGAGTCGAACACCCTGATGGCCACCTTGGCCCGTTCTAGAGCACGCCTCCGACGCTCGGTGGCGGCCGAGGTGGTCGCCACAATCAAATCACCCCGCACCGATTCCACGATGCGTGAATCCGTGGGAATGCGCAGAAGCGAGTCGAGGATGACACGCTGCAGGCGTCGGCGCCTCGGCAAGCCCGTACGGTCGGTGAGGCGGCAATCGTCCGCCTGGACCGTCCCAATGCCGGTCATGATCGCGTCGTGACTGTGCCTCACTCGGTGCACATGCGCCCTAGCGGTGGAACTCGTGATCCAGCCGGTGTTGTCGTCGGGAGCCGCGATCTTCCCGTCCAAGGTCAGGGCGGTCTTAAGCGTCACTAAAGGCCGGCCGGTCTGCGCGAAGTGGAAGAAAGCCTGATTCAGGCGGTCGGCTTGGCGGGCGACCTCGCCGTTCGCCGCGACCACCTCGACTCCGGCCTGGCGGAGCGCGTCCAGCCCTGCGCCGTTGATCTTCGGGTTGCGGTCGCGGCTGGCGCAGACCACACGGGCGATGCCCGCCTCCAACACCGCACGAACGCACGGCGGCGTTCGCCCTTGGATGGAGCAGGGCTCAAGCGACACGTACAGGGTCGCACCCTGCGAGCGGCCCCCCGCCTGCTCCAAGGCAAGCACTTCGGCATGCTTGCGGCCTTCGTAGGAATACCAGCCCTCGCCGGCGCGTAGGCCCGTGCTGTCCACCACGACCGCTCCAACCATCGGGTTGGGGCTGGCGATTCCCGTCCCTCGACGGGCCAGCTCGACCGCCTCCGCGAGCCATCTGGCGTCAGACTGGCTCACGCTTGCTCCCGCGAGTCGAACATCGAACGCACGAACGTCTCCGCGTCGAAGGGAACCAGGTCGTCAATGGTCTCACCGACGCCCACCCAATGGATCGGTATCGCGAGCTCCCGTGCGATGCTGACAGCGATTCCGCCCTTTGCCGTCCCGTCGAGCTTTGCCAAGACAAGGCCCGTCACGCCAGCGGTCGAGGCGAACTGACGGGCCTGTTGCAGACCGTTCTGGCCCGTCACTGCGTCGAGGACCAGCAGCACTTGGTGGGGGGCGCCCGGAACGAGCCGCGCCGCCGTGCGCCGGATCTTGGCGAGCTCCGCCATCAAGCCCGCCTTGTTGTGAAGCCGGCCCGCCGTATCTGCAATGACCGTGTCGGCTCCCCGTGCCTTGGCAGCCTGCAGGCTGTCGTAGACGACCGCGCTGGGATCCGCTCCCGCGTGTTGGCGGATGACCGGGCATCCGGACCGCTCGCCCCAAATCTGGAGCTGTTCGGCGGCTGCGGCCCTGAACGTGTCTGCCGCGCACAGCAAGACCTCCCGCCCCTCGGTTCGCAGGCGGTGCGCCAGCTTCCCGATCGTAGTGGTCTTGCCAACGCCGTTGACACCAACCACCAGAATCACCTCTATCTCGGGACTGCGCCGCGTTTCGTCTGTGGCGGTGGCCTGGCCCAATATCGCCACAAGACGCTCGGCGATCAACCCGCGCACGGCGTCGGCGCGCGCGGCCTCCTGGCTTCGAACCGCGGAGCGCAGGTCGGAGAGGATTTCATCGGTGGTGCGCACGCCGAGGTCGGCTCCGATGAGCGCCATCTCGAGGTCCTCGAGCAGCTCAGCGTCCAGTTCGACAGAACCGGAGAGGATCCCGTCGAGCTGCTCCGAGAGCGTCTCGCGCGTCTTGGTGACGGCCTTCCGGAACCGGCCGAACAGTCCGGGCTTCTTGGGCGGGGCGCCGAAGAGCGACTGCATGGCCGGAATGCGGGTAGCGCGCCCGCGCCCCGATCATATCAACCGGAGACTCCTCCCAGTCCGCCCGAAGCGGTCGGAGACGCTCGGCGGAAAGCCGGGCGCACGCACGCCGTCAGGCCAGCAGATCGCCGATCACCTCGCCACCGTTGATCGTCGGGCGCTCGGCGCGGCCATTGTGAAGGTAGGTCAGATCGAGGTGGTTCAGGCCCAACAAGTGCAGGATCGTCGCGTGGATGTCGTGGACGTGGCAAGGCCTCTCTGAGGCCCGGAAGCCTATCTCGTCCGTCGACCCCACCACCTGACCGCCTGCGATGCCCGCGCCGGCGAGCCAGATCGTGAAACCCCAAGGGTTGTGGTCGCGACCATACACGTCTGGCGCGATCGAGCCCGGGCCTCCGTCGCTGAAGGGGGTGCGCCCGAACTCCCCGCCCCACACGACCAGCGTCTCCTCGAGCAGCCCCCTCGACTCCAGATCAATGAGCAGGCCGCTGATGGGCGTATCGGACACCCTGCACATCTTGGAGTGGTTGCGCTCGAGGTTGGCGTGGGAATCCCAGCCTCCGCCGCTGCCGCAATAGACCTCCACAAAGCGGACGCCGCGCTCCACCAGCCGTCTCGCCAACAGGCAGTTTGTGCCGAACCTTCTTGCGTCCTCGTCGTCCATGCCGTACAGCCGCTTGGTGGCGGCGGATTCCTGTCCCAGATCGACGGCTTCGGGTGCGGCGCTCTGCATCCGAAATGCGAGCTCGTACGACTCGATGCGCGCCTCAAGCTCGTCGTCGTCCGGGAAACGGCCGGCGTGGTGCCGGTTGAGGACTTTCAGGTAATCGAGACGGCTTCGCTGCTGCTCCTCGCTCATGTGCTGGGGAGGGCGCAGGTTGAGGATCGGCGGACCCTCCTGCCGAAGGTGGGTGCCTTGGTAGGTTGCCGGAAGGAAGCCGGAGCCCCAGTTTGTCGGCCCTCCCTTCACCGCCTTGCTGTCACTGAGCACGACAAATGCCGGCAGGTTCTGGTTGGAGCTTCCCAGCCCGTAAGTTGTCCAGGCGCCCATGGACGGCCTGCCGGCCAGTATCGAACCGGAGTTCATCTGCCGGTTGGCGCCCACGTGGTTCACCCCGTCGGCCCAGCACGATCGGACGACCGCCATCTTGTCGACGTGCCCCGCGATCTGCGGGTACCAGTCCGATACCCAGAGCCCGCTCTGCCCGTGGCGCTTCCAATCCCGCATCGACGCAACGATGGGCATCCTGTGGGATCCCGTGGCGCTGGTGACGGGAAGCTTGAACGACTCCGGCGTGACCTGTCCGGCAAGCCTCTCAAGCGCCGGCTTTGGGTCGAAGAGGTCGAGATGGCTGGGGCCGCCCTCCATGAACAGCCAGATCACCGACTTGGCGCGGGGAGCGTGATGGGGCTCGCGCGGGTCCAAGGGGCCGCTGGCGGCACCGGAAGCCCTGCGCAGGATGCCGGCACCTGCGAGCAGGTGGGCTAGGGCCAAGCTCCCGAGACCGCTGCCGGAGCGCGCCAAGAACTCCCGGCGCGGCGACCCTGTCGGACCGCCGGATGGCTTTCTGGCCTGGGTTGCGAGTGCCATGACTGTTCAGAATGCGTATGCGAATTCGTTCGAGTTCAGGAGCATCTGGGAAAAGTCGACCAGCGCAGCCGCTGCCTCCTGCGACACTCCGGACGGGACCCGCTCCGGGACAAACGTGGAGGCGCCCGCCTCGACCTGAGCGGCGATGATTCGGCGATGTCGATCCAAGAATGCGGCCGCGGACTCCCTTTCTACGGCCGTTGGCTCCCTGGAATAGGCCAGCTGGTAGGCGGCTCCAACTTGCTCGTCCCTGTCTTCCCCGGCTATCCCGAGGATCCTGCCGGCAAACGCGCGGGCCCACTGTGCGGCCTCTTCCCCATTCAGGAGCGACAGGGCCTGCGGTGCCGTGATGGTTCGGTCTCTCGCAGCGCAGGACTCATGCGTGTCCGGTAAGTCGAACGCGGCCAGCAGAGGGTACGGACTGTTCCTCTTGGCGAAGAGGTAGATGCTGCGCCTGCGGTGCTCGAACGGTCTCTCGCTGACCTTCCATCCGCCTGTGGGCGCGGGCATTCCCGAAGGCAGCGGCGCGAAGACGCTGGGCCCTCCGACCCGCGTGTTCAGCAAGCCCGCCGCCCAAAGCGCAGAGTCGCGCAGGACCTCCGCCTCAAGCCGGCGCCGCGGAAACTTCCAGAGCAGCCTGTTGGAAGGATCGAGCCGTGCCGCCCTGCGGCTGCCAGTGTCTGTGCCGCCGCCCAAAGCCGTCTCCAGTCCTGCCGTCTGGCGGTAGGTGCTCGACAGCATGATCAGCCGATGAAGCCGCTTGACGCTCCAGCCGGAGGTGACGAACTCGTCCGCCAGCCAGTCCAGCAGCTCCGGGTGCGTGGGACGCTCGCCCATCATGCCGAAGTCGCTGGGCGTGGCCACGATCCCTCGACCGAAGTGGTGCTGCCAGACTCGGTTCGCCATCACCCTCGCCGCCAGGGGATTCTCCGGCGTCGACAGCCATTTCGCCAGTGCCGTCCTGCGTCCGGTCGACCTCAAGTGGGTCGGCTCGTCGATGCTGGCCGGCCCGGGATCCAAGATTGACAGGAAGCCCGGCTGGACGGACTCTTGGGGGCTTGTGTACTGCCCGTTGGAGAGGATGCGGGTCACCGGCGCGGAGCCGCTCACGTCGAGCATGCCGCTGGCGCGTTGAATCTCCGGGGGTCTGAGATGGGCAAGCTGCGCGAGCTGGCGGTCGAGCTCGTCGAACCGCTCCTTGCGCTCGCCCGTGAGCTTGCCAACCACCGACCGAAAACGCCGGTCCAGGTACGGCGGCGGGCGGAGCGCACAGGTATTGCAGTCCTTGATCGCAAGCAAGTTCTCCATCCACGCCTCGATGGGTGTCCGATCGCTGGCCGGCTTCGTGACGGCCGTGATCACGTAGTCCGGGTACCTAGCCAGAAGCTGTTGGGGAGAATACTGGCGCAGCGGCATGAGGAGATCCGACATCTCCGCCCAGATGGGCGCGGTTTTCTCCTCCCAAATCGCGAGCCGGCGCTCGTACTCGCGGAGGGCGGCTCGCGGAACGATCGGAATGCGGTCGTCATGGTTGACGTTCGCGAAGAATGCCTGGAGCCTGTAATAGTCCTTCTGGGTGATGGGATCGAACTTGTGGTCGTGGCATTGCGCACAACCGTAGGTCAGGCCCAGGAAGGTGGAGCCGACAACGGAGGTGATGTCGTGGAGCATCTCTTGGCGGGCCAGCAGCAAGTCTTTCTGGTTGCCCTCCTCGGCGTAGTGGCGGTTGAATCCTGTGGCGACTGTGGCCTCGGCGCTGTCGGGCCAGATCTCGTCGCCTGCTATCTGCTCCTGCACGAATCGGTCGTAAGGCTTGTCCGCGTTGAACGCTGACACCACGTAGTCGCGGTAACGCCATGCGTTCGGCCGGGTGACATCCGTCTCGAAACCGGAACTCTCGGCATAACGCGCAAGGTCCAGCCAGTGCCGGCCCCAGCGCTCGCCGTAGTGGGGGGAGGCGAGCAGGCGCTCTACCACTCGCTCGTACGCCTGGTCGGACTCGTCCGCGAGGTATTTGCGCACCTCTTCAGGAGAGGGCAGCAGGCCGATCAGGTCGAGCGACGCCCTTCGGATCAGTGCTGTTCTGCCTGCTTCCCGCGACGGGCGGAGACCATTCGCCCGCAGCCCCCGCAGGACAAAGCCGTCTACCGGATTGCGCGCCCAGCGCTCGCCCCAAGCCACCGGGGCTTCAGGTCGGGCAACCCCCTGAAAGGCCCAGTAGCCTCGCTGCGCAGCAGTGAAGGGAGCCTCCCCTCTCGCGGGCACGGCGAGCGCGAGCGCAAGGACGGCCCCGACGACAGGCCCGTGGCTGCGGGCAAGGCTCACGATGTCGCGCAGGCGCCCTGCGTTCTGCTCGCTTGGCGCGTGCAGAACGATGCTACCACAGCGTTCCGGATTCCGGCCCCGTGGAAGGCCTCCAAGGGAATTAGCCACGTAGCGCCTGGCCGCTCCGAGGACGCCTACGGCGCCGGACTCGTCCAGATCGGGCTAGACCAAGCCAGCTCCCCATCGGCTTGCTCGACACGCACGTAGTACCAGTGGTCCCCGGGCGGAGCATCGACATCCAAGTACTCGAATTCGGCCTCCTGCGTCCCGGGCTCGGCCTTGTAGACGTAGGTGCCGTCCCGAATCACGTGGACTGCTGCGACGGCATCAGTACCCCGGACCCGCACCCGCGCTGGGACCGGTCCCGACATTTGCACGTCCTCGCCCATGAACGCGCTCCCCATCCGGAACTCGAGCACGATGTTGTCCGTGGCGCCATAGGTCCGGCGCGCCCGGATCGAGTCGTGAATCGCCTCCCTGCCGGTGCCGGGACTGTAGACCATGGCGTAGGAGATGTGGGTCGAGTAGTGATCAGAGCTGGCGATCACGCCAATCTTGTAGCCCTTCGACCATGCGTTCCAGAACATCCCCGGCTCTTGGAACCCGCCAGCAGCGCTGGACTCCTCGCCGTCGAAGATTCCGCGCGGGGCGTTCTTGTGCTCATAGCTCTGACGCGCCCCTTGGTAGATCTCCGCCACCGTGTCGACCTCCGGATCGTGATCCCGCCAGTCCGTACCCATCGAGTTCGTGCCCGATGTGTGGGGGATCGCAATGCCGCCCGTCCTACGGGCGATGTCATACATCAGCCGCGTCTCGTTGCGCACTCCGCTGCCGAAGCCCATGGAGGAAAACGTCAGCAGCTCCCCGTCGGGGCTGTCCGGGAGCAGGAAGCGCGGGTGCATGGGCATGTAGAAGGGCACGATGGGGTAGTCGCGGTGCGTGTAGATGAGGTTGCGGTGGCCATAAGGGTTCCCCGGGTTGCGCTCGTACCCGTAGAGCGTGGAGAAGCGCTCCGGAAAGTGGTACATGTCCGCGAGCTTCTGTGTCACGGCGTTCCAGAAGTCCGTGCCGCCCGCTTGGTGGTCGGTTGAAGCTCCGAAGTCCATCTCCGCGGCGTCGATCATGTAGCGGTAGAACTCAGGCAGGGACCCGTCGTCGAGACCGCCAACGTCCTGCGAGAGCTCGGTGTGCCGATGCAGGTCTCCGCGCAGGATGCGCAGAGCCTTCCCGCCGTGCTCCGTCCTGTAGCCGCGGATGTAGCGGACGTCGGCGAGCTCCGTGGGGTGCGAATCGGGCCGCGACTCGCCCGGCTCGGGACGATAGTCGGACAGCTCGGGTGGCCGCCCGGGACCGGGCAGCGGCAGGGAGCCAGCGACGACGCGGTTGAGCAGCGGCCGGCTGGCGAAGGCCCACTGGCGGCTCTCGTCGGGCCAGAACGCCCACAGCCGCCCTCCGGCAGCGGTTATGCCCATCCGCGTGCTCTTGCGCGACCAGCTCCGGGGGAGCGTGATTGGGTCGGTCCAGCGGTCCCCGTCTAGCCGCGTAACGAAGTACTCCCAGTAGGAGGTCGGCCGGTAGGACCGCCGGCTGTAGCGCCTCTTGAACGACATCCACAAGCTGCCGTCCGGGTCGAAGAACAGCTGCGGGCGGCTCTCGCCCGTGGATCCCGGCGCTGCCGGGTCGGAGAATCGCACGGGCGGGGGAGCCTTCCAGCGGCCCCCGTCCAAGCAGACCAGCTCGATTCGCCTGGCGGAGCCGAGCGGCGTGCCCGGCTGCCGATTTCCGAGACCGCGTCCCAGATCCTTGCCCCAGCCCACGCCGGACGTCTCCCAAGCGATCCAAGGCCGTCCCTGCCGGTCCACGGCAAGGCTAGCGTGGGCCTCGAAACGGGTCGTCGATGCAACGGTCATCTCCGGCCCCAAGCCCTCACCCGGGGCGAACGATCTGGCCACGATGTCGTAGCTTCCGCCCGAACCCTTGCGGTACCGGTCCCAAGCGACCCAAGCCACCCCTCCCGGACCGGCCGCAACGGCCGGGGCCCAGTCGTTAGAGTCCGTGTTGGTAACGGTCACGGCCCTCGACCAGCGACCGTCTCTCAGGTACCTGAGGCGGACCTGCGTGTGCCTGCCGGCCATCGCCTGCCAGACTATGTAGATCGTGCCGTCTCCAGCGCGGGCGACGTGCGGCTCGATGTCCGGCAGCGGGCTGTCCGTGAGCCGGTGCTGTCTGCCCCACTCGCCGTCCTCCCAGGCCATCGCGTAGATGTCCCAGTTAGCGGGCCGCCTGTGCAGTGGGCTCTGGGAGTAGACCAGCCACGGCGTGTCCCCGTCATCGACCGCCACCTGCGGCCGCCATAGGTCCTCGGCCGCCCTTCCGACCGGGATCAGCCGCGACCAGCGGCCCTGGTGGTAGCGGCGGAAGTTCAGCTCTTCGCGACGGTCGTGATAGCTGTACCACGTAGCGTAGAGGTTGCCTGCCGTGTCGGCGGCGATGTCCGGCGAGTCGTGCTGCCGAAGCTCCGTCCCTGACAGGTCGGTGGCGGGCACGGTCCGCTGGATGGCTACCCGGCCGCCCACCGCCCGGGCCCACGGGCCGACCGGCATTTCCGTGGGCCGGAACTCGAAGTCGCCCTGCGCGGTGCGGACGGCCACGATCGTGGACGCGTTCCCGCTGCCGCGGATCCAGAGACCCTTCGGCAGGACTTCCACCCGCTCCACGGGCGTCGGCCTCGGCACGACGGTCGACCGCAGCATGATCCGCACGTCCTGCGTCCGCAACCGCCAGCCGCCCTCCGGCAGGATGCGGTCCGGCGGCTCCTGCCGATGCGGCCCGAGTGAGAGGATCTCCCCGTTACGCACCGACAGGCTCCCGTCCCAGGACTCGCCGGCGTCGTCGCCGACGCCGAAGAGCACGAGGACCTGCCACATGTCGGCCTCGCGCGTGCCTCCGGGCAGCCAAGTGAACGCGCCCAGGAAGTCCTCCCCGGCAGCTGCAGCGGCCCCGGACTGTGACGCCGGGACGGCCTGCGCCTTGAGGGGCCTCGCCGCCGAACTAGCCAGCCAGGCTGCCAACAGTGCGCAGAGGACGGCTGACTTCGCGGCATCGGTCATGGCGGTGTCGGGGTCCCGGAGCGGCCTGGCCCGGCGGAACGCGCCGATTGTAGCGCGGGCTGGGCGCCGGCCCGCCCCGAGGCCCGGCCCGCCGAAGGGTGGCGAGAGCGCAGTGTCCCGCGGGCGGTCGAAATATGACATGCATAGAGAATTCCAGTCTCTTGTACTATGGTCCATGTTTCACGTGAAACATATGCATGCCGCTTATGGAGGCTTCCAAGCCTACCATGGCCACCCGGCGATCGCCGGAGCTTGGGGCCCGGTTATGAGAGGCTGGGACTCAGAGCCCGGTCCCAACCCAACGCCGCTCTCGGTCTGAGCGTTCGATGGCGTGCAGCACGCGCTGGACCGCGAGTCCGTCCTCGAACGTCGGCCTTGCCGGCCGGCCCGAGTCCAGGCCGTCGAGGAAGTCCGCTAGGGACGCGATGAACGTGTGCTCGTACCCGATCGGATGGCCAGCCTTCCAAAAGTTGGGGCTGTCAAGCGGGCCCCTTGCTGGAGGCAGGACTTTCCTCCGGCCGCGCAGGTCTGGATCGCCGGAGACTGCGGCGTATGTCAGGTGGTTCATGTCCTCGAAGTGGAACTCCAGCATGCCCTTCTCGCCGTGCACGGCGAAGCTGTTGTCATTCTGGAACCCGGTCGCGAAACGGGTCGCCTCAAACGAGCCAAGCGTCCCGTCGGCGAAGCGCGCCTGGGCGAGGACGGCATCGTCGACATCCACAGCGTAGGTCCTGCCGGGAGCCGCCGGGTCGGGCTTCTCCGGCAGGAACGACTGCAGCGTAGCGGAAACCTCACGGATCGGCCCCAACAGCATCATTGCGGTGTCGATCAGGTGGGAGTTGAGGTCGCCGTTCGCCCCTGAACCGGCGGTCCGCCTGGACATCTTCCAGTTGTTCGGGCGGCCCGGATCCGGGCCCCACTGCTGCAAGTACTGCGCCCGGTACTGGTAGAGCCGGCCCAGCCGGCCTTCCCTCAACAGGCGGGCAGCAAGCTCGACGGCGGGGATCCTGCGGTAGTTGAACCACACGAATGTGGGCACCGCCCGCGTGGCCGCGACCATGGCCTCGGCTTCTCGGAGGTCGTTCGCCAGGGGCTTCTCGCATAGCACGATCTTTCCCGCACCTGCAGCGGCGGCGGCCATTTCGGCGTGCAGGTAGTTGGGGGCACAGATGTCCACCAGGTCGACGTCGGGGCGCTCGACGACCCTCCGCCAGTCGGTCTCGACACTCTCCCAGCCCCAAGCGCGAGAGAGCGCCTCCAGTCCCGCCGTGCCCCGGCAGCAGGCCACCCGCCTGCGGATCTTGCGCACGTGCGGGAAGAAGTGGCCGACCTGTGCGTAGGCGTTGCTGTGCGCCTTGCCCATGAAGCCGCAGCCGATCAGAGCAACGTTGAGGGCCACCGCGCTTGCCATTTCCAAGTACGGTCAGCTGTCGCGGCCGGACCCGACGCGCGCCTGGGCCTCATCCCAGCGGTCGGCGTCCGCAAGTCCCGGAGCGAAGGTCACAGGCCGGACGGACTGCCGGACCACTTCCCTGCCCTGCGCAAGGCCCCCAATGCGCCCGCTGGCGATGAACTGCATGAGGGCATTGCCCACCGCGGTCGCCTCCACCGGCCCGGCCATCACGGGAATGCCGCACGCGTCGGCAGCCAGCTGCGAGAGCATTGTGTTGCGGGAGCCGCCACCAACGACGTGCAGCACGGACGGACGGATCCCCGTCACGCCTGCTATCTCGGCTAGCACGGAGCGGTACCTCAGGGCTAGGCTCTCGAATATCGCCCGCACGAACTGCCCGGGCGTCTCCGGGGCCGGCTGGGCGCTCGCGCGGCACCTCTGCGCGATCCGCCCGGGCATGTCGCCGGGGGCCACGAACTCGGGGGCGTCCACGTCGAACACGGAACGGAACGGCTCGCTGGCAGCCGCCGCCCCCAGCAGGATGTCGTAATCCACGTCCCAGCCATGGCCCGCCCACTCCCGCCGGCACTCTTCGAACAGCCACAGGCCGCTGATGTTCTTGAGCAGGCGGATGGTCCCGCAAACACCACCCTCGTTGGTCAGGTTTCGGGCCATCACTGAAGGGTTGACGTGGGGCCGGCTGACCTCAACGCCCAGCAGGGACCAAGTTCCCGAGCTGAGGTAGGCCCAACTGTCCCCCTCGGCGGGCACGGCAGCGACGGCCGAGGCGGTGTCGTGCGTGCCGGGCGCCACGACCTTCGCCGCGCCAAGCCCACACTCCGCTCCAATCCCCGTCAGCAGGGGCCCCACCACCGTTCCCGGCTGGATGACGGGGCCGAAGATCGACGTCGGCAGGCCAAGCCGCTCCAGCAGGGGCACGGCCCACTCGCCGCGGGTCGGATCGAAGCACTGGGACGTGGTCGCGTCGGTGTACTCACAGGCCATTTGCCCGGTGAGCCAGTAGTGGAACAGGTCCGGCATCATCACGAGCGAGCTGGCGGACTCGAGAGCGCGAGTACCCTTAAGGGCCCACAGCTGGAAGAGGGTGTTGAGTTCCATGAACTGTAGCCCGGTCCTCCGGAAGATCTCCTCCTTCGGCACGATCCGGGTAACCTCCTCTATCGTTCCGGCCGTGTGGCGGTCGCGGTAGTGCAGGGGGTTCGCCACCAGCGCTCCGTCCCGGTCGATGAGGGCAAAGTCAACACCCCAGGTGTCCACTCCCAGCGAGACCGGCCGGGCCCGTGCGCCAGCGGACAAGCCATGGCACACTTCGCGAAACAGCCGCAGCACGTCCCAGTGCAAACGGCCGAGCACATCCACACCGGCATTGCCGAACCGGTGCAGTTCTTCAACGCCGAGGCGCTCGCCGTCGAATGAACCCAGCATCACGCGGCCGCTTCCGGCCCCGAGATCAACCGCGAGACAGTGTTCGGCGGGCACCAAGCTTCCTCAGGGTGATTGTCACGCACTCTCCGGTGTCGACGCAAACCCGGCGCTTGGCCTATCAGTAACGGTTGCCAAGGCCGACGAAGGCGGCGCTAATATCGTGCTATCCTTCGGGCAATCAGGCGCTGGCCATCCAGCGGCGGCGTGCTGGGGCCGCTGGGCGAAGGGCCGCAAGGCATGCGACGAGGGCAGGCTACTGCAGCGCGGGACGGGGCCGCCTGCCCAGACCCGGGCGAGAAGGATCCATGAGACTTCGATCTCTGATGTCGCTGTTCTCCCACGATCTTGCGATCGATCTGGGAACGGCCAACACACTCGTCTATGTCATGAACCAGGGCGTCGTCGTGGACGAGCCCTCGATGGTGGGCATCAACACCCGAACCGGGGACATTGAGGCCGTCGGACAGGAAGCCAAGCGCATGCTCGGCCGCACGCCCGGGATCATCTCCGCGGTCAGGCCTATGCGCGACGGGGTCATCGCAGACTTCAACGTGGCCGAACGCATGCTCGAGTACTTCATCAGGAAGGCGCACGACCGGCGCATTTTTGTCCACCCCCGGATCGTGATCGGCGTGCCGGGCGGCATCACGCATGTCGAGCGGCGCGCGGTCTACGACTCCGCGATGCGGGCACGTGCGAGTCAGGTTTTCCTGGTCGAGCAGGCGATGATGGCCGCCATCGGCGCAGGCCTGCCGGTGGAGGAGCCGGAAGGCAACATGGTGGTGGACGTCGGCGGCGGGACGACCGACGTGGCGGTGATCTCGCTGTCCGGCGTGGTGTTCTCCAAGACCGTCACCGTTGGCGGGCACGCGATCGACGAAGCGATCATCCGACACCTGAAGTCCAACTACAAGTTTTTGATCGGAGAGCGAACAGCGGAGCGGATCAAGGTTGACATCGCGGCAGCCCGCGAACCGACCGAAGAAATCTCGATCGAGGTCAAGGGGCGCGACCTGGTGATGGGCATCCCTGCCAAACTGGAAATCACCAACGTGGACATCTACAATGCGATTGCGCCCTGCGTGGACCAGATCATGGTCGCCGTGCGGGAGGCCCTTGAGCACACGCCGCCAGAGCTGAGCAGCGACATCTGCGACCGCGGCATCGTCCTCACAGGCGGGGGGGCGTATCTCCAGCAACTGGACAGCCGCATCAGGGACGAGATCTCCATTCCGGTGTCGATCGCGGACAACCCGCTGCACTGCGTGGTCGAGGGGACGGGCCGAGTGCTGAAGAACGTAGCTCTGCTCTCACGTGTGATGATAGAGTAGGGTGGGGTGCAAGCCCAACCTACCAACCGGGGAAGCCCGGCAAAGCGCATAGCAGGGGCCAATAGCGGCCGATTGGACGGCATTTTGCTTGCAGCGCTGGTGTTGGCCCAGGCTGGGCTCGTCGTCTACCAGATCGGGAAAGACGGGAAAGAGCCGTCGGACGTCGGCGTGGGCTATTGGGTCGCCAGCGCCGTGTCGCCGGTCCAGCACGCCGCCGCGTGGGCCGCGCGGTCCGCGACGAGCCTCTGGTCAGCCTATCGCTCGCAGGTCGAAGCGGTGCAGGAAATCGAGGCTCTGGACGCCCAAGCACGGAATCTGCGGATCCAGAACGAACGCCTGGAGGGCGAGCTGCTGGCGATGAAGGCGCGACTCGAGACGGACACCTATCGCAGCAGCCTCGACGTCGACACGCTAGCAGCGAAGGTGATCGTTCAACGCCACGCCGGTTCCCCCAAGCAACTGGTGGTCAACCGAGGGATGGATGACGGAATCCGATCCAAGATGGCCGTGCTTGCGCCTGGCGGCATCGTCGGAAGGGTGTTTGAAAGCTATAAGAATTCGGCGACAGTGATGCTGCTGCACGATCCCGACTCCGCGGTGGGTGTCGTACTTGCCGGGAGCGGTGCCCGGGGAGTGCTGGTCGGCACGGAAGGCGCGGCCTGTGAGATCAGGTACATCCGGTCAGCCGTGCCAGTGGCTCCGGGCGAACGCATCTACACTTCCGGAATGGACGGAATCTACCCTCGGGGGCTGCCAGTCGGCGCGGTTCGCTCGGTGGATGGCGGCCAGGAGATGCACCGCATCACCGTCCGGCTGGCGGCCGACATGGAACGGCTGACCGACGTGGCGATTCTGCTACAGGTACAGGACAGCGAGTTGCCGGAACCCGTTCGCATTGCGCTGGATGACTCGCTGAAGGAGCCTCCGACGGGCGCCGGGCGAGTGAAGGTAGCCTTTAGCGAGGCGCTGGCCGAGCAAGAGCGGCAGATCGGCGAGACTGGCCGGAGCCCCCCGGACTTCAGCGCGGTCGTGGCCTCGCTGGGAGACTCTGGCGGCCTGTCGGAAGCCTCAAGCCTGAACGAGGAGTGAACGGGATCGCTGGTTCCCGCGAGGGCGGAACTCCTGCGGCGCGGGAATCCCCGTCGGTGCGGGTGGCCGTGGGCCTTCTGGGCGCCGCACTCGCGCTGCAGGCCATCCAAGGCGTGCTTGACTCGCCGCTGCCGACGGCGAACTTCCCGCTGCTTGTGGCGGTCCTGACGATGGTGCGGTGCTCCGCCAACCTGCACGGAGCCCTGTACGGGGCCTTGGCAGGGTGCGCCTACGATGGGCTTACCCACGCTCCTGTCGGGCTGAGCGGCATCGCTTGGACCATCGTCGGCTTCTTCCTGCCCTCTGTCGCCAAGGGGCTGCGCATTCACCACGCTGGCGTGATCGCCTGCTTGTGCGCCGTGGCCTTCGTGTTGCAGGCGGCCCTCTATTCCGGCCTTGAGTTCATCCTGCTGCGGGACCGGTTGACGGTCGAGTTCTCGTGGCAGATCCTGCCGGCCGCCGTGCTGCACGCCGGCCTCGGAATGCTGCTGTGGCTTATGCTGAACAGGGTTACGGTCCGTGCAGACCGTGTTCTACGAGAGGCGCGCGGCGTTGGAGTTCCGGGTCCTCGTCTTCCGGGCGGTAAGCGCGGGCGTCTGCGTCGTTCTGCTCCTGGCGTTCTGGGGCATTCAGGGCGCGGGCGATAGCCGCTACCGGGAGCGCGCCGAAGACAACAGCACCGAATCGCACCCGATCCCGGCGGCCCGCGGCGCAGTCCACGACAGGAACAGGAACCTGATTGCTGGCAGCAGCACGAGGATCTCTGCCCAGATCGAGGGCGGGGAGGTCACGCCCGACCTGCTGAGGAAGGTCGCAGCAAAGCTCCGGCTCGGCCCGGGGCACATCGAGCGGCTGCTCGACCAGGCCCCGTCGCTGGCCCCGTACGAGCACCTCGTGGTCAAGCAGGACCTGCAGTCGTCCGACTTGGCCTTCTTGAGCGCGAACCGCGAGGAGTTCCCCCAAGTCAAGCTGGTCGAGGAGTTCCGCAGGCACTACGGGCACGAGCGCGTCGCGGTGCATGCGGTCGGATACGTGGGCCGTGCGAGCAGGCAGGACCTAGCGAGACGCGAGTTCCTGACGGTGGACTACGGGGCAGAGATCGGAAAGTCCGGGATCGAGCGCCAGTACAACCACTGGCTGGCCGGAAAGGCCGGCCGCCGCCGGAAGGAGGTCGACACACATGGGCGCGCGGTGAAGAAGCTCGACGAGGAGCGCCCCTTGCGAGGCCGCGACCTCGGCCTGACCATCGACGGCCAGCTGCAGGCCGTCGCCGAACTGGGGCTGAGGGGCCGAAGGGGAGCGGCCGTCGCCATCGACCCCAACACCGGCGAGATCCTGGTGATGGCGAGCGCCCCGTCCTTTGATCCCAATGGCTTTGCCAACGGCATGGTCCCCGAGGACTGGGCCAGATTGACCTCGGACCCGTCCACTCCCTTGCTGAACCGCGCAATCCAGGGCACCTGGGCCATGGGCTCGGTGTTCAAGCCCATCGTCGGCCTTGCGGGCCTGGAAGCCAACATCGCGGGGCCGTCATTCACCGCGACCTGCAAGGGGGGAATGGCAATCGGCGGGCGATACTTCCGCTGCCACAAGCGCGACGGTCACGGCACGGTCGACCTATCGCGCGCAATCGCAGCATCCTGCGACGTCTATTTCTACACGCTTGGGCTGAGGCTGGGTATTGAGACGCTGAGCGAATACGCAGAGGCTGCCGGGCTCGGCCGGAAGACAGGCGTAGACCTGCCCGGGGAGGCGTCTGGACTGGTTCCGTCGGCGGAGTGGAAAGCTCGCCGCTCGCTGCAGCCATGGTTTCCAGGCGAGACAGCGGTTGTCTCGATCGGCCAAGGTGCCATGGCCGTAACCCCGCTGCAGGCTGTGCACGCGATCGGCGGGCTCGCGCTAGGTGGAATCTGGCACCGCCCGAGGCTGGTGTCGGACTCCTTCAGGCGAAAAATGGACGAGAATTGGCGCGCTCCGCAGCCCGCCATAGCTCGCATCGATAGGGAGCACCTGCGCACCCTCCGCGATTCAATGTTCAACGTGGTCAACGGCGGCGGGACGGGAGGGCAGGCCAGGCTGGCGGGCGTGGACGTATGCGGCAAGACGGGCACTTCGCAGCGCGTCTCGAACAGCCTGCGCATCCGGTCGGGACGCCCCGACTTCGAGGACGATGCTTGGTTCGTGGGCTTCGCACCGTGCGACTTCCCGAAAATCGTCGCGGGGGTGCTGATCGAGAACGGCAAGTCGAGCAGCCTCGCCGCGGCCGTCGTGCGCGACATCCTTCAGGCCTGGCACCTCGGGAGGCCGCCCGATGACGACCCCAAGCCCAAGCGGCGGGAAACGCCCACGTTGGCGATGGCGGGACCGGGCTTGTGAGCGGGGACCGAGGGGCCAAGGCCCGCTTCTGGACCGACTTCGACGGGCGGATGACGGGCGTGATGCTCGCGATCGCAGTCTTGGGGCTGTTGCAGATCTACAGCGCAACGCACAATTCGGACCTCGCGGCCGCATTCCCGCAGCAGTGCACATGGCTCGCGGTCGGACTTGTGGCCTACGTCGCGGTGTCGAACGCGGATTACCACAACTTAGTCGCCCTGTCCCCTTGGATGTGGGCAGTCATCGTGCTGCTGCTGGTGTACGTGCTGGCGTTCGCGGATCCGATCAACGGCGCGCGCCGTTGGCTGGTGCTGCCAATCGGCGCGTCGGTCCAGGTCTCCGAGATGGCCAAGGTGGTGCTACTCTTGGTAGTGGCGCGGTACTGCGGAGGGTTCGTGGCCGGGAAGGTGCGCGCCAGGGACGTTGTCCCGGTCATCCCACTGTTCTTCGCGGTGTTCTTGCTGGTGATCCTGCAGCCGGACCTGAGCACGGCGCTCAGTCTGCTGCCGCTTCTCGCTATGGCCCTGTTCTTGTCCAAGATCCGTAAGCGCTACTTCGCCATCGCCGGACTGCTGATGGCGCTGCTCGCCCTGCTGGCATGGTCGACTCTCAAGCCGTACCAGAAGGACCGCATCATGGGCTTTCGGGGACCCAGCGAAGCCCCGCTGAGCAGCGGCTACCAGATCCTGCAGGCGAAGATCGCGGTCGGCGCGGGCGGACTGTGGGGACAGGGCTTGGGCCAGGGATCGCAGACCCAGCTGCGGTTCCTGCCGGCGGCCCACACGGATTTTGTCCTTGCCTCATTCGCCGAAGAGCGGGGATTCGCGGGCGTCGCCGTGATAGTGTCCCTCTACATGTGGCTGCTCTGGCGCATCACCGACACGGCAAGGAAGGCGCGCGAACCGGAGGGGATGCTGATAGCAATGGGGGTGGCAGCTCTGCTGCTGTTCCACTTGCTCGTCAACGGCGGGATGGTGGCGAACCTGCTGCCGGTCACCGGCCTGCCCCTCCCGCTGATGAGTTACGGAGGTTCCAACCTGCTGGCCGCCATGGCCATGCTGGGAATGGTCAACAGCGTGCGGATCCGCCGATTTGTGAATTGAGTGCTGTTCGCGCGCCCGGCCAACGGGCGCGACGGACGCTAGGAAAGTTTGGTGGGGAAGACTTCCACTGGAGGGCCGAAGACGCAGAGGCCGGGCAGACCGGCCTGGCAGGCACCCGTTCATTTTTCGAACGGCCTGTGCCGCAGGGGCCGCAGTCAAGCGGCCCGCCGTGCGACCGGCCACCGGCCCATGATAGGGAATTGCGCATGAGGTGGGAAAGCGCGACGCCCGCCTGGGCACACCGGCGTGGCAAGGCAGTCTTCCCCGGGAGGGGAATCCCATGTCTCAAGAGATCGTCATCTCATCGAATCCCGTTGAGACGACAGTGGCGTTCCGAGAGGATAATCGCCTGGTTGAAATCTACGTAGAGCACACGAAGCAGCGGAGCATCACAGGGAACATCTATAAGGGACGGGTCACGCGCGTGTTGCCCGGGATGCAGTCGGCGTTCGTCGACCTGGGCCTGCAACGCGACGCGTTCCTATACGTGAGCGACGTGCTCCGACCGTCCGGGCCTACCGCCGGAGACGACGGATCGCAGCCTTCCCCCGGGGCCGTCGCGGACGCGGCGGGCAAGAGCGACCCGGCAGGGACGGCAAGTCCCGGAACGCCGCGGCCCTCGCGGCGAAGGCGCCGCAGAAGGCGCCGGCGCCGGCGCCGGAGGTCCGGCCGAGGGCCCAAGGTGCAAGACGGCACTGACAACGGCGAGACCGCCGCCGCGGCGGCGGGACGAAAGGGCGCAGACTCTGGACCGCCGGACGGCGAGCCCAGCCCCGTGCTCCCGGGGGAGTCCTTGGCAAAGTACCGAAGGCGTCAGAGGGGCCGCCGGCGGCGGGGCAGGCGAAGGGCCGCCCGCGCGGCGGCGCCCGGTGATGACCGACCTGCCGAACAAAAGGCCGAAGGCCCGGCCACTGCGGACGATAGGATTGTTGGGCCCCCGACCAAGAGCGCAACGGTCGAAGCGCCGTCGGTTGTGGCAAACCTCTGGAATCCCCTAAAGTGGCTGACGGGCGGGAAGGCAGCTGTCCCAGAGCCGCCTGCGCGGGCCGAGCCCGCCAAGCCGAAGCGGCGGCGCAGACGTCGGCGGCCTCGTCCGGGCAAGTCCCCAGCCGCCGCGACGGCTGGCGAAGGGCCCCGGGCCAAGGACGGGAAACCCGAGGCCCCCAAGAGAAGGCCGAGGCGCCGCTCTCCCCGACGCCGGCGCAGACGCTCGGCCTCATCCAGACCAGCACCAAGTACCGCCCGGAAGAGGGCCGGCAATGGGGCCCGCTCCAAACCCCAAGAGCCAGCAGCCAGCATCTCCGACCTCCTCAAGCCCGGCCAGAAGGTGATCGTGCAGGTCAACAAGGAGCCGGTCGGAAAGAAGGGGGCGCGAATCACGTCACACGTCCACCTTCCGGGGCGCTACACGGTGTACATGACTTCGGCGGACAAGAACGGCGTGGCCAAGCAGATCCAGCCGGAATCCGAGCGCACCCGGCTCCGCAGGCTGGTGGACAGGCTCTCGGACGGCAAGGAGGGGGCCTTTGTCGTCCGCACGGCAGCCGGCGGAGTGAGCGATGAAGACCTCGCCACGGACATCGAACACCTCCAAGGGCTCTGGGACGCCATCCGGCAGAAGGGCGAGTCCGCGGCAGCACCGGCCGAGCTTCACCGCGACCTCGACCTCGTCGAGAGGGTCCTGCGCGACCATCTCAGTGACGACTGCCGCGCGGTCTGGGTCGACTCTAAGGAGCAGCACGAGCGCGTCGCGGCGTTCGCCAAGCGATTCCGGCCGAGCCTCGCGGACCGCATCAAGCTGTACACAAAGAGCCAGCCCATTCTCGAAGCCTTCGGGATTCGCAAGGATCTCGAGAAGGCCCTACGGCCGAAGGTCTGGCTCAAGTCGGGGGGCTACCTCGTGATCAACCAGACTGAGGCTCTCGTGGCGATCGATGTCAACACGGGGCGCTACGTAGGACAGTCGGACCGGCTCGAGGACACCGTCCTGAAGACGAACCTAGAGGCGGCCGGGGAGGTGGCTCGCCAGCTGCGCCTGCGGGATCTCGGCGGGATCATCGTGGTCGACTTCATCGACATGGAAAACCGCAAGAACCGCCAGAAGGTGCACCAGGTGATGCACGAGGCCCTCAAGAAGATGAAATCGCCGTCGCGGCTGCTGCCATTCAATGACTTCGGCATGGTGGTCATCACCCGCAAGTCGGCCCGCCAGTCTCTTGAACGGGCCATGTGTGTGCCGTGTCCTGCCTGCTCGGGCGCGGGCACAGTCAAGTCGTCCGAGACCGTGCTCTCGGAGGTCTTCTCGGCGGTGAGCCGCAGGGGCCGAGACTCCCGCAAGCCCAGCAAAGGGCAAGACGGGCGGGAAATGACCCTGAGGGTGCATCCGGAAGTGGCCAGATCGCTCAAACGCAGGGCCAGTTCCCACCTTCACGACCTTGAGCTGGCCGCCGGCGCGTCGCTAACGGTGAAGGGGGATGCGTCTTTGCACCCGGAGAAGTTCCGGCTGAGCTAGGCTCGACCGTACGCCCCCTCGAAGAACCCGCGCAGGCGCGCGAAGTCGCGCTCGATCGCCTGCATCTCACGGTCGATCCGCCGGGCCTCGGTCGGAGCGTCGATGTGATACTCCACGTGGAGCGAGATCGGGCCGCTGAAGCCGCTTGCGGCGAGTAGCTCGAAGAATCGAGGGTAGTCGACCATGCCCTCGCCGAGCGGACACATCCGCGGGCGCCAGCGGCCCCCTTGTGCGCGCTCCCACCGGAAGTCCTTGCAGGCGACCATCCTGACGTGCGGCTGGAGCCGGTGGAAACCGATCTCCCATCCGGCGGAGCCACCCTCGATCGTTGCGTGGCACGGGTCGAAGTAGAACCCGACGTGGTCCGGATTCGTGTCCCGCAGAACCCACCAGTGGTCCCAGAGGGCGCTGCCCACGTAATCGCCAGAATGGTTGTGGAAACCACCCGTGATGCCTGCGTGCGAGGCAATGGCCGCCAAGCTCTCGACGTCAGACTTTACCCGCGCCAAGCGCTCGTCGAAGCCATCGTAGCCGCGATAGCGGAAATAGCCGAGCTTGAAGAAGGGCACGCCAAGCCCGGCGGCTGTGTAGAGCGTCGACCGGGCGGCCGGGTCCCGGCTGGAAAGCAAGCCGGTCGTGATCATTGGCAGTGCAACCCCCTCTGCCGCCAGAGCCTCGTAGGCCCTCGGCAAGTCGCGCTCGACATTCTCCGGGAGCACGTGGCCGCGCGGCCGAGCCGTGAGGTCGGCGCCCGCAAAGCCCATCAAGCGCAGCGTCGACGCCAGTTCCCTGTACCCCAGGTGGGGCAGGTGCTTCGTGAACAGGCACAGCACCGGCGCGGGCGATGCGGCGGCGGCCAGCGGCGCGGCGGATGCCGCCGCCAGCAACTGGCGGCGGCTCAGAGCGAACTCCCCGGTTCCGCCCTCTGAGCAGGAGGCCCGTTGGCGCGTCATCGGGCGCGGTACTCAGTCCGCAGACGGACGACTTCATCGAGCATTTCGCCTGGGGCGTAGCGGTCCCGCAGGCCCGGGAAGGCTGCGTCAATCTCCCGCCGCCACTCCAGCAGGCCCGCCTCGCCGATCTCGACAACCTTCAGCCCGTATTTCCCCATTTCGCGGATGGCGGCCTCTTCCTGAGCGCGGACGGACGACTCGATCACTTCGGTCATCTCACTGGCAACCCTCTTCATCTCAGCCCGCTGGTCCTCCGGGATCGCATCCCACGACTCTTGGGCGACGAGCAGTCCGCCGACGATCGGGACAAAGCGCAGGTCCAGCATGTAGGGCGCTGACCCGAACCACTGGTAGCCCGCAGCAATCAGCGGAGGCACGGCGAACACGTCCACCAGCCCCGTCTCAAGGTTGGTCTGCAGCTCGGTGAAGTCCAGCGGAACAGCGCGGAACCCGAACTCGTCGTACAGCCGGAGCATGTCGTCGTCGCCCTTGGACGTGTACAGCTTCATGCCGCGCAAGTCCTCAGGCGTGCGGAACTCGCGAACGGAGAAGAAGTACGCCCAGCCGGCGTCGCCCCAGCCAATAACGGAGAATCCCTTCTCTTGCAATCGTCGCTCCAATGTGGGGGCGACCTTTCGCAGAACGTAGTCGAACTCCTCGAGCGACTCGAACATGAGCGGAACCTGCAGGGCGCTGATCCCTTCGTCGAGGAAGGACATGCCGCTGCCGGAGATCAGCGCGGCCTGCATCTGCCCGGCGCGGATCTTGCGCAGCATGGTGACCTCGTCCCCGGCGACACCTCCCGGATAGACGGCTAGATCCACGGCTCCGCCCGAAATCTCGCGCCAGCGGTCGCGCATCTCGAGCAGCTTCTCGTGATAGACGCTGTTCTTCGGGGCGACCGTACCGAGCCGCAGCTTGCTGACCCTTCGGCGCTGGCCATTCGCGGTGTCGACCCACATTGGCGCAACGAGGCCGGCGAACAGCACCGCAACAAGCACCAGACCGACCCTGTTGACCCGCATTTCCCGTGTTCCGCACAGCGTGACGGCCATCACGACCGTCGCTGAGCCAGACTTAGTATAGGCACCGGTGCGGCGGGTGCCGGAACGGCAGCTCACGGACTGCCGGGAGGGGCCACGACTCGGTTCGCCACTGCGATGTAGGCCGTGTTCGACAGTCTGCCTCCGACGCGGACGCCTAACGCGACGGCACTGCCGGATGGCGCTGCCGCCGGGACCTGTATGGTCACTAGATAGAGCCCAGCAAAGCCGGGAACCAACCCGGCGAAGGCCACGGGCGCCGATGCGCCCCCGATTTGGGCCAGCACGTCCGCTTCCACCTCAGACATCGGCACCGACACAGCCGCGAACCCGGTGGCAGGCGCGTTGGTCACCGGCCCGAGCCCGGTGGCGAAAATGTGCACGGTCTCGCCGGCCACCGCCGGCCGTGCGCCAGCAGAGGGACCGGACGGGCCGGCCAATAGTCCCGTTGACCCGACGAGGGCAAAAGCTTGGTCGGAACGCCCGAGGGTGAAGACCCCGGGAGCAATGTCGACGAGTGCGACGGGGACAGCGGGGCTGGCCACATCCCCAACCATCACAGTGAGGCTCGCACTCGAGAGCCCGGCAAGCTCCCAAGGGACCTGGAAGTTGCGCTGCCCCGGGGAAGCGAACACCTGCGGTGCCACATGATCACTGCCGAAAACGACGGACCCTCCGCCGAGGCCCAAGGGCAGCTGGGAACGCTTGGCAGCGGCCGTGCGGAGAGCGAGCCCGGTCCCGAACACGGTGGCGAGGCTGCCAGGGGCAAGCCCCGCGCCTGCCTCCAGGGTTGCAGCGTTGACGGCTCCGAGGCTCGATACTTGTGGAGGCGGCCGCGGCACTTCCAGCCTGTAGAGCACGGACGGTCCCGCAAAGTAGAGCTCTCCCTGCTCGTCCTCCCCGAACGTTCGGATCTGAAAGGAAGTCTGGCGGGGCCCGAGAATGGTCCATCCCGACTGTCCCTCCTGAGCGCCGTAGAAGTTCCCCGTGCAGTAGTCGGCGAAGAAGTATAGGCCGGACATCTCCGGGAACATGTCCCCTCTGTAGCGGTACCCTCCGGTCACGGATGCACCGCAATTGCCTTCCAGGTGGCCGTACTCCAAGATCGGAAGAACGAGCGAACCGTCGTTGCACCCCGAAGTCGGGCGAAAGCAGAGCGAGCCCTCCATCAGGCGCCATCCGTAGTTTTCTCCCCCTGTGCTTGCCGCCGGCTGGAACGAGATCTCCTCCGCTGCATTCTGGCCGACGTCGGCGATGAACAGATCCCCGGTCAGCCGATCGAAGCTAAACCGCCAGGGGTTGCGTAGGCCGTAGGCCCAGATCTCGTCGAGCGCACCCGATGTTGAGACGAACGGATTCGACGGAGGCGCGACTGCCGGGGCTCCCCTGTCCACGTCGACCCGCAGCAGCTTCCCCAGCGGGGTCCCGAGGTCCTGGCCAGCGTCCAGCGGGTCCCCCGCCCTCCCACCGTCCCCGAGCCCGATGTAGAGGTATCCGTCCGGCCCGAACTGCAACTGGCCTCCGTTATGGTTGCGCCACGGCTGCGTCGCCCGGAAATAGACCGCCTCAGACCCGGCATCCGCGAGGTTGGGATCTTCGGTGACCAGGAACTCGGAGACCACGGTGTTTCCCCCGAGATCGGTGTAGTACACGAAGAAGCGGCCGTTCATCGCGTACTCGGGGTGGAACGCGACGCTCAGCAGCCCTCGCTCGCCACCAGCCGCGACGCGGTCGCGAATGTCGAGGAATGGCGTCGCAAGAAGGTCCTGCTCGTCGTGGATCCGGATCGTCCCAGCCTGCTCCGTCAGGAACAGGCCCCCGGAGCCGTCTCCGGCATGCGCAATTGAGGTCGTGCCGTCGATGCCGCGAGCGACCTCAACAAACTCCAGATCTTCAAGGTCAAACTGGGCGGCCATCGGGAGCGCGGCAGCCAGGCTCCCCGCCCCCAGCATGGCCGCGAGCGACACCACGCGATCGCGCCGCAGCAAGCCTGCGAGCCAGCGCTGAAGCACGCTTCCCGGCCAACGATCCTCCTGCACTCGCTCACCGTACACCATCGCGGGCGGAGAGCCTGCCAGCGGCCGGGGGGTCCGCATCGAGGGACAGTGGGCCGGTCCCGGGGCCCGGCCAGTCAAGTGAAGCCTCTTCCAATCTGCGCCGGTCGGTCTGGCCTCGGGCCCGTGGGCGGGGCCTTGCCGGATGTCAGGTCCGTGCGGAGGTCGGAAAGTCCTCCGAGGTCAGCCGCAGCGTGTGGCCGGCTGGCAGTTCGACTCGCATCTCCGTACCCCTGTAGCGCACGGTGAGAGGCAAGCCCAGTCGCGACTCGATGCCGGCCTGGATCAGGCCCTTGTCCCTCCACTCCAAATCCACGGTGAACCCGCCGCGGGCCCGCAGGCCTCCGATGCGACCGCTGGCCAGCCTTGCCGGCAGAGCCGGGAGCAGGTGCAGGAAGCCGGCGGCCCCAGACTGCACCGCACCTGAGCCGAGCGGGGTGCCGTGAGGGTCGTGGCTCTGCAGCAGCATCTCGGCGATCCCCGCCGTCGCGCCGAAGTTCCCGTCGATCTGGAACGGGGGATGGGCATCGAACAAGTTGGGATACAGGCCGCCCCTCCTACCGTCGGGTGCACGTGCAGCGCTGTCCGGGACGGGAGCCAATAGCCCCTCCAAGATCTTGAACGCCCGGTCGCCATCCAGCAGACGCGCCCAAAGGTTGACCTTCCACCCCATGGACCAGCCGGTCGCGCCATCGCCGCGCATCTCCAGCGAAGTGCGCGCTGCCGAGAACAGGTCTGGAGTGCCGAACGGCGTGATTTCGACGCCTGGGTGCAGGCCGAACAGGTGCGACACGTGCCGGTGCTTGTCCTCGGGGTCGTCCACGTCCGCCATCCATTCCTGAAGCTGTCCGAGGCGGCCGACCTGATTCGGAGCGATGCGTTCCCTGACGGCGGACAGCCGCCGCCGGAACCCCTCATCCATGCGGAGGACTTCCGCGGCAGCGACCGTATTGCCGAACAGGTTGCGGATGATCTGATGGTCCATGGTGGGCCCCATCACAAGGCCGCCGTTCTCTGGCGAATTGCTCGGCCCGGAAATCAGCCAAGCGGCGTCCGGCGATTCGACAAGCGTGTCCAGAAAGAACTCGCACGCCCCCCGCATCAATGGATAGGCCTCGTTCCGGAGAAAGTCCTCATCCCCGCTGAAGAGGTAGTGCTGCCACAGGTGCTGGCAAAGCCATGCCCCGCCGGTTGGCCAGATGCCATGGTTGGAGTGGTTGATCGGCGCCGACCCGCGCCAGAGGTCGAAGTTATGGTGCAGGACCCATCCATGGGCCCCGTAGTGCTCGCGAGCCGTCTCCGCTCCCGACTCGGCGATCTCGCGCAGAGCGGCGAACAGCGGCCCGTGGGTCTCGGAGAGGCCCGTCGTCTCCGCCGGCCAGTAGTTCATCTGGGTGTTGATGTTGACGGTGTATTTGCTATCCCAAGGCGGGTCGTCGCGGTCGTTCCACAGTCCTTGAAGGTTCGCCGGCTGGCAATCGCCGCGGCTGCAGCTGATCAAGAGGTAGCGCCCGTACTGGAACAACAGCGCGACCAGCTGCGGGTCGTCCCGGGAGCCGAACCGCTCGATGCGCAAGTCGGTCGGCTCGCGGACCGCCTCCGTCCGCCCGAGGTCTAGGTGCACCCGGTGGAACAGCTCGCGATGGCTGGCGACGTGCTCCGTCCGCAGGGCGTCGAACGACACGCCAATCGCGTCCCCCATAGTCGCCGCATTGCGCGCAGCAGGATTGGCCGAGACATCTCGGAAATCGACGAAATTCGTGGCGCCAGCGAGCAGGAGAGTGGCTTGCCGGGCTCCCCGCACTCGGACTGAGCCTCCGCCCATGCGCACATCACCGTCGGTGACGACCGCCAACCGGGCCTCAAAGCGAATGGCCCCGTCACGGACGCGGCCCCGCAAGGCCAGCCCGTCCTGCAACTCCTCGACCGGGTCCGCCACGTGCGAGGATGCCAAGCCGGCTGCGAACGCCAGTTCTCCCGCAGCCGCGGTAAGGCGCACTGCCAACAGCTGCCGCGGGAAGCTCGCCAGAACCTCCTGGAAGTGGCGCACTCCTCCCGCCGAGAACTCCACCCACGCCAGGGCACGCTCAATGTCAAGAGAGCGGCGGTAGCCCTCGATAGAACGCCCCTCGACGCCGTCTCTCTCGATCGACAGGTCTACAAACGGCTGGTATGCCTTCTGGCGCAGGGGCACGCTCATGAACCGTTCCATGGCAAGGGCCTCAGCCTGGCCCCGCTTGCCGGAACTCAGCAGGGATCGGATCTCACCGAGCCAACGCCGTGAGCCTCGATTGGCGTAGCTTCGCGGTTCCCCCTTCGTTGACCTGGATGAGCTCGGACGCGGGCCTTCCGTGCACCATTGCACCCAGCCGCCCGTTGCCGACAGGCAGCGCCTCAACCCAGCGTTCGGCCGGCCGAGGATACCAGAGCTCTAGTGGCGGGCGGGCTTGGCGGCGCCCGCAACCGACTGCCGCTACAGACCCAGCGACGGATGCGAGGAAGCCGCGACGGTCGATGCTTGCAGACATGGGGCCAGTCTAGTGCCTCGCAGTCGCTTGCCTACAATGGGCGAACAGCCATGGTCCGTTCGCTAGCGCTGAACAGCATGCCCTATGCACTGGCCCTCCTCGCCCTCCCGCAGGCGGCCCGGCCGGCCGAATTGCCGGAGCCGGTCGCCGGCGAGATCGACTTCATGCGCGATGTCGACCCGATTTTCATGCGGCACTGCTACACCTGCCACGGGGATGAGGCGGCAATGAACGGCTACAGCCTCTGGCGGAGAAAGTCCGCCGAACGGGGCGGGTATTCCGGCAAGCCCGGGTTCGTCGCCGGCGACAGCGCCAATAGCCGCCTGATCCACCTGGTCGCGGGCATGGAGGACAACCTCCTGATGCCCCCCACGGGCGAGCGCCTCAGCGACCGGGACATCGGCATCCTGCGGGCATGGATCGACCAGGGTGCCCGGTTCTCGGCAGCCCGCTTCGACGACAGCACGCTGCGGCACGACGAGCCTTGGCTCCACATGGACTACGGGCCGGTCATCTCGGCCAGCGTCACTGTGAGGGAGCCAGAGGATCCCCGCGCCGACAAGGTTCACGGGGACAACGTGAGCTACCGCTCGCACGCCCTCATGCTGGCCCCTGAGCGCCGCGCCGGCATGATCTTCGACACCGAACTGCTGCGCATGGCGGCCGGCTGGAACGGCCCGCAGTACGTCCTCACGGGAACGGTCTACGACTGGAAGCACGGACCCCACCCCCATCTGGACGGCGAGCCTGTCTTTGAGACCTCGGTGGCCCCGGGATGGGCAAGGGACGGGAGCTTCGAGGATCCGCGCGAAGAGCCCTTCGGCCCCCTCCCAGCTGACTGGGCGCGCTACACGGGCCGCTACGTGTACGGCGGCAAGGTGGTGCTGGAGTACCGGGTGGGGGCCACCCAGGTGCTTGAGATGGCCGGGATGCACTCGGGATGGGGCGTTGAAGCCCTCACCCGCACCGTCGAGATTGGACCTTCGCGGGAGGACTTGTCGCTCGCGGTGGCGACTACCGGCAAGCGCGAGGCCAGGCATCTCTCGATACGTCGGCTCGCTCCCGGGCGCGGCCCGGCGCTGGAACACATGGTCCACATCCCTGGCGACTCTTCTACGGCAATTGCGGTCGCCGGCTTGTCAAAGCGGGCGCGCTGGGACCTCGACACCGCAGGGGAGGTACGCCTTCGGATCCCGCGGTCGGGCGAGACCCAGAGGTTCACGCTCTTCTACGCCGCCCTGCCCGATCGCCGCTTGGGCGCGTTTGCGGGCGCAATGCGGGACGCCCCCCGCACCGAGCGCTTGGAACCCTACACGCGCGGAGGGCCACGGGTGTACCGTGAAACGATCGTCACGCAAGGGCGGCTGGGCGGCGAAGGCGGCGCATGGGCCGTCGACGAGATCACGCTGCCGTTCGACAACCCGTGGAAGTCTTGGCTCCGCCCCACAGACTTCGCGTTCTTCGACGATGACCGCGCGGCCGTGGCCACCTGGTCGGGCGACGTGTGGATCGTGGATGGCGTGGACGCCGACCTCGACAGGCTCGAGTGGACGCGCTTCGCAACCGGATTCCACATGCCCCAAGGCCTGGAGGTGGTGGACGGCAAGGTGCACGTCCTGGACCGAGATCAGATCACGATCCTCCACGACCTGAACAGGGACGGCGAAGCGGACTACTACGAGAACCTGAACAACGAGTTCCACGTCACGCACCACTTCCATGAGTTCACCTTTGACCTGGACAGGGACGGGGAGGGCAACTTCTATTTCGCAAAGGCGGCGCGCCACGCCCTGCCTGCAATGGTGAAGCACCACGGGGTGATCTTCAGGATGAGCCCGGACGGCAGCAATCTAGAAGTGGTGTGCACCGGGTTCCGCGTTCCCAATGGCGTCGCCGTCGGCCCGAACGGCGAGATCACCACATCCGATCAGGAAGGCCACTGGATCCCTTCGACGCGGGTCAACCTATGTACGCCGGGCAGTTTTCACGGCTACATGTGGGGAGGGAGCGTTCCTGACAGGGAAGGCTATGACAACCCCATCACCTGGCTCCCGATCTCCGTCGACAACTCGGGAGCCGGACAGGCCTGGGTCAGCGGCGAGCGATGGGGGCCGTTTGACGGCCACCTTGTGCATTCCTCATTCGGCCGAGGGAAGATCTTCCTCGTGCTCATGGAGCGCGCGGAAGGCGTGATTCAAGGCGGAGCAGTCGAGCTGCCCGTCGACTTCGGCACTGGGCTGATGCGCCCGGCCTTCCGCGATAGTGACGGGAACCTGTACCTAACGGGCCTCTACGGGTGGGGGACGAAGCGCAAGGCGGTAGGCGGCTTCTACAGGGCACGGCGATCTACGGGGGAGATCCTTGTTCCGACGGAACTGCACGTCAGCCGCAAGGGCATCGACATCACCTTTCTGCACGAACTCGACCCGGCCAGCGCAGGGGATCCTGCAAACTACGCGGTCAAGCGCTGGAACTACAAGTGGCTCAGCCGCTACGGCTCGGATCGCTGGAAGCTGGACGGCGACCGGGGGGTCGAGACCATGACAGTCCTGTCGGCTAGACTCCTCCCGGACGGCAAGACGGTCCGAATCGAGGTGGACGACCTCAGGCCGGTGATGCAGATGATGACCAATGCCAGCATCCGCACAGCTACGGGAGAGCGGATCGAGGCCGAGATTAGCCACTCAATCCACGTGGTGCCGGACGAGCCGGGCAGTGCATTCACCGCAACCCGCAAGTGACGGCAGCTGCTCGGCTGGCCCGGACGCGCTGCGGGAAGGACACTTCTCCCCCGGAGGCTGTCCCAAGCGGATCCCCAGCCGGCCAGCACAGGACAGACCGGGCTTGTTCGCGCCGATGCCATGCGCGAGGTCTCGGGTGGGTCGGGCGGGATTCACTGCCGATGGGACGCCCTAGGACCGCCCACGTCGAACCGACACGTAGCGCGTCGGCCCTTTCCGTTGGGGATGGCGCGAACCGACAGGGCTGCGGCCGGACCTTTTGAGGTCAGGACTCATTCCGGGCCGTGCCTAAGTGCCTCTCGGTGCCCGCGGCTATCGGCCTGACCCGTCCCGCCGCCGCCGACGGCAATGCGCAACAAGTAGGCTTCGGCCCGGCGGCAGGTTGGTAGACTCGAGGCGATGATCGTCCGGGCCCTGCTTTGCCTTTCCGTCCTTGCCGCGGCTGCCGCACCGGCTCAACAGCGCGAGTTTGAGCCAGGCAAGCAGATCGTGTTCAAGGAATTCGAGAACGACCCATTGGAGCTAAACGTATTCCTGCCGGACGGCTGGAAGGCGGGTGACAAGCGAGCGGCTATCGTCTTTTTCTTCGGCGGAGGCTGGGTCGGCGGGAACCCGTCCCAGTTCTTCCCGCAAAGCGCTTACCTAGCCTCGCGCGGGATGGTTGCCGTCAGCGCCCAGTACCGGACCCGCGGCAGCCATGGAACAGACCCGGTGACGTGTGTCATCGACGCGAAGTCGGCCGTTCGCTGGATGCGCGCGAACGCCTCGGATCTGGGCATCGATCCAGACCGCATCGCTGCCGGTGGCGGGTCTGCCGGTGGTCACGTCGCTGCGGCCGCAGGCGTTATCGGCGGCCTTGAGGAGCCGGGCGAGGACGCCTCGGTGAGTTCCAGGCCAAACGCGCTCGTGCTGTTCAACCCGGCCACGGACGTGAGCAGAATCCAGCGCTGGGGCGAGGAAGCGGAGCGCGGCTCACCGCTGCACCATGTCGACGCGGGCGACCCGCCAACGATCGTCTTTCACGGCAAGGCCGACAGCACCGTGCCGTACGACACGGCAGTGGCATTCTGCGATGCCATGCAGCAGGCGGGCAACCGCTGCGACCTCGTCGGCTTTGAGGGGCGGCCGCACGGATTCTTCAACTACGGACGCAGTCGGACGATGTACACCAGCACGGTCTGGCACATGGACCGCTTCTTGGCGTCGCTGGGATACCTCCACGGCCAACCCACCGTCGGCCGGCCCGGTGACCCTACCTGGTAGCGGCGGGCTCGCGGGGCACGCTGCGCTAGCGCTGGCTCTGGCGTTGGCCGCGGTTCCCGCGGCTTCGGACCAAGGCTGGCCCCCCAAGCGGAGGGTGCCGAGGGGTCCGGCGGAAACGCTGTACTACAACGGCAAGATCATCACGATGTGGTCCGACCGGCCGGTCGTGGAATCCATGACCGTCGCCGACGGGCGCATCCTAAATGTGGGCACGACGCAATTGGTGGGCCGCAACGCGGGCCCGCGGACCCACCAGGTCAACCTCAATGGCCAGACCGTGATTCCCGGCCTGATCGACAGCCACGTGCACCCGATTAGCGCTGCCCTGGCGGAGGCTGAGTCCGCGATTCCCGCAGTGCGCAGCTTCGACGACCTTAGGAGCTTCGTACGACGCGCCGAGGGGGAGGGACTGGTGTTCGTGCCCAAGGTCTACTCGACGAGGCTCCGCGAGCGGCGCTACCCGACCAGGTGGGAGATTGACGATTACTCCGGGGACCGCCCGGTCATGCTGGACAACGGATATGCGGCCGTTCTGAACTCGGCCGCCCTGCGCCTCGCGGGAATCTCAAGTCTGACGCCGGACCCTGAGAACGGCAAGCTGATCCGGAACGAGTCGGGAGAGCCGACCGGGCTGGTCATAGGGGCACGGCAGCTCGTGGCCCCGCTGCTGCACCGAAGGACCGCCAGCCACTCCGAGATGGTCAAGGCGCTGGCCCGCATGCAGCTTGCCTACAGCAGTGCGGGCCTGACGAGCGTCGGGGATCGCAGCCAAGGGCCGGACGGCCTTCGGGCGTACCAAGAGCTGTGGCGCACAGGCAGGCTGCAGGTTCGCACTACGGTCACGCGCTTCGTGAACGCAGAGCGTCCCCTGGCGGACGTGCTAGCGGAGATTCGGGGCGCAGCCATGGTCACCGGCCACGGGGACGACATGCTGCGCATGGGCCCGCTGAAGGTCGCCTTAGACGGCGGCATCCTGCTTGGAACGGCGTATCTTAGGACCCCGTACGGACCGAACACGGCTGTCTACGGCTACAAGGACCCCGACTACCGCGGTGAGCTGCGCATCGAACCAGAGGCCCTCAGCGAGATTGTGCGAACGGCCGCGTCGCTCGGCTGGCAGGTCACAGCCCACACCACTGGCGGGGGCTCCACCGACATCTTGCTCAACGCTTATGCGGAGTTGCACCGCGAATCCTCCATCACGACGCGCAGGTTCACCCTGACGCACGCCAACTTCCTGCACGGAGAGGCAATCGCACGCGCGGCCGAGATGAACGTGGCAGTGGACATGCAGCCGGCTTGGTACCACTTTGACGGGACGGCCTTGGCCGGCGTGCTGGGTCCGCGCCGCATGGCGACCCTTCAGCCGTACCGATCGATCCTAGACGCGGGGGTGGTGGTATCCGGCGGCTCAGACCACATGGTCAAGCTCGACCCCCGCGAGGCAGTGAACCCCTATGACCCGTTCTTCGGTATGTGGGTGGCCATGACTAGGATCACTGCGGACGGGACGGTGCACAATCCGGAGCAGCGCGTGTCCCGCATCTGGAGTTCGCCAAGAGACCACGACATATAGGGGTTGATGTTCCGTTACACACCA
>JAPPMC010000202.1 GCA_028819235.1 Bryobacterales bacterium
AAGGATCGACTCCGGCAAGCGTCCCAAACATCAACAAAAGAATGTGCCTGCCCCGAGGGCACGGACGTGGAGGACTGGTGCAACCAGGCGGCGGCGGAGCTCCTTGTGCCAGCTCAAGAGCTAAGGGCGCGTTGGAAGGAAGTGAGGAGGCAGAAGAAGCCCTTCAGGACGCTCGCACGGATGTTCAAAGTGAGCCCAATAGTCGCTTCCCGCCGAGCCCTCGATCTGGAACTCGTCGACCGGAGCACCTTCACCGCTTTCTACGAGGACTACATCATTCGAGGACGCGCACGAGGCACGACACCGAGCGGGGGCGACTTCTACAACAACCAGAACACGCGTGTCGGCAAGTTGTTTGCGAGCCACGTGCTGCGTGCGGCGATGGAGGGCCGAATCGGCTTCAAGCAAGCCTATGACCTGACCGGGCTGCGGGGTGGCACTTTCGAAAGGTACGCCAAGCGGTTGGGTGCGGATCTCCCATGATCGCGGATCGAATCTACCTCGTGGATTCGGACGTGTTCATCACAGCGAAGAACCTGTATTACTCGTTTGACATCTGCCCGGGCTTCTGGAAAAGCATGATTCATCACCACAATAGAGGCCGAGTCTTCAGCATTGACAGAGTCCGCAGCGAGCTCCTAGCGGGTCTCAAGGAGGACAACCTTGTCCGGTGGGTGAGGGTCGACCTTCCAACAAGCTTTTTCTTTCCTGTGGACACCGATGCGGTGGTGAGCGCCTATATCGAGATCATGGTATGGATTCAGCGCGATCGGCGGTACTTCGACCATGCGAAGGCAAAGTTCGCGACAGGGGCAGACGGCTGGCTCGTCGCCTATTCACTTGTTCACGGCACGACGGTTGTCACGAACGAGCAGAGCGCTCCGCAGTCGAGAAAGGAGGTCAAGCTGCCCGATGTCTGCGATCGGTTTCGAGTGCGGAGGGCTAACACCTTCGCCATGCTTTGAGCGCTGGACACTCGGTTCGACTGGTCGTGATACACCGACTCGCGAATCCGCGGCACCACTCCATGCGGTTGCCGCTTGAGGCCGTTGGTCAGGCAAGCTGTCCGAGGACGGCGGCAATCTGCGTCGCTACGTAGCCGATCACGCCCACTACTTCCAACGGGGGCGACGGACTACCAGTCGCCTCCGCCCCGGGCAGCCGGGACATCTGCTCGTTGACGCAGAATTCGGAATCGCTCCGGCCTGTTCTGAGGTGAACGATACCCGCCTGATCGGTCGAAGCACGCCTCCCAGCCCGGACAAGTCGACTCGCTGCCGGTTCCCAGCGGCTGAGTAGCGGACGATCGCAGCGAGTCCCGAACTCTACCCGGGCGGACCGGGGGACGGGAGGCACGAGGTGGAGTGGAAGCGGATGTGGGGGCCAGTGAGAAGCTCCTTGCACTCCGCGGCCCTTATCTGCTGTGGGCCATCTCAGCTGAATTAACTCCTGCAGCGTATTCCGGAGGGTTGTCCGATGCGGCCAACGGTAGTTCCGCAGCCACTAGGAAACAAGTCCCCAGCAGTGGCCGCTTCCGTCCGGTGTCGGTGAGGGCATGCGAGTAGTGTCACTCGCATCAGCCCAGACCAAGAGGCAGGGCTCAGCCGTACGCCAGATTTACCGGGCTGGCCGCGCTGGAGGCTCATCCATCCGATCGAGCGGGGCGGAGCGCGCCAAGTGGCTGTGCGCCCACGTGAGGCGAGAGGCCCAGCGGACAGTCGCAATTGTTGAGTACCCTGCGTTTCCCGCTGCGCCAGCCAGCGAAGGAGCGGCAACGTTAGTGAGCAGGTCTAACGAGCCCACGGTCCCGAAGCGGCGGCCTCTGGTGCGCTGAGATTTCAATCAGCCGTTACGATACAGGGAAGGTGTGCAGGCAAAGCCCGGGCTCGGAGGCAGGTTCGACCACGTGCTAGAAGGGGCCATGCGCGAAGGGGGCGGAATCCCCGCGATGGCACTGGGCGAGATGTCCGGCGCGTTCTCATGCGACTGGGAACACTGGCTGCCAGACCCGCTGGCTCAAGCGCTTGCGGATCTAGCCAGTGCCAAGGCCGGACAAGTTGTCGTAGGGAATTGCCAACTGTCGCCGAGCCCGCAGAACTCGGGGGCGGAGGCTGGAGGACGAAACCCGGAGGAGGCTGGAGCGGCGAACAGGTGACCTTCTGCCCAGCCCAGTCGGTGCGTGTCTGGGTCTTCGTCGGTCCTCCGCCATTCGCGCCTAGCCCGACAGCGCTTCAAGCCGTCCCCGCAACTCGGAGAAGTCCGGCCATTGATCAAGAGCACGCTGGAGAACCTTCAGCACGTCATCCGGGCAGTCACTGGCACAAAGCCTCTTGAGGTTGTGGCGTAGGCTGCTTTCGAGCACTGCCAGTCTGGCAATCCAGCGACTGCCGTCCGCGGGGCTTGAAGCTTCGCAAATCGCTCGCAGGACGTGGGGGAGTGCCAGCATGGCTCGGTTCAGCCGCGCCGACGAGCGCCCAATTCCTTCCGGGGAGTGATCTCCGTATGCCGCCACATGGGCTCGCGCCGTTCTCCCATCGCAAGCCCGCAGCCATGGAAGGAGCGGATCCTTGGGAAACCGGCGGTGCAAGTCGTCGCATAGGTCGTCGACCCTGTGGGAACGGCGGGGTTCAACGCCCCTCAAGTGGAGGGCGGCCTTGCAGAGCATCTCGCCTGCCATTGCACCCTCGCTCGCAACCCGCGAGTGGTGACCACGCCGCTCGGTCGCAGGTGCGATCCAGTGACTTGCCAGGGAGTAGACCGCCAAATCCGAGCTAATGGTGGCTTCGTGCAGCTGACTCCAAGCCGTCGGAACGTTCATGTCGTGACTCTCCGGTGCGGGCAGCGGCACGCCATGCAGGCACTGGCCTACTTCGGCAACGGCATGCGAGACACTGCAGAAGTTCCGCTGTCTCAAGGCTCGGTCCCACGGGATCGGCACCCAGTCCACGGGACGACCGTCCGCAACGCACGGAAGACCAGAGAGACGGGGGCGCTCCCCGTCGTAAAGCACGGCGATGTCCCAGTCGGAGTCCGACCCATAATCCGCCCGCGCGCGTGACCCGAACAGGATGACGGAGCGCACGGATGGCTGCCGTTCGGCCCACTTGGACACCGTCGCCAGCAGACCGGCCGGAACGGCCCTGAGATGCGTGTCTGGGCGCATGCCGCCCCCAGTCTAACGACTGGCGGTGCATGAATTGGCGGCCCATGGGAGCAAGCCGACCTAATACCTCAAAGCTGCGTCCTGTTTTGGGAGTCTCTTCCTGTCAAGCCAGCGGCACGATGACCGCGGCGATCTGCGTGACGACGTAGCCGATCACGCCCATCACCGCCAACAGGGGCGTCCAAGTCTGCAGCGCCTCCGTCTCGGTCAGCCCCGACATCTGCTTGTACACCCAGAACCCGGAATCGTTCATCCAAGAGCCGACCATCGATCCGGAGCCGATCGCGCAGGCCACGTACACGACGTGAAAACCCGGGGGCGTGTCCAGCACAAGCGGAGCCATAATCGACGACACAGTGATCATCGAGACTGTTCCCGAGCCCTGGGCCACCTTCAACAGTGTCCCGAGCAGGAAGGCCAGCAGCAGGATCGGAACCCCGAATTCTTGGGAGGCTTGCCCTATCACCGTTCCGACGTCGGCCCGGACGAGCATCTTCCCGAAAGAGCCGCCCGCGGCGGTGATCAGGATGATCAGGCCGCCGCTCGCCAGCGCCGATTCCACCGGACCGGCCAGCTGGGCGAGCGAGTAGCCCTTGTGCCGCGCCAGCAGCGCGAGCCCGATCCCCGCCGATGCCAGCAGGGCCAGGTTGGGGTTCCCGAGGAAGGCCGTAAGTGCGCGCAGCGGACCCTCGATGCCCAGCGCGCCAGTGAGCGTGTTGGAGGCGATCAGAACGACCGGCAGCACGATCGGCAGCATCGCCATGAAGAAGCTCGGCAGGTGCTCCTCCTGCTTGCGTGCCAGCTCCTCCAGCTCCTCAAGGGTCAGGCCCTGCGTTTCCCGGAGGGGCACGTCGAGCTGGCGGTCGCGCAGCACGCCGAACAGCCATCCCCCGAGGGACATAGGTACGGCGATGATCGCTCCCACCAGGATCATCACTCCGAGATCGATCTGTAGCGTGGCCGCCATTGCCAGCGGTCCGGGCGTTGGCGGCACCATCGAGTGCGTCACCGCGCCGCCTGCCGAGATCGCCATCAGGAACAGCAGGTAGTTCTTGCCCATCCGGACCCGCATTGCGCGAGCCAACGGGACCAGAAGGTAGAAGACGGTGTCGAAGAAGACCGGGACGGACAGCACGTAGCCACTGGTTAGCAGGGACAACGAGGCGCGCTTCTCTCCCAAGGCCCGGACGAACACCCGCACGATCTTGTCCGCGGCGCCGCTCTCCATGAGGCACTGCCCGATGAGCGCCGCAAGGCCGATCACGATGGCGATGCTGCCGCAAACGCCACCAAACTCTTGCGCCACCGACGGCATCACCTCCTCCAGCCCGATGTTTGGCGACAGCAGCCCGACGGTCGTGGCCGCTGTGATGAGAGCGATGAAGGCGTTGATCCGCAGGCGGAGGATGAGGACGAATACGACCGCGATCGCGATCGCGAGGATGGTCAGCGGTGACAGCATGGCTGTGGCAATTGAGCGTACCAGAACGGCCGGGCGGCCACCCGCGCGTCGCGGCGCCCCAGGTCAGCCGAGAGTCGCACTGCGGATTTTCGCTTCCTGCTCGGCGCGGAAGTCCTTTAGCGCGCAGCGCAGCGACTCATCCGACGTCGCCAAGATGGCGATCGCTAGAAGGGCCGCGTTCTTGGCACCGGCCTTACCGATGGCAAGCGTCCCGACCGGGATTCCGCCGGGCATCTGCACGGTCGACAGCAGCGAGTCGATGCCGTCGAGCACGCTGGGCATCGGCACACCAAGCACAGGTAGGACGGTGTGGGCGGCGCACACTCCGGCAAGGTGGGCCGCCCCGCCGGCAGCCGCGATGATGACGCGGATCCCGCGATCCTCCGCCGAGCTGATGTACTCCGCAGTCATGGCAGGCGTCCGGTGAGCTGAACTGACCTTGCATTCGTGGGGAACGCCGAACCGCTCGAGCGTCTCCGAGCAGGCCTTCATGGTGGGCCAGTCCGACGTGCTGCCCATGATCACCGCCACGCGTGGCTTCGCTGCTGCCATTGATGATCCCCCTGTGGTCCAGCCGCTGGCGGCGGCCGGGCTTGACTGCCGATCCGCAATGGTACCAGCGGGACAGCGCCGGGCCCGGGGAGAGGGCCTGGGCGAGGCCGGCTTCATGCGTCGGCGGGCTTGCGCCGTATTTCCTGCCTAGGGCCGCAGTGCCCCACCGCTCGGCTGGATGGGGTACTATGATCTTGGGCCGCCCACCGCGGCACATAGGATTCTCTTTGTGATGATCGGGCCTGTGGCGGACCATGTGTACTCAGACTGCGAAAAGAGGGCAGCAGGAAGACCTCGCCGGCTGCTGACGGACCGATACAGGCTGGGCCTGCTGAGTGCCGCCCTCTGCACGCTCGCCCTGTTGGCTGGCTGCACGCGCATCGATCCCAGCATGGCGGTCGGGGAAATGCCCGCGGCGTCCGGCGGCGATCTGGCCCCGGACCGCGCGAGTGAGGGACCCGAGCAGGTCTCTGCGGTCGAGCGGTCCGCGCCGGCAGCCCGGGTCGCCTCCCTGGGCCTGCACGAAGTGCCCCCGCCGGTTCGCCCGGTAATGCCGGTGGCTGTCGAGGAAGAGGCTGCCCTGCTGGACGAACTGCTGTCGCTGGTCCTGCCGGAGCCGCCAAAGGCCCTAACGCACGAAGAGTGGCTAAGGAACACCAGATCCGAGCTTCCGCTGATGCTCAACAGCCATGTGGAGCGTCTGCTGACGTACTTCACCAAGACTACGCGCGGCAAGGCGACTCTGCGGATTTCGTTGGGGCGCGGTTCGGCCTACCGGGAGATGATCGAGCGCATCCTGGAAGAGGAAGAGGTGCCTAAGGAGCTCTTCTTCCTCGCCATGGCGGAGTCTGGGTTCCGCCCGAAGGCCCGCTCGCACGCCAGCGCTACGGGGATGTGGCAGTTCATCTCTTGGCGCGGCAGCCAGTACGGGCTGCGGCAGGACCGCTATGTCGATCTGCGCTATGACCCGGAGACGGCTACGCGCGCGGCCGCCAAGCACCTCAAGGACCTGCACATCGAGTTCAACGACTGGTACCTGGCGATGGCGGCCTACAACTCCGGTCCCGGCCGGGTGAAGCGGGCCGTCGAGCGAGCCCGCAGTCGTGACTTCTGGGAGCTCTCCAGACGGCGCCTCCTGCCTCGGGAAACGCGCAACTACGTGCCGATCATCCTCGCCATGTCGCTGGCGGGCCTGAATCTGGACCTGTTCGACGTCGGCGAAGTGGACCATGCGCCTGAACTGCGCTATGACACCGTGCGCACGGAGCACCAGACGAGCTTTGCGCTGATCGCCGACGCCACCGGGACGTCTGTCGAGACCATCAAGGACCTCAACCCCGGACTGCTGAGGTCGGCGACCCCCCCGTACTCCTATGATCTCAGACTGCCCTTTGGCTCTGCGGATGGGTTCGCCACCGAGGTTGCGCTAGTACCGCCGGAGCAACGGCTGCACTGGCGGCGCTACGAGGTGCGCGACGGTGAGACGCTGGCTGCGATCGCCAACCGATACCGGGTCAGCGAGGAGAAGCTCCTGGCGCTCAACTCCCTGGAGCCCGAGACCGGGCTTAAGGGTGGCCAGCGCCTGACCGTCCCGACTAAGACCCGCCTGGCCATCTACCGCTACTATGGCGGCGGGCCGGCTGGCGGCCTCTTGGAACCCGGGACCGGGCGCTACAGGATCGCATCGGGGGACACCTTGGGCGCAATCGCGCGACGATTCGGCACAACGGTTGCGTCCCTCCAGCAGTGGAACGGCCTGCAGAGCACTCGTATCCGCGCGGGTCGCTACCTTATCGTCGATCCGGATCCTAAGGGCGTAGGCTCGTCGGCCGGGGCCAAGCAAGCGCAGTCCGGCAGCTCCCCAGCACCTCCTCGCGGATCGGGAAGCTACCGCATCCGCTCCGGGGACAACCTCGCCACGATCGCCAGGCGCTTCGGCGTCACCGTCCGCGACCTGCAGCGCTGGAACGGCCTCTCGGGCACCCGCATCCGTGCCGGCGACAACCTGATTGTCGGGCCCGGCGCGCCGAGCAGCACGACCGCCGGGGTCTCGGGCGGGAGATCCACGACCTACCGCATCCGTTCCGGGGACAACCTCGCCACGATCGCCAGGCGCTTCGGCGTCACCGTCCGCGACCTGCAGCGCTGGAACGGTCTCTCGGGCACCCGCATCCGCGCCGGCGACAACCTGATTGTCGGGCCCGGCGCGCCGAGCAGCACGACGGCTGGGGTCTCGGGTGGGAGTTTCACGACCTACCGTATCCGTTCTGGGGACACGCTCGGAGCGATCGCCAGGCGCTTCGGCGTGTCGGTACGCGACCTGCAGCGCTGGAACGGCCTCTCGGGCACCCGCATCCGCGCCGGCAAGAGCCTGCGGATCGCCTCGCCACCGGCGTAGGCGACGTCGGCGACCCAGGTCGAGAGGGCCGCGGCCGGCCTATCGGCGCACGGACTCCAAGATGGCGCGGAACTGCGCCTCGGCGGCCTCGGCGGTCTTGGCGGGCGCTGTCAGCTTGAAGAACACGGGGGCATCCGGCCCCTGCACAATCGCCGCCAGCATGCGATACCCTGGCATGGGAGTGGCTCTTGGAGCCATCGGGAACGGCTTGAACAAGTAGGTGCCCGACACGTCGAGCAGGGTCACCGCCATTCCGCCGTGCTCGTGCTCGCTGCGATTGGCTGCGCTGGCCTGCATGGGGCTGCCGTCGGGATTGGCGAACTGTCCGATCCAGCGGCGGACATTTGCTTCCACCCCTCCGCCCTGGCCAGGACCGAAGTAAAAGACCGCCATCTCCCCGTCCTGAGCATCGCCCGCAACGGCCGGGATCGTGTAGTTTTGGGCGCGCATCGGCTTGGGAGTGGAGATCCACCCTTCAGGATCTTCGAAGCGCACGCCGCCGGCTTCGGCCGCCCGCAAGGATCCTCCGGCTACTGCGCACAGGCCAAGGGCAATTGCCAGAACGCTCTGTTGAGTGGCTGTCATGTGTCTCCCCAAGGCCCCAGTCTACAGCAGCGCTCCGGCCGCCGAGGCCCGGCCAGCGGCCGGGTCTGCCCCAGGTCCGACCGCACCGCTCAGCGACCGTCGCCGCGCCAGTGAAGGTCGGCGAAGTCCATGTAGCGCTCCCAGTCGTACGCCGTGACGTCGTGCTTGCCCTCGCGGATGTGGTAGCCGATGTCCCGCAGGACCGGCCGGTTCAGCGGCGGGCGCGGAGCGTCCCCCAAGCCCTGCCGCCCGAGCAGTTCGTAGACTGCGCTGGCGTGGCGGGCCGACAGGTACTCCCCGCGCGGATCAGCCCAAAGATCTTCCTCAGCGCTGGCAACGTACAGCGGGCGGGGCGCCATCAGCGCTAGCAGCATATGCTGGTCTACCGGCAGGTCGTCCTCACGACCGTTGTACGCATTGAAGCGGTCCGCGAACCAGTGCGGGAAGCGTGTGTTGATGCGCTCGACGGTCTCGCCGAAGCGCCGGCGGCTCAGCGCCGCCCCGCCACAGCCGGAGTTGTTCGAGATGACGATGGCGAAGCGCTCGTCGACCGCCCCGGCCCACAGCGCGGTCTTTCCAAGCCGGGAATGGCCGAGGACGGCGACCCGAGTCCCGTCCACGTGCGGGTCTCCCTGCAGGTAGTCCAGCGCCCGGCTCAAACCCCAGGCCCAGCCCGCGATCGTTCCCCAGTCGTTCTCGGACCGCGGCGGGCGCAGCGCGTGGACGCCGTTTCGGAATCCGTCGTCGAAGTCGGGGTCGACATGTCCGCTGTACACGGTCGCTACGGCGTAGCCACGCTCCAGCGCGCGCTCGATGGGCCACCGGCTGGCGCTCCTGCCCCGGTCCTCCTCGCTCCCCGGCCGCACTCCGTCTTCCGTCACCGAGTCCGCCAGAAGGATGGACGGGTCTTCGTGGACAGTGTGATTCCCTCGGAAATTGAGGCCGAGGAAGGTCGGCACCTGACCCTGCGCACCGGCCGGCGTGTACAGCAGCAGGTCCATGCCCGGAGCCTGTTCCGAAGCGCCGAAGGTAATCCGAACCTGCTTGCGGCGCGCCAGGCCGCCGAGCGCGCCGGCATCCTCATCAAGAATCTCGAAGCGCACCTCGGGAGGGGCCGGCGGCGCCGCGCCGTACACCTCGCGTTCGAACAGCCCGAGTATTTCCTCGCGCCGTGCGCGCCATTCGGCCGGCTCGTCGACCGCAGAGCCGTCCGCCGTCCTCAGGATCTCGGGAAGCTCGTAGGCCGGCACAGCCGACTCGTCATAGTTGAATCCCTCTGGCTGGGCTTGCAGCGGTACCGCCCACGCCGCCAAGGCCAAGACGAGCGCGGCCCGGATCCGGACACCCGGCAGCCCATCGGCTATGCTACCTGCCATGCCGACCGAGGGCATGCTCGCCTTGGCGATCACGGGCGTGGTCGTCGCCGCCCTCGCCACCAACAAGGTGTCCGTCGAGGCTGGCATGCTGGGCGGCCTGCTCGCGCTGATCCTGGTCGGGGCAGTGAGCCCGGAGAGGGCCTTGGCCGGCTTTGCGCATCCGGCCGTAATCGCCATCTCGTCGCTGTTCGTTGTGGCGGCCACGCTGTTCTCGACCGGAGCTACAAGCTCGTTCGTGGCCCCGCTGCTGGGGCTGCCGAAATCCGTGCGAATCGCACAGCTGCGCCTCACCGTGCCGGTGGCCCTGCTCTCTTCCTGCATCAATAACACCCCGGTCGTGGCGATGTACGTGCCAATCGTGCAGGAGTGGTCGCGGCGCATCCGCGTTAGTTCGTCCAAGTTCCTCATCCCCCTTAGCTTCGCATCGCTCCTCGGAGGACAGTTGACACTGATCGGCAGCGCCTCCAACCTCATCGTGATGGGCCTGTACGTGGAATACCTCGACTCGCTGGGCCTTGCCCGCCCGTCGTCCCTGCGACAGTTCTGGGCTCCGGCGATGCTGGGCCTGCCGGTGCTGACGGTCGGGTTAGCCTACCTCGTCGGCATTTCCAGCCGTCTGCTGCCCGAACGCCGCAAGGCGGCCACTGACAGGGGCAACGTTCGGCAGTACAGCGTCCAGATGCACGTTCCGAAGGGGTCGCGCGCGGAGGGAAAGGCCCTCCAGCGCCTGGGGCTGCGCCACCTGCCTGGCCTCGACCTGTACGCCGTCGAGCGCGAGGGCGAGGCAATACTAAGCCCGTCGACCGACATGCGCCTGGCCGCGGGCGATCGCCTGTATTTCGTGGGGGCGTTCGACGCGGTCGTGGACCTGCAAAAGGTGTACGGGCTGGTGCCGAGCCACCGTCTCTCGGAGGACTCCCCGGCACAGCCATCGGCGGCGGCGGAACTGGTGGAGGTTGTCGTCTCGCACGAGTCGCCGGTGGTCGGCAAGGTCATCCGGAAGGCCGACTTCCGTGGCACGTATGAAGCTGGCGTGGTGGGCGTGCACCGCTGCGGCGAGCCCATCCTCAGCCCGATCGAGGATGTGGAGATCCAAGAGGGGGACACCTTGATGCTGGATGCGCCGGAGGGCTTCGAGGACGACTACCGAAGCTCCGGCGACTTCTGCCTTGTCGCGAAGGTGCCCGGCTACGAGCATCCGAACCACGCGGGCCGCCGCAAGGCCGTCGCCGTCTGCGGTGTGCTCGGGCTCGGCATCATGTTCACCGAATGGCCGCCGATGGTGGTGTGCCTGGGGGCAGCCTTGCTGATGGTCTTCTTGGGCTGTATCCCGCCGCAGAAGGCCTTCCTGTCCATACCCCTGCGCGTGATTGCAACGATCGGCGCGGCACTCGGGCTCGCGGTCGCGCTGGAGGATTCCGGCGCAGCGCAGTTCGTCGCCGACAACGTGCTCGATTTCGCCGAGGGCCTGGGAGTGGGCGATCGAGGGATGGTGCTGGGAATTGTGGCCACCGCATCGGCCTTCGCCCAAGTCATCAACAAGAACGGGGCAGCGGCCATGATGTTCCCGATTGCCATGGCCGCCGCCGCCCGCTTGAACGTCCACCCGGAGCCGTTCGCCTTCAGCCTCATCGTCGGCTGCGGACTGAGCTTCATGTCGCCGGTCTCCTATAACACCAACCTGATGGTGTACGCGCCCGGCGGGTACAAGTTCACGGACTATCCGCGGGTCGGGTTCCCGATGACCGTGCTGCTGGTGCTGCTGGTCGCTTGGCTCTGCCCGATCGCCTTTCCGTTCCGGCCGCTGTCGTAGTGGGGTAGGTGGCGGGCGTGCCGGAACTCCCGGACATTTCCGCCTACATCGAGGCCTTGGATCGGCGCGTGGTGGGCCGCCGGCTTGCCCGGTGCCGCATCGCCGCCCCGTCCCTGTTGCGGACGGTCGACCCACCCTTGGAACGCTTCGAGGGGAGGCGCGTCCTACGACTGCATCGGCTGGGCAAGCGGGTCGCCCTGGAGTTCGAGGGCGAGCACTGGCTCGTGATCCACCTGATGGTCGCGGGACGGCTCTACTGGCGGGAGCGGCAGCCCGCTACGCTCCGCGCCAAGCGCGTACTCGCGGCGCTGGACTTTTCCCACGGCACGCTGCTGCTGACGGAGGCAGGCTCCCGTCGCAGGGCCACGCTGCACGCCGTGGTGGGCAGGAAGGCGGCCGACGCGCTGCACCGGCACGGCCTAGAGGTGCTGGAGGCATCGCTGGCTGAGTTCCGAGGCGCGATACTCGCGCAAAACCGCACGCTCAAGCGTGCCCTCACCGACCCCTCCATCTGCAGCGGGATCGGCAATGCCTATTCGGACGAGATCCTGCACCGCGCCAGGCTGTCCCCCCTAGCCCTGACGAGGAATCTGGACGAGGCCGCGATCGAGCGGCTCTACCGGGCCGCCCGGGCAGTGCTCACCGAGTGGACCGAACGCCTGTGTGCCGAAGCCCGCGAACGCTTCCCGGTGCGCGTCTCGGCATTCCGGGAGGGAATGGCCGTGCACGGCCGCTTTCGGAAACCGTGCCCCGACTGCGGCGCGCCGGTGCAGCGCATCCGCCGCGCCTCCAACGAGGTCAACTACTGCGCCCGCTGCCAGACCGGCGGAAAGCTCCTGCGAGACCGCTCTCTATCGCTGTTGCTGCGCACCGACTGGCCGCGCAGCATCGACGATCTGCCGAACGGGTGAGAAGCCCTGATGCCGTCCGGGTAGAATCGGGGTGATGGCTGTTCCCGCGGAGTTGCGTTTCGGCCGCCTCGTCGTGCGCCCGGCGGTCGTGCTCGCGCCGATGGCTGGCGTTACGGACACTGTCTTCCGGCGCTGCATCCGCAGGCTGTCCGGGTGCGGGCTGATCATGACGGAGTTCACGAGCTCGCACGGGATCCTGGCCAACCATGGCGGGAACTCCCGCAAGCCGCGCCGCACGCCTTTCAACTACCTCTACTACGAACCCGACGAGCATCCCATCGTCGCCCAGCTCTTCGGGGCCGACCCGCAAGTGCTCGCCGACGCAGCCCGAGTGGTGGAAGACATGGGATTCGACGGCGTGGACATGAACTTCGGCTGTCCGGTCAAGAAGGTCGTCAAGTGCAACGGCGGCTCTGGTCTGCTGCGCGACCTTCCGGCGGTGGAGCGCATCCTCAAGGCGGTGCGCGCCGCGGTGTCGATCCCCTTCACTTGCAAGTTCCGCACGGGCTGGGACGACAAGTCAATCGTCGTGCGGCAGATGGGGCGGATTGCGGAGGACTGCGGCCTGCAGGGAGTGTCGCTTCACGGGCGGACCCGCCAGCAGGGCTACGGCGGGCGGGCCGACTGGGACCGCATCGCGGAGCTGAAGGATGCGGTGAGCATTCCGGTCGTGGGCAATGGGGACGTGTTCTCCCCCGAGCGGTGTGTGGAGATGTTCGAGCGCACGGGCTGCGACGGGGTAATGATCGGGCGGGCGGCATCGACGGACCCATGGATCTTCCGGCAGATCCAGCAGTACCTGGCCACGGGGACCTACGACCGGCCGTCCGAGCTAGAGCGCTACGAGCTGCTGTCGGAGTACTTCCGGATGCTGGTGGCGGATTCGGGCAAGATCTCGGGCAGGCCGTTGGGGAAGATGAAGCAGTTCGCGTCGTACTTCACGCGCGGGCTGCTCGACGGGAAGCAGCTGCGCAAGCGCATCCACCGCTCCTCGTCGGAGGCCGAGGTGATGGCCCAAGTCGAGGAAGGCCGCGAGGCCCTGCTCGCTCGGGCCGCCTGAGCGGCGCCTCAGGCGCCCGGGCCTTCCGCCGGCACCCCCAGACGGCGAAGATCCCCGGCCAGCCGCGCCCCTAGCTCCGTGGCCTGCCCAACGGGCGCACTGCCACCGGCGCGGACGATCGAACCGTCCGCCGCGGCCGCGGCGGCCCGCAGCCGCAACGTGCCGCGGAGGGCTTGGCAATGCGCCCCCAAGGGCACGTCGCAGCCCCCGCCCAATGACCGCAGCAGCGCCCGCTCAGCCTCGACCTCGGCCGCCGCGAGAGAATCGTGGAGCGGAGCCAGAGCCCGCAGGGCTCGCCCGTCCCGGGCGCGCACCTCGACACCCAGCGCGCCTTGGCCGACCGCCGGCACGACTCGGTCCGGATCGAGCATCTCTTCGGCCTCGGCCATTAGCCCGAGGCGCTGCAGTCCTGCGGCCGCCAGCACAATGGCGTCGTATCGCCCTTCCCGCAGCTTTCGGATGCGGGTGTCAACGTTGCCGCGAATCTCCTTGATATCGACCCCGGGAACCAGCGCGGCGATCTGCGCCGCGCGGCGCGGCGATCCTGTGCCCACACGGTGGCCGGGGGCAAGATCGTCCAGGGCCCGGCCCAGGAGGGCGTCGCGCGGATCCGCCCGCTCCGGCACGCAAGCTAGGGCCAATCGGGGGTCAAGCGACGTCGGCAGGTCCTTGAGGCTGTGCACGGCCACATCGATTGTGCCCTCCAAGAGCGCATCCTCGATCTCCTTGGTGAAGACGCCCTTGAGGTTTTGGCTGGGGCCCAGCGCCGCCAAGCGAGCCCTCGGCAGGCGGTCTCCGGTTGTCCGGATGACGCGCACCGCGCAAGGTGTGCCGTCGGCTTCGATGCGGCTCGCGACCCAGCGCGCCTGGCGCAATGCCAGCGCGGATCCGCGCGTACCCAGCGTGAGCCCGGCTGCCACAGCGGCACCTAGTCGATGCCGAAGATCCGCCGGACGTCCTCCGGCCTGACTCCGGAACCGGGCTCGGAGGCGCCGCGCTTGACCTCGACGATGGCTCGGTGGGCGATCTTGCCGATGATGCCGCGCGTGACGTGATCGACGACCTCTCGCTGCTCCCGTGTCAGCGAGCGTAGCTTGGCGCTGTGGCGCTCGAGCTCCCGGCGCCGGATGGTCTCCAAGCGCCGGTTCAGGGAGACGATCGCCGGATCCGCCGAGCGAGCCCGCAGGCGCCGCAGGCTCCTGTCCACCTCGTCATCGACGATGCGCTCTGCGATCTCGGCCTCCTGCTTCCTGGCCTCCATGTTTGAGGCCGCGACCTGCTGGAGGTCGTCAATGTCGTACACGAACATGTTGTCGATCTCGTTGATGCGCGGGTCGATGTCGCGAGGGACGGCGATGTCCACAAGGAAGATGGGCCGGTTGCGGCGTGAGGCGATCACCCCCTCCGCGGTGCGACGGGAGAGAATGAATCCGGCAGCGCCGGTCGAGGACACCACGATGTCCACAGTCTGGAGCAGCTCCAGCAACCTCTCGAAAGGCACGGCCGCAGCCCCGAACTCAGCGGCCAGGCGTTCGGCTCCGGCAAAGGTGCGGTTGGTCACCCTCAGCGACGTTCCGGAGGCCCGCAGCTGGCGGGCGGCCGCCTCGGCCATCTCGCCAGCCCCGACGAGCAGCACGTCCCTGCCGTCCAAATCGCCGAAGATCTTGCGCGCCAACTGCACGGCAACATGGCTGACCGACACGGCCATCCTGCCGATCTCGGTCTCGTTTCGCACCCTGCGGGCCACCCGGAATGCGGTCGAGAGCAAGCTGTCGAGAGGGCCCCCCAGCGCTCCGGAGGCGCGCGCCCGCTGGTAGGCCTCCTTGACCTGGCCAAGGATCTGGGGCTCTCCGACCACCATCGAGTCCAGGCTGGCCGCCACGCGGAACACGTGCCGCACGGCTTCGCGGCCGGTCAGGTGGTACAGCGACCCGGCACCGTTCACCGAACCGCCGAAGCGCACCATCACCGCGCGGTGCAGCGCGTCCGGCTCGCCGCTGGCGAGGAACTCGACCCGGTTGCAGGTCGAAAGCACGAGAGCCTCGCGTATTTCCCCGGACTCGGCCAGCTGTCGCGCCAAGGCACCTGCGCCCTCGTCGCTGAGGGCAAGCCTCTCGCGAACCTCGACCGGGGCCGTCTTGTGGCTCATGCCCACGAGCTGGATGGTCATTGGCCCGTGAAAGTGTGCGCGCCGCTGTTGACGATCCACGTCAGCCCCGCGCAGAAGAAGCCGGCGATGGCCAGGCGTGCACCCTTGCGGCCTCGCCAGCCGACGGCAAGGCGGCTCAGGAGCACTGCGAAGGTTATCGCCCACGTCAGCAGGGCCAGGGCGATGGTCGGGTCGACGATCCAACTCGGGCCCCACTTTGCAAAGGCCCACACTGACGCCGCTATGAGGCCCAGCGTCACCAGGACGAAGGCGGCGGCGAGGGCGCTGTACCCGATCTGGTCGAGCTTGCCCAAGGGGGGCAGGTGGTTGGAGAACGGCTCGGATCGCTTGGCCTTCAACGCCCGTTCCTGGAGAATGTACATTACCCCTGCGACACAAGCCAGAAAGAGCGCCGCGTAGCCCAGCAGGAAGAGCGCCGCGTGGGCGGATATCCACCATTGCAGGATCGGGCGGGACGGAGGGCGCGCGCCAGCCCCGAGCGCGCCGGCCAACGCCAGCAGGAAGACCGGCGGGACTGCGAAGACGGCCAGGCTCGTGTAGCGGAAGCGGGCATAGGCGGCAAGGAATGCGGCGGCCATGAAGAAGGAGGCCATAGAGGCAAGCTGCTGCAGCGCCTGCACGGGGAATCGGCCCCGCTCCAAGCCGTCCAGAGCGAGCGAGGCTCCGTGCAGGGCGACCGCCGCGATGAAGCAGGCAAGGCCGCCCCGGGTGAGCTTGTGGCGCGGCTTCACCGCGGCGTACAGCGCTTCCGCCAAGGCCGCCGCGTAAGGCGCCAAGGCAACCTTGAGCAGCAGCGCCGGGTCGGCGTCCATTCCTGTGATTATACGGAGCGGGCCGCGCCGCCTCCCTCCTGACGGGCGGCGAAGCGGCCGCGCACGCGCTGCCAAGTCAGCGAGAGAGCCTCGGGAAGCACACGCGTCTCGCCTACGACCGTGGCGAAACTCGAGTCGCCGACCCAGCGCGGCAGCGCGTGCATGTGAATGTGGCCCTCAACGCCGGCCCCGGCCGCGCTGCCTATGTTCGTGCCGATGTTGATGCCGTCGGGGCGGTAGAGGTTGCGAAGGACGGCTTCGGCGGTACGGGTCAGGTCCATGAGCTCCGCTGCCGCTTCAGGCGGGGCCTCCGCCAAGGTCCCCACGTGGGCGTACGGAACTACCATCAGGTGCCCGCTCGTATAGGGATAGCGGTTCAGGACAACGAAGGAGCGGCGCGCACGGTGGACGATCAGGGCCTCACGGTCCTGGCCGCGGGCGTCGCGGATGGCGCAGAGCACACAGCCCTGGTCGCTCTGCCGCCCCGCATTGCCGCCGCTGACGTAGCGGTACCTCCAAGGGCTCCACAGGAACTCCATTGCGGTGCGAACGCGGCAGCGCGCCTCACGCGCGCCGGCGGCCCGGGCGGCTCCCGGCAAGATCCCGCAGGACCGGGGCGGGCTTGAAGTAGGGTCGACGCCGCGCCGGAACCTCGACCGTCCCGCCAGTTTGGGGGTTGCGGTACGAGCGCGCTGGCCGGTCCCGCACGCCGAACGTGCCGAAGCCGCGCAGCTGGACGCTCTCTCCCCTGGCCAGCGCTGAGGTGACCGCGTCCAGCACCGTGCTGATGACGACCTTCGCCTCCCGATTCGTGAAGCTGAACTTTGCCTGGAAGTGGCGGGCCAGCCGGGCTCCCGTCAGGCTGTCGCGGCGGCCTTCCATCGCGAGTCGGATTATAGCGTTGCCCGGAGCCGCCGGCGAACGCGCGTGTCGTCCGTGCAGCAACGGAGTCCGACCCGCCGGTTGCGGACGCTCATCTCGATGATCTCGAAGTGGAATCGCTTCCCGGGCTGCACGGAGGATCGGTCTTTGGGCAGCCGCGAGGCGTGGCACAAGCCTTCAATGCCCGGCGCCAGCTCGACGAAGGCCCCAAAGCGCACGAGGCGCCGGACCACGCCGGGGACGATGTCCCCGACGGCGTTTTCGCTGGCGAACTGGTCCCACGAATCGGGCTGCAGCTGCTTGACACCCAGGGATAGGCGCCGATTCTCGGAGTCGGCCCGCAGCACGACCGTGGAGATCTCGTCGCCCTTGCGGGCGAACTCGCGGGGATGCGCCGAGCGCGAGTCCCAGGATAGGTCCGACACGTGCACCAGCCCGTCGATGCCGGGCACGATCTCCACGAAGAGGCCGTACGTCTCGATCCGGCGCACGGTTCCCCTGAGGACCGTGCCGGGCTGCAGGCTGGCGGCGTGCTCAATCCACGGGTCCGGCTGCAGGCGCTTGAGGCTCAGGCCGATGCGCCTTTCCGACGGACGCACGGAGATCACGACCGCGTCTGTCTCAGCGTCGGCCTCGAAGACCTTGGAGGGGTGCCTCGGACGCCGGGACCAGTCAACCTCCGAGGAGTGGATGAGCCCCTCAAGCCCGGGCTCGATCTCGACGAATGCGCCGTAGTCCTTGACGCTCGATACCCGGCCACGCACGATCTGGCCCGGGGAGTAGCGCTCCTCGATCCCGATCCAAGGGTCGGGCCGCATCGCGCGCAGGCTGAGGCCGACGCGGTGCCGGTCGCGGTCGATGCGGAGCACCATCGCCGTCACCTCGTCTCCGGGCTTGACGATCTTGGAGGCGTGCTCGACCCGGCCGTAGGACAGGTCGGCCAGCTTGATCAGGCCGTCGATGCCGCCAAGGTCGACGAACGCGCCGAACGAGGTCAGGTTCTTCACCACACCGGATGCGGGCTTGCCCACCTCGAGGACCTTCAACACCTCGGCCATCTGCCGCTCGCGCTCGGCCCTAAGCAGCTGGGCGCGGGAGACGACCACGTTGCCCCGGCGCCGGTCGCACTCCAGGACGCCGACCTCGACTTCCGCACCGATCCAGCGGTTCAGGTCGGGCACCGGGCGCACGTCAATGTGGGAGGCGGGCATGAACGCCACCACCCCGAGGTCCACCTGAAGGCCGCCCTTGACGCGCCCGCGGACCGTGCCCGTCACTGAAGTGCCCAAGGCGTGGGCTTCCTGGATGACCTCCCAGGCACGGCTCTCGCGGACGCGGCGGTGGGACAGGGAGGCGAACTCGCCGGGCGCGCCCAGCCTCTCGACCATCACTTCGACCTCTTGGCCGGGCTGGACCATTAGGTCTCCGTCCGGGCCGCGGAACTCGTCCAGGGGCACTTGGCCCTCGATCTTCGCGCCGAAGGAAAGGATCGCGTGCTGTCTGCCCAGAGCCACGACAACGGCGGTGCAGCGCGTGCCCGGACGGATAGAGACCGACGGGCCCGACTCCATATGCGGGAGTTCCGACGGATCTTCGATCTCGAGGAACTCGTCGATCAGGTCGTCGTCCGCGGCGGCCAGGTCCGGGGGTCCGGGAATGGGCGGGGGTCCGGGCATGCCGGGCACCCCCGGAACCCCCCCGGGACTCGGCGCCGCCGCGCTGTCGGGCGCGCCTGCTGCAGGTACCGGCTCCTCCGGCACTGAAGGGGGCTCCACGTCCGGCAAAGGGCCGGCGGGCGCCTCGGGATCGCCCGGCGCTGCCGACGCAGGCGGCTGCTCGCCCCCGGACTCGGCCGCGACGGCCCCGCCGGGCTCGGCCGGCCGAGACTCCGGCGGCAGATCCGGAACGTCCGCAGCTGGCGCGGCAGCAGCCGCGGCCTGTCCCTCGGCGGGTTCGGACTGCGTGGGGGATTCGGGCTGCGCGGACACAGGACTACCGGGCTACAGGGGAACTTCCCTCGCGCATGCTCCAGAACCGCCGCGGGACCCACGGCAGGGCCTGCGGGATTCCCCTCGGCAGGCACTCGGTAGCGAACCGTGACAGATGCGCGGCTCTTCCCGACTGCAACAAGTCGAATATATCCGACGGCAGCCGGCGGTGTCAATGTCCCGTGCCGAGGCGGCGTGATAGGACTCCTCCCCGGAGGCCCCGCCGAAGATGGATCCGGGCGGACGAATCGGAAAGCGGCACGTCGTCGAGCCAGGGATCGAGACCGACGCAGCCCCGGCATCCCCGCGACCGGCGCCATGGGGCGGCACGTCCCGGCGACCCCACATGCCCGCCGCCGTGCGCTGGCGGCGGAGCGGAACGGAGGGCCGAGGCGCCCGGCGGCCTCCCGCCGACAAGGTCGGCTGGGGCTCCGAAGAAGATGTGGGCGGCCTCAGTCGGGACCGCCGGAGAGGCGCTGAGTAGTGCGGGCGCCCGGGGGGGCGCCCGCGGAATGGGGAACCGGGCGGCGTCCTACTCTCCCACGCCGTCGCCGGCGCAGTACCATCGGCGCTGGGGAGCTTAACTTCCGTGTTCGGGATGGGAACGGGTGTGGCCTCCCCGCTGCGGCCACCCGGGAGGGGGCGGAAGGGAGCCGGCGGCGACCGCCGGGGCCCGCTCTGGGCGCGGGCCGCTCCGGGGCAGGCGTCGCGGGCAAGCCGGTGGGGCGGTTAGTAGCGGTCAGCTGAGCGCGTCGCCGCGCTTGCACATCCGCCCTATCGAACTCGTCGTCTGCGAGTGCCCTCCTGGGGAAACCTCGTCTCGGGCCGGGTTTCGCGCTTAGATGCTTTCAGCGCTTCTCTCCTCCGAACTTCGCTACCCAGCGGTGCCACTGGCGTGACAGCTGGCTCACAAGAGGTTCGTCCGCCTCGGTCCTCTCGTACTGAAGGCAGCCCCCCTCAGGTTTCCTGCGCCCACCAAGGATAAGGACCGAACTGTCTCGCGACGTTCTGAACCCAGCTCGCGTACCGCTTTAATGGGCGAACAGCCCAACCCTTGGGAGCGGCTCCACCCCCAGGATGCGATGAGCCGACATCGAGGTGCCAAACCCGGGCGTCGATGTGAACTCTTGGCCCGGATCAGCCTGTTATCCCCGGCGTACCTTTTATCCGTTGAGCGACGGCCCTTCCATGCGGAACCGCCGGATCACTATGGCCTGCTTTCGCACCTGCCCGACCTGTCGGTCTCGCAGTCAGCCCGGCTTCTGCCATTGCGCTCCGCGGCTGGTTTCCGATCAGCCTGAGCCGAGCTTTGCGCGCCTCCGTTACTCTTTGGGAGGCGACCGCCCCAGTCAAACTACCCGCCAAGCAGTGTCCCCGGGCCGGCTTCACGGCCCCGGGTTAGATCCACAGCGCCACGAGGGTGGTATCTCAAGGCCGGCTCCCCCGGGCCCGCGGGCCCGGGTTCCTCGCCTCCCACCTATCCTGCGCGCGCCGCGCCATGCATCACTGCCAAGCTGTAGTAAAGGTGCACGGGGTCTTTCCGTCCTTTGGCGGGTAACCGGCGTCTTCACCGGTAC